>JBHIDJ010000006.1:0-74090 GCA_046760105.1 Acidiferrobacterales bacterium | reverse complement strand
ATGACCTTGATGCCCCAGACATCGGTCTGAATATCCAACACCTTTTGAATGTCCAGATTGAGCTTATCGCGCTCCGCCAGCATCTCATCCAACTCGTGTTTACCGAGTACCGAGCGCAGGGTGGTCTGCGCGAGCTGGCTGGTGGCGGCGAAAAAGTCCTCCACCTGGATGATCGCCTTCTCCGGGTCAACGACGCGGAAGTACACCACGGCGTTGACCTTCACCGAGACGTTGTCGCGCGAGATCACATCCTGCGAGGGTACATCCATAACGATAGTGCGCAGATCAACGCGCACCATCTGTTGTATTCCCGGAATGATGATGATCAGCCCTGGCCCCTTGACCCTCCAGAAACGCCCGAGCAAGAACACCACGCCGCGCTCGTACTCCCGCAGGATGCGGATGGCCGAGAACAACAAGATAAAAACCAGGGCGATTACAAAACCAAACGAGAACAATTCACTCATATCAATTTTCCTCCGGGTTGGCGGGCTCGACGAGCAACACCAATCCTTCCATGCCGGTGATCTTGACCTTCTGACCGCGCTTCACCGGCGCGCGCGTACGCGCGTTCCAGTGTTCACTATGAACACGAACTCTACCTTCCGTCTTAAACGATTCAAGCGCCTCGCCGGTATTGCCGATCATTTCTTCCTGGCCGCTGACGACCGCGCGCTTGCGCGCCTTTAGGGCTAGTGTCGCCACGCCCCCGAAAACGACAGCCCCCAGTATGGCGGCAGTAACAATAATGGGCCAGGAGATCCCATAACCCTCGACGTCGGTGTCGATGAGCATGATGGAGCCGACAACGAACGCAATGGCACCGCCTATTCCGAGCGCGCCGAAACTGGGAGCAAACGCCTCGCCGATCATGAACATCATACCAAGCAGGATGAGAGCGAGACCGGCATAGTTCACTGGCAACACCTGAACTGCGTACAGGCCGAGCAGCAGGCAGATTCCCCCGATTACACCGGGCAACACGAAGCCTGGATTTAAGAGCTCGTAGAGCAGGCCCATGACGCCGAGCATCATCAGGATGGGAATCACGGTCGGATCGGTAATGACGGACAGCAGCCGGTTGCGCCAGTCGGGCTCGATGCGCGTGATAACGACGGCCTTGGTTTGCAACTCGATCTCGTTTCCGAGCACCTCGACCTTGCGCCCGTTGATCTTCTCCAAGAGATCGCTAACGTCGTTGGCGATTAGGTCCGCTACGTTTTGTTTCACCGCCTCTTCCGCTGGCAGACTCGCGGCCTCCCGCACCGCCTTCTCCGCCCACTCCACGTTGCGCCCGCGCATTTGGGCAAGGCCCCGTATGTAGGCGACAGCATCGTTGATTATTTTTTTCTCCATCGCATCCTGGGACTTCGCCGCTTTACCCGAGGACTCCTTGTCTTTTTTTGTCTTCTTATCCTCTTTATCGTCCTTGTCCGCCTTGTCTTCCTCGGCGCTATCGTCTTTCTTGTCGCGCTCGGGCGCGCTCGGCGGTCCGCCTGGCGCCGGAGCACCGATGCGCACCGGTGTGGCGGCGCCTAGGTTTGTCGCCGGCGCCATCGCGGCGATATGGCTTGCGTACAAGATGTAGGTGCCGGCACTGGCAGCGCGTGCGCCGCTGGGTGCGACAAAGATGGCGACGGGCACGGAGGAGGCGATGATATCCTGGATAATATCGCGCATGGCGGTATCGAGCCCGCCTGGCGTGTCCATGCGCAGCACCACGAGGATCGCGTTCATCTCCCTGGCCTTCTCGAGCCCGCGATGAACGTAATCACCGGTTGCCGGACCGATAGGGCCATCAATACCGAGCAACACAACCCGTGACGAGTCGTCCCCGGTATTCCCCACAATGAACAGTGGCCAGCCAATAAGGAGGAGAAAAAGCGCGAGACGTATGCGCCTGATAACTAACGACATCATACGAGTAGGATAGCCTCCAATGGACATGAACGGCACGCGCACCACACGTAAGCCGGCTTCAGCCCTGATGGGTTGACGTAGAGTACGAATTGGAAAGAATCTGACACGAATCTGTGAAAAAGATCAAGCAAATGTTACGAGAACCTGTAGTATTAATCGGAGTAGGTGAAATGGGCGGTGTCTTCGCACGCGGTCTGTTGCGCATCGGCTGTCCGATCTATCCCGTGACTCGTAGCATGGACATTGACACTGCGGCCAAAAACACGCCCAACCCCGCGCTCGTGCTGGTTACGGTGGTTGAAAACGATCTCCATTCGGTGTTAAAAAAACTGCCCAAGGTTTGGCATGATCGCGTCGGGCTGCTTCAAAACGAGCTCCTGCCAAGAGATTGGCGCGCACATAGCCTCCAACAACCGACTGTCATCGTCGTGTGGTTCGAAAAAAAGAAGGGGCAGGACTACAAGGTAATCATTCCGTCTCCTGTCCACGGGCCGTGCACCGCGTTGATTGCGCAAGCGCTACAGAGCCTCGATATTCCATGCCAGTCGCTAAGAACACAGGGCGATCTAATGTTCGAGCTAGTGCGGAAGAACGTGTATATCCTCACCACCAACATCGCCGGTCTAGTTACTGGCGGTACCGTGGGCGAATTATGGGCACGGCACGAAGAATTGGCCCGTCAGGTGGCCAATGAAGTCATGGACATTCAGGCCTGGCTAACGGCCGCCAAGCTGCCACGTGAGTCCGTGATCGCCGGTATGGTAGATGCTTTTAACGCCGATCCGCAACATCAGTGTACCGGTCGCTCTGCGCCTGCACGGCTGACGCGCGCCCTGCAGTTCGCCGATGAAGCGCGGCTGTCGGTCCCCAAGTTACGCGAGATCAAGGCAAGCATTTAGTCGATATCCAAACAGCGCTGCCCGTGCGAGTCACCGCGTTTGTGCTGTCACTAAGCGATGGTCGGCTTGCGGGCTGTGCGTGTGCGTTGCTTACTAGTTCTGTTAGGCCGGTCTCTGTTGCCTGCAACTGGCTGGGCTGCGTGCTTGCGGGTCGGCTGTCGTCGGGCACGTTGGCCGGGCGGGCGCCTAGACGACGTTTTACGTGAGGCGTGCGCTCGGCGGCGTCTTATCGGCGGTTGCAGCTCTGGCATCAGTTCTTCGCCGATACGCTCTACCGCAATCGCATGACCAATAAACTTTTCGATGTCGATCAGCGAATAGGCGTAATCCTCACACACGAAACTGATGGCATCACCACTACTGCCCGCGCGGGCCGTACGACCAATGCGATGCACGTAGTCTTCTGCATCCTGCGGCAGATCGTAATTGAACACGTGGCTTACATCCGGTATGTGCAAGCCGCGCGCGGCAACATCGGTGGCGACCAGCACCGGCAACGTGCCTTCGGTGAACTGTTGCAGCACATGTAGGCGCTGGCGCTGCGGCACATCGCCAGTGAGGCTCTCGGCGTTGAAACCATTACTGCGCAGCCAGGCGCTCACACGTTCGGCGGCCTCCTTGGTGTTGGTGAATACGAGGCTGCGTAGCGGATCCATATGCCGCAATAACCCGACCAATAGGCGGATCTTCTCCTCGTTGGCCGGGTGATATAGTTGCTGCTTGACCTCATCCACGGTCACCTTATCCGGTTCCACACGGATGAACTCGGGGTTATTCATGTGTTCGTACGCGAGCTCCATCACACGGTAGGACAGGGTAGCAGAGAACAGCATACCCAAACGTCGGGTGGGCGACGGCATACGACGCAATAGATAACGGATGTCCTTGATGAAACCCAAGTCAAACATGCGGTCCGCTTCATCGAGCACAACCACCTCGACCGCCTTTAGGCTGAACACCCGCTGTTTCAAATAGTCGATTAAACGCCCTGGGGTGCCGATCAGCACGTCCACTCCCGCGGCCAGCTGGTTGCGCTGCGACGCGTAGCCGGTACCGCCGTACACCAGGCCCAGCTTGAAAGCGGCGTGTTTGCCCAGAACGGCGGCATCGCGGTGAATCTGTACGGCGAGTTCCCGTGTCGGCGCCACTATGAGCGCGCGCGGTTGCGTAGGACGCTGGTGGTTATCCGGCGCCCTGACCAACAGCTGATTAAACATCGCCAGCAGGAATGCGGCCGTCTTGCCGGTACCGGTCTGCGCCTGCCCGGCGACGTCGCGACCCGCCAATGCTATCGGTAACGCCTGGGCCTGAATCGGCGTACACACTTTAAACCCCGCGTCCGCTACTGCGCGCCGAAGCGTGTCCGGCAAGTTCAGGCTTATAAACGATGTATCATGTGATTGTGTTTCACGCATTTGTCATAATTTTCCTTCAAACACCACGTTGCGTCCGCGGCCGGCGGCGCCATGCTTTGCATAGGCTGTTGCAATGCAGGTAAACGTTGGCGCGCGTTCCCTGCTAGAATAGGCCTTATAACGTCGTGTCAACTAAGTGACCTGGGTTCCGGGTCGTTGCTGTGGGTTTTGCCGGAGGCGATGTGACGCTTGCAATAGTCAGACTATTCGGCTCAAATATATATAATATAATTCCTCAGATACAGTTCCCTTGAGTATAGTTCCCCTGGCCGCACACAAATTGATTCCGCGAGCGCGATAGCACAATATACCCCGCCTGTTTGATATATGGAGGCAACCCAATTATGAGTCAAGGGATCGTCCACGTCACCGACGAATCTTTTGAAACTGAAGTACTTAAATCCGATGACCCGGTGCTTGTGGACTACTGGGCTGATTGGTGCGGGCCCTGCAAGATGATCGCGCCGGTGCTCGAGGAACTCGCCAGCGAATACGCGGGGAAACTCAAGGTGGCAAAGTTGAACATCGATGAGAATCCGGATACACCACCCAAATACGGTATTCGCGGCATCCCGACGCTGATGCTGTTCAAAAATGGAAACGTCGAAGCCACCAAGGTCGGTGCGGTCTCAAAGTCACAGCTTTCGGCCTTCATTGATGGCAATCTCTGATCGGTAGGTTATACTAATTTTCGGACTGGACGGCGCATGACACAGGTGCTAAGGTAAGTTTATAGAGCGGAATAAATTCCGACTGTATCTAGATTCTCAGCCAAACAGACCCCATACGATTCCCAGACGTCTAACCAGCCTTCGGTGTGTCTGGCACCGATGATGTAATCGGATATTTGCTCGAAGTATGTTGAACCTTCATGAACTGAAGAGGAAGCCGGCCGCAGAGCTAGTGGACATGGCTGCCGTCCTCGACGTCGAGGGCGGCAGCCGTATGCGCAAGCAGGATCTGATCTTCGCAATCCTCAAGGCACAGGCTAAAAAGGGTGAAGAGATCACAGGCGAGGGGGTGGTAGAAACCCTGCAAGATGGCTTCGGCTTTTTGCGCTCGTCCGATGCGTCCTATCTCGCCGGACCGGATGACATCTATGTCAGCCCAAGTCAGATACGCCGCTTCAATCTGCGCACCGGCGACACCATTAAGGGCAATATCCGACCGCCAAAGGAGTCGGAGCGCTATTTCGCGCTGCTTAGGGTAGAACAGATCAATGAACAAACCCCTGAAGAGGCGAAGCACAAGATCCTATTTGAAAACCTCACGCCGCTCCACCCCGAAGAGGTCATGTACTTGGAGCGCGATAACGAGTCGACCGAAAACATGACAGCACGCGTGATCGATATGATCGCCCCCATCGGCAAGGGAGGACGCGGACTGTTGGTGTCATCGCCGAAGAGCGGCAAGACCGTCATGCTACAGCACATCGCCCACTCGATCACCGCTAATTACCCAGACGTCGTTCTGATGGTGTTGTTGATAGACGAGCGACCCGAAGAGGTCACGGAGATGCAGCGCTCGGTCCGTGGCGAGGTAATCTCGTCCACGTTTGACGAGGCCGCCTCGCGCCATGTGCAAGTCGCCGAAATGGTGATCGAAAAGGCGAAGCGTTTGGTAGAACACAAGCACGATGTCGTGATCCTGCTCGATTCCATTACGCGTCTCGCGCGTGCCTATAACACGGTGGCACCGGCCTCGGGTAAGGTATTGACCGGTGGTGTCGATGCCAATGCGCTCAAGGGCCCCAAACGCTTCTTTGGCGCGGCCCGCAACATCGAGGAAGGTGGTAGCCTCAATATCCTCGCAACCGCCCTGATAGATACCGGGTCGAAAATGGATGAAGTGATCTACGAGGAATTCAAGGCCACTGGCAATATGGAAATTCATCTCGATCGTCGCCTAGCAGAAAGACGTATATACCCTGCCATCAATATCAATCGCTCCGGGACCCGTCGCGAAGAGCTTCTGATTGAACCCGCTACGCTACAGAAGATCTGGATCTTGCGAAAGCTGCTTAACCAGATGGATGAGCTCGAGGCGTCCGAATTTCTCCTGGAAAAGCTCAGAGCAACCAAGAACAACGCGCAGTTCTTCGACTCGATGAAGCGTTCGTAGTCGCTCGCCCCATTGTCGCCATCGGCGATTTTGCCTAGACTAGCGCGCCGCGGCGCCGAGTGCGCCCCCAGAGGTCAACGGCATGAAGGCTAATATTCATCCAGAATACAAAGAGATCAAGGTTACCTGCACGTGCGGGAATTCTTTTACCACCCGCTCGACTCTCGGGCGGGACCTAGACGTCGATGTGTGCGCGGCTTGCCACCCGTTTTATACCGGCAAGCAAAAGATGGTCGATACCGCCGGGCGGGTGGAGAAATTCCGCCAAAAATACGGTCTAAAGAAATAGTCTGTGGCCACAAGCCGATTGCGGAGGGTGCGTCGGTGTGGCGGCCTTTTGCTTTGCAGTGCGCTCCTAGTCATTGCGTCGGCGGGATGCCGGCAACAACCACAAACACCATCCCCCCGCACGCAATGGGTACGTGTGGACTATGTTGTGGACGGAGATACGTTCATCCTCGCTGACCGGCGCCACGTACGGCTGATCGGCATCAATTCGCCGGAGCGCGGCAAGAACGGAACACCGGACGAACCATTGGCGCAGGCGGCTCGCCGCGGGCTCGAGCAACTGGTCGGCGGTCAAACCGTAAGGCTTGTCATCGGGCGTGCCCCGCAAGATCGCTATGGCCGGCTGCTCGCGCACGTGTGGCTCGCCGACGGCCGCAGCGCGCAGCAAGAGCTGCTGGCGCGTGGTCTGGCGGTGGTAATTGCAATTCCGCCGAATCTAAGCCGGTTAGACGCTTACCAGAAGGCGGAGCGGGTGGCGCGCGCCCATAGGATCGGGGTGTGGGCACATCCCTACTATGAGCCCATAGATGCCAAACACGTGCAGTCCAAGCACACCGGCTTTCGCCTGGTGGTCGCCCAAGTTAGAAATATTTCACGTAGTCGGAACTACATCTATCTCCGGCTATCGGGTGCGTTAACGCTGATGGTGCCACGCAAAGACTGGAGCTATTTCAAAGGCCGGCCCGAGGACTTCGTAGGAAAACAGGTTAGCGTGCGCGGCTGGGTAAGACGGCACGACGATGGCTTACAGATTCGGGTGCGCCATCCTGCTATGCTCAAATTACTTAACTGAAGCGTCCAAAAGCTTTGTAAAAAGGCAAGTTGTCATGGTCCGACGCGCTGTATTGATCTTGGTGGTGTTGACAACGCCCTTGTGGTTCTACGCTTGCGCGAAGAACCCAGTCACGGGAAAGAAGCAACCTGCGCTTATGTCCGAAGACCGAGAAATAGAGATCGGTCGCCAGTATGACCCCAAGATCCGGAAGCAATACGGTGTCTACGACGATTCCGAGTTACAGGATTATGTCCGACGCGTCGGCGAGAAGCTCGCGGGCCTGAGCCACCGACCAGCATTGTTCTACCGTTTTACCGTGCTCGACAGCCCGGAGGTGAACGCCTTTGCGCTGCCGGGCGGCTATATCTATATCACCCGTGGGCTGCTGAGCTATTTAAACTCGGAGGCCGAGCTGGCGGCGGTGCTTGGTCATGAGATCGGTCATGTCACGGCACGCCATGCCGTACGGCAATACACAGCCAGCACGGCGGCGCGTATCGGCTACACCATCGGTGCCATCTTCATTCCCGAACTCGCGACTCAGGGGGCGGCAAACCTGTTTAACCTTTTCGGGACTGCGATAATCCGCGGTTACGGCCGCAAACATGAGCTTGAGGCCGATCGACTAGGCGCGCAATATCTGGCGCTCTCGGGCTACGAGCCGCGGGCCGTGCTCGATGTGCTCGAGATCCTAAAAAACCAGGAGGAGTTCGAGAAAGAGCGCGCCAAGGCCGAGGGACGCGAGGCACGTGTCTATCATGGCGTATTCGCCTCTCATCCAAGTGCGGACCAACGTCTGCAAGAGGTAGTAGCGGAAGCGGATAAGCATAAAGTGGCCAACCCCCACACGGGACGCGATGAATTCTTAACACTGCTTGACGGTATGGTGTTCGGCGACAGCGTGAAACAAGGGGTGCGCTACGGGCGCAATTTCTATCACAAGGATCTCGGCTTCGCACTGGAGTTCCCGGAGAATTGGCGCATAGAAAACCGGCCGCAGGAGATTGAGGCTAGCAGTCGCGACAACAATGCAGTCCTGAAGATAATGGCCGAAGATCTTAACCGGCGCATTTCCCCGCGCGAATTTATGGTCCAACGTCTGAAGCTCAAGAAGCTTGCGCGCGGGCAGGAGCTTAGCGGCACGGCGTTGGAGGCCTACACTGCGGTGAGTCGATTGTTATGGCCTTTCGGTCGCCACGATACCCGAGTAAGTGTGATTTACTTCCGAGACAAGGCCTATATATTCCTGGGCGCCGGGAAAACAGACAGGGCGTTTGCGTCAGCCGATCCGCTATTCCTGAACACCGCCCGGAGCTTGCATGCGCTAACCGCCACCGAACACAAGCTCGCCGAGGGGCTGCGAATCCAAATCGTGCAGGCCAAGCCCGGTAACTCGTTTGCCCAGCTCGCGACGGACTCACCTATTCCCAACTATCCAGCGAGGGTCTTGCGTCTCATTAATGACCGATATCCCAGCGGCGAGCTTGCTCCCGGCCAGAAACTTAAGATCGTTCGCTAGCGGCCTGTTTGCCTGACTCTAGCCGCGTTTGTGGCATGGGCTCGGCGGGTGCCGTAAACGATCAGTCTCCTCGGGTCGATGCGCCAAGCGGTCGATGGACGCTGTCGCCACGCTAACGGTGCTCACCGCAGCGCCGCGATAACTACCGCATACGCGCATTCTAGGCCATACTTAAAGCTTGATCGCAGCGCGCGCCAGCTCGGAAGCCGCGCGTCACCTTCGATAACTAAAAATGATGGAGCAGTTGCTGGCACACCTCGTTGGGGATTACATCCTGCAGACGAGCCACATGGCCGAACATAAGATCCGGTCCTGGCCAATCGCGCTGTTGCATGCCGTCACCTATACGCTGCCGTTTATGTTCATTACGCTGTCGCCGTGGGCGCTTGCGGTAATCTGCGGCACGCATGCCGTAATCGACCGCTATCGTCTCGCGCATTATATGGCGATGGTCAAGAACATGGCGGGCGATCCAAAACGCTGGCGAGACTATGTCACCTATACCGGCTATGCCGAGACCACACCGCCATGGTTGGCAGTATGGCTTGTTATTATTACCGACAACACCATGCACCTGGTCATAAATTACTTTGCGATCAAATACCTGTGATTACACCGCCGTTAGTCGCCCACTGACCGCGCTAACAGGCTGGGTTGCGACCAACCGGGATCGGGAATGAATCGCTCACCGTACTCTTCAGACAGCCGGTACAGACTATGGCTGATGCCGTTCTCCCCCAAGCTCTCCACGTACCGCAAGGGCCCGCCGAGATAGGGCGCGAAGCCTGTGCCATAGACCATCCCCGCATCGATCGCATCGGCGTTCTCCACGACCCCCTGCCGCAGACAGGCCATTGCCTCGTTTAATATACGCAGCACCAGTCGCTCAGTGACGGGCACATCGCTGGGTTTGCCGCTAGTGCGCGCCTTCGGTCTCCCCTTCGCGTCGTACTTGTAGAAACCACGCCCGCTCTTCTTGCCGAGAAGCCCCCGTTCAACCATGGTGCGCAGCTTGTCGGGCACCGTCACCCCCAAGGGTTCTGCCAGTTCTTCCGCCACCGACAGGCAGATGTCCAACCCCACTGTATCTGCAAGTTCAATAGGACCCACCGGCATTCCGAATTCCGTCGCCGCGCGATCGATCGCCGCTATCGGAACCTCCTCTTCCACCATCTTCATGGCCTCCATCAGATACGGTGTCAAGATGCGATTCACCAAAAACCCGGGACTGCTGCTGACGACGAGCGGCAGCTTGTCGATCGCAACGGTAAAGGCGCGCGCACGGTTTAACGCCAGCTCCGATGTCTTCCCCCCGCGCACCACCTCGACCAGCTGCATCTTCGCGACGGGGTTGAAGTAGTGCAGCCCCACGAAACGCATGGGGTCATGCAGCGCCGATGACAGTGCCTCCAAGGGAATACTAGAGGTGTTGGACGTAAGCACAGCCTCCCTGGGGGCGATTTGCTCTACCCGCCGAAATAGCTGCTGCTTAGCGCTGGCGTCCTCGATGATCGCTTCGATCACGAGATCAGCGTGTCGCAGGCCATCGCCCGCGATATCCGGCATCAGCCGGTCCAACGCCTGCTGGACAGCACGCGGCTCCCGGAGCCGCTTCTGAAAGAATTCGGCAGCACGCTCTATGGCGCGGGCAACGATTTCCGCGTTCTGGTCCTGGAGGCTGACGCTAAAACCCTTATATGCAGACCAGGCCGCGATATCGCCCCCCATTACCCCCGCCCCGATCACGTGCACATGTTTGACGTCATGTCGATGTGCGCGCCCTTGGCGCTTGAGCTCTTCTCCCAGCAGAAAAACGTGCACTAAGTTGCGGCTGGTACGGCCGACTAACAACTCGCCAAGGGAAATCGCTTCTTGCTCCTGTGTGCCGCGGCTCTTGCGCAATTCTACGATGCGGTAGGGGGCGGGGTAGTGGTCGGGATTCACTTTCTTTTGCAGCTGTCGCAGCACCCGGCGGTAGACCACCGATCGTATCGGCCACCATCCCGGTAGACGCTTGGACCAACGCGACTTTCGCGTTGGCCGCCGTTTTGCCAAACACGCGACCGCTGCATCCAACAAATGCCGCTCGGGCACCACGTCATCCACCAACCCCAGTTTGTGTGCCTGCCTGGCACTCACACTGCGCCCGGTCAACATCAGGTCCAAAGCAGGCAATGGGCCGATCAACGCCGGTAGCCGTACGGTGCCGGCAAACCCCGGGTGGATGCCTAGTCGCACCTCCGGTAGCCCCAAGCGCGTGCCTGCGTCATCGCACGCCACACGGTAGGTGCACGCGAGCGCCAGCTCCAGTCCACCGCCCAGGCAGTTTCCGCTAATGACCACGGTCGTGGGAAATGGAAGCTGCGCCAACCGATTGAGCACGTGTTGCCCAGCACGCGCGAGCTCGGCGGCACGTGCCGAGTCATTGATGTTTTCGAACTCGCGCACGTCGGCGCCGACGATAAAGCCCGTGGTTTTCCCCGAGCAGATGATGAGCCCCGTCGGCGGTTGTTTTTCGAGCTCGGTGATGACTTCATCGAACTCATGCAGCACTTCATGGGTGAGGATGTTGGCCGATGCGCCGGCGACATCCAGGGTTGCCACGGCATGCTCGCCAGGTTGTTGTACCCGCCAGTGCTTCACGCTGCGTCTCCGTCAACGCGAAAAAGCATCGCACCGCCCTGGCCACCGCCAATGCACAGAGTGGCAACACCCAGCCCGCCGTCCTTGCGTTGCAGCGCTCGCAATAGGTGTAACACGAGACGCGCGCCGCTCGCGCCGACAGGGTGGCCGCAGGCGATGGCCCCACCGTTGGGATTTAGCCGGTCAGGATCCATGCTGCCTAGCGGTCTTTTCAGTCCTAGTTCATCGCGTGCGTAGTCAGCGCTGTCCCATGCGGCTTGACAGGCGAGCACTTGGGCAGCGAACGCCTCATTGAGCTCAAGCTGGGCAAGGTCACGCATGCGTACATCATTTGCTTGCAACAACTTAGTGACGGCGTGGACCGGCCCTAGACCCATTTGTCGTGGATCCACGCCGGCCCAGGCATGATCGAGCACCTCACCCATCACAGGTAGGCTGTGTGCCTTTACGGCATCTTCGCTTGCCAGCACGAGCATGGCAGCGCCATCCGTAACTTGCGAGCTGTTACCGGCGGTGACCGAACCGTACTTTCGATCAAACACGGGTTTGAGCTTGGCAAGTCGTTCCACCGTGGTATCACGCCGTAAGCCAGTATCCTCGAAATAGTGATGTCCGCGGGTGTCATACAGCGTTACCACCTCATCACCCATTTCGCCACGATCAAACGTGAGCGCCAGGCGTCCGTGACTTTGCAGCGCGTAGGCATCCTGGTGTTCGCGCACGATACCGAAGCGATGTGCCAACACCTCGGCAGTTTGCCCCATCGAGAGCTTTACCAACGGGTCGCTCAGACCCAGTAGCAGGGTGAACACAGGCTTCAAGTAGGCTCGACGAATGCCGGCGATCGCTTTAAGACGCGCGAATCTACCGCGGGCGCGCATGACGTTCGCCAACCAGCCGACCATAGCGGCATTCCATTGTACGGGGGCACGACTCATGGCCTCGGTCCCACCGGCGAGCACGATCTCTGACATACCGAGCGCGATGCGCTCGCGCGCAGATGCGACTGCCTGCAAACCGGAGGCGCAGTTGCGCTGTACCGTGAAGGCGGGGACGCGTTCACTGCAACCTAGCCGGAGCGCAATAATTCGGGCGATATTGGCCTCATCGGGCGCAGCGACGACACAGCCGACGATGACTTCGTCAATGTCCGAGGGAGAGAATGGCAAACGCGCCAACACCGGGCGACCGGCCGCCACTGCCAGGTCGGCGGCACTAAACGCACCCGGAGCGGTCTGCGCTTTCAAAAACGGTGTGCGCGCACCATCGATGACATAAACCTTTCTAGCCGCCACAGAACACTCCTTATACGTAAGCTCCTTTAAACATACGAACTATTATCGGCTACGCCAGCCCGCGGTTCGCATTGGCGGCGGTGACCCTAGTTGAGCGAGGCGCAATGTTACCGGTTTCCCGGCACAAGCGTTAATCCACCGCTTCATCCCATCCGGCCAGCTACGCGCCGGTGGTGGGGGCCAAAGGCAGCGAGGGCGGCGGCCTGTGAAGCGTCGAGCGGCCGATGCAGCGTCAAATTCAGCACGCCAAATCATCGTCCCACCAGATGCTGATATTTGGTAACCGATATGCCAACAATAGTTAAACAAAACAATAGGTTACGTAGCCCCATGTATACGCAGTCTATGGCCAAATCGGGCTAGCAACCTGGAGACATTGCCGATTTGTTCACCACCAAGTCGGTAAGAACGTCCTGCGGCAACATGCCGAGTACGCAAAATTTCTATTGATATTATTCCGAAGACTGTCAGTACTTTCGGTAACCTTATCACTGCAATATACTCCTAAATCTTTATAATTGTGTTAAGAATCAAGAAGTTAAAAATGGCGATCAAGTTTTTTCTATTGACATGAGGAGGCGCGCTAGCAATTAGTCAAGCAGGTTTGGTGTGGCTGCAGCCTGATCTTTTGCCGACCCACCCCAAAAACGATAGTCTTTGGTGCTTGATTCTCGTTTTTGCTCATCGGTTGCGGACGGTGTTCTCCCTCCGGGGATTGAAAACTTGAACAATGGGTTTAAACGCGTTCTTAATTAGCCTCCCCGCCATCATCGCGTTGGCATTCAAAGGTGGCATTTTTGCCTACGCCCATTTCTCTAGAACGCATAATGCGCAGACCCGCATTTACCTCTATTTTCTATTCGCGCTTTCGATTCAAAACGTTGCCGAGATTTGGCACGTCCACAATCTCATTGACAACAACACGCTTCCATACATCGAAGCCACCATCTACTACGCTGCTGGGATTGTTGGCTTCGCGCTTTTGTTTCACCTGGTGGTTTCCTTAGCATTCGACCAACACAACATGTGGAGAATGAGGCTCACGCTAACAGCTGTTTACTCATACGCTATCGTCCTCGAAATTTTGCTACTTTTTACACCATGGTTAGTCAATGACTTCGTACGTTTTGAATACAGCGTAACACGTGCATCTGGTCCCTTATACTTTGTGTTTGAGTTCTACGCGATCGGTATTTTCTTGAGCGTCATCGGAATTTTAGTCTACGGATCAATCTACCAGTATACTTCGCAAAAAAGGGCGAAGAACTCGGTCCTGCTGGTCGCCATCATCCCGATGGCGCTTGTGATGCTAACCGTACTTATCTTGTTACGCCTTGGTATTGGTTGGTTCAACGCTGCCGTAACATTCCCGATTGCCATCACTTACTTTCTTGTGGTTACCGCCTATGCCATTCATCAACATAGGTTATTCGATATCCAGTTTTATATACCGTGGTCGAAGGTCAGAAAGCGCAAGACGGCGTTTTATCACAGGATCCGCGCTATGATCACCGAGATCGCTGACCTCGATTCCGTCAATGAAGCTGTTACTCGCCTGGCGGAAACCCTGAGATGTCCGGTGGCCCTGTTGGGTAACCAAGGAGCGGTGTTGGCTACAGCCGGGGCATCAAAGCGTATGGTACAAATTCCTGACGAGGCGCTGCAAAGTTTTGCGCATATCATCGTGGCCAACGAAATCGTGGATACCAGTCCAAAGACTCACGCTCTGATGAACCACCATGGTGTCGCGGCGATAGTCCCCTTCTATCCACACAGTCGCAATGCATCGGGTTGGCTGTTACTGGGCGACTCTTTCAGTGAGCAGGTCTACACGCCATTTGATTTTCGAGTGGTCGAACAGCTGTTCGACAAAATGGCGGACCTGTTCCTCGACAAGCTCCTGACAATGCGTGCGCATGCTCATGACCAAATACATGCCCTCGAACGGCAATTGCAAAAAACAGAGCATGCATTGACATGCTTGTGGCGCGAAGTCGATGTGCTCCGCAATGAAAATATGCGCCTAGCCAGCGAACAGCCGACAGATGGCCTAACGACCGGTGCGAGCGCGATTGCGGGGGAAACGTTCGGCCCGACGGTTACGCTGTTGGGCCGTGACAAAACAATGCTCAAACACCTTCGCAAACATTTCCCACAGGTGGCTCACTTTGTCGGGCCAGGTTCCGCCGGTTTTAAGCGCCACAGCGCGCCTGACGTGCTGGTATGCCTCATCGAGGCCGGCACCCCTGCGGTACATCGCAGTAAGCTCTTAAAGATGATCCACGAAAATCATGTGGCGATAGCGGTTCTGGTTTACGGGCCAGGCGCAAGCGAGTTTGTTTCAAAGCATAAACGAAACTTGCTGGGATCACTGATCGAGGTGCTACCGGGTGAACTCACGGAAGCGGTGCTCACACGCAAAATCCGCGCAATGGTAGAGCTGCAAAAGTCGGTACGCGCTATTCATAACCCGGATTATCCTCTCATCGCTCACAGTCAAGTCTTTACTGAACTGCTTGACTGCGCAGAACGGATCGCGGGATTCAAGGAGCCTGTGCTGATCGAATCGAAAGATGTCCATGAGGCCATCGAGCTGGCGCGCTATATGTATGGTTGCAGCGGTAACGACGGAAAGTTCAGTGTACTTACGACCGCGGAGCTTGAGAACAAAACGGTGCTCGCAAGGCAGGTTGGTTTCACTGAGTTGCTCGCTGATGCGCGTGACGGGACGTTGATGATCGATAATCTCCGTCGCTTACCTGCACTGCAGCAAGACGAGCTCCGCATCGCGATTCCACACGCTGGCCGTGTACGCGTGATCGCCGGGTGCGACAACAACGCGGACGAGGTTTCAGTCAGACTGCAGCAACTGGCTGCGTCCTCTAAGCCCTTTGTACTGGTTATACCAACTATGCGCGAAAGAAAACTCGATATCCCGCTTCTCGTGCACTATTACACGCTGCAGTTCAACCTGCAGGCCGGTACCTATCACTACCTCAGTCAAAGCGAGGCCGACGATTTGCTGGCGGAGGACTTCCCTGCCGATATGGCCGTGCTAAAGTCGTCTGTGTTCTCCAGGCTGCAATCCAAACAGCCGCAACCACAAAAGCTCCCAGAGCTCGACTACGCCGTGACGGAGAAGTCCCTCGGTCAGCACGTATCTGAGTTCGAGGCACGCCTCATCGCGCAGACGCTTGAGCGCTGTGACGGCAATAAATCGAAGGCGGCGCGCTTGCTAGGTCTACGTCCCAATACGCTGCATTACAAGATCGAGCGCTTGGGCTCTCGGCGCGCAAAAAGACGCTGACTCGTCGCGTCAGCCAAGAGTTCCCGCGTGTACGGATCGTGGGGTTAGCCCGACGGTTTACCGATATTCGTTTGCGGCTTTGCGATACGCCGAGCGTGTACTTCTTGTAGCTGACACCCGTTGCGACCCATTGCAAGAAATCGCACTACCGGACCCACATCGTGGGTATTGCGCTGATGGGCAACTTCTAAGGGACCACGACGGCGCTATTGTCTTAGATCTCAATCAGCTCAAACTCGTCCTTGCTGGCACCGCAGTCCGGGCAGGTCCAAGTGTCGGGGATGTCCTCCCAAGGGGTCCCGGGAGCAATGCCTTCGTCCGGTAAACCCTGCTCTTCGTCGTAGACAAAACCACAGACGACGCACATGTAGGTCTTGAATTCTGTTTTCGATGCCGCTTGCTTGCCGTCCACGATTCTCAGTACTCAGCTCGGGTGTTTACCGTAAACGTAAGATTTTCGCATTTTTCCCGACGTCAGTGAAATAAGGTGCCCCAAAAGGTAGAATAACAAGCTCTTTAACCACCACTCCAGATATACACGCTAACAGGACGGCACTTTCAGCATAGACTAGCCGGGTCAGCCGCATTCAACGCAACGCTTAGGCCTGATCTGCATCCAGAAATCACGTTAGCCGCGCTTGACGGAAGATGAAACCCGATCCGTTGCCTGTTGTGCTTGTATTCGCCGGTAGTGACCCTACCGGCGGCGCTGGCATATCAGCTGACATCGAGGCGATCGTAAGCATGGGTTGTCACCCGGCACCTGTGCTCACGGCTGTCACGGCGCAGGACACCATTGGCATCAAGCAATATACGCCAGTGGAAACGGAGCTCGTCATCGCGCAAGCACGCGCGATACTGGAGGACATGCCGGTCGCAGCGGCTAAGACCGGCATGCTGGGTGACAGACAAAACCTGATGGCGGTAGCGAGCATTCTCGATGACTACCGCGATCTTCCGCTGATCGTGGATCCGGTCCAGACGTCGGCGCGCGGTGATGTGTTGGCCGACGAGCTTCTGGACGATGCTATGCGCTCACTGCTGGTACCTCGAGCGACATTGATAACCCCAAACAGTCTAGAGGTGGGCAGGCTGGCACCGGATGCGGACACACGCGATGCCTGCGCGCAGGAGTTGATGTCGCTTGGCTGCCAATATGTGCTGATCACCGGTACACATGACAATACACCTCGGGTCATCAACCGCTTGTACGGAAACATGCGGCTTCTAGAGACGTTCACGTGTGAAAGGTTGACCAACAACTACCACGGCTCCGGTTGTACGGTGGCGTCGGCCTGTAGCGCGGCCTTGGCCCACGGCCTGGACCCAGTGCCCGCGGTTGCCAAGGCATTGGAGTACACCTGGCGAAGCCTCAAACACGGTTATCGTTTGGGAATGGGACAATATCTCCCCGATCGTCTCTACTGGGCACGTGCGCGCACCGATCCTGATGTCGAGTGAGCCGTTAGTCGCGGGACTTTATGCCATTACCGACACCGGCTGCATCGAACCCGTGCAGCTGGTCGACGCGGTGAAGCTTGCCATCGCCGGGGGTGCCCGTCTAATTCAATACCGGGACAAATCCGACGACCGTGCGTCGCGCAAGCACCAGGCAGCCGCACTCGCGCAAGTATGTCAACGCCACCGGACCCCATTCATTGTCAACGACGATATCGAGCTGGCCACCCATGTCAATGCCGATGGCGTTCATGTCGGACACGAGGACCCAGGCTTGGCGGAAGCGCGAGGGATGCTTGGCGCGCGGCGACTTATAGGCGTGTCTTGCTATAACCAGTTGGATTTAGCGCTCGCGGCTGAAGCCGGGGGGGCTGACTATGTCGCCTTTGGCAGCTTCTACCGCTCGCCGACGAAGCCGTCTGCGGTGCGCGCGGGACCCGAATTGTTGCGAGCGGCAAAGCAACGACTTCGCATTCCAATAGTTGCTATTGGCGGCATCACCCCGGAAAATGCGGGCGAGTTGATTGTCGCTGGCGCTGACGCAGTGGCGGTCATACATGGCGTATTCCAGCAAGCGGACATTCGCCAGGCGGCCAGTCGTTATGCCGCCCTGTTTAGCCCTGCACCGAAACGGCTGACACCATAAAGCCAGTGCCCATACGATGTGAAAGTGATGACCCGTAGCTCGAGCTCATTATTCAAGCAGGCGTGCAGACACATCCCGGGAGGCGTGAACTCGCCAGTGCGCGCTTTCAAAGGCGTCGGCGGTGAGCCCGTGTTCTTCGCGCGCGGACGCGGGGCGCACGTGTGGGATGAAGACGGCAAACAATATATCGACTATGTTGGCTCCTGGGGCCCCTTGATCCTTGGCCACGCACACCCGGCCGTGATCGCGGCGGTAAGACAGTACGCGGAACACGGGCTCGGATTTGGCGCACCGACCCGCATCGAAGTGGAAATGGCGGATATGATCTGCTCCCTGATGCCGTCGATCGAAAAGGTGCGCATGGTGAATTCCGGCACCGAAGCCACCATGAGCGCGATTCGGCTGGCGCGCGGTTTTACCGGACGCGACACCATCATCAAATTCGAGGGTTGTTACCACGGCCATTCGGATGCGCTCCTGGTCAAAGCGGGCTCCGGGGCATTAACACTGGGGGTGCCGACGTCAGCAGGCGTGCCGGCGGACCTGGCGGCGCACACCGTCACACTCGAATACAACAATGTCGGTCAGGTACGGCAAGTTTTTGCGGAAATCGGGGAGCGAATCGCCTGTATCATCGTTGAACCGGTGGTCGGGAATATGAACTGCATACCACCGGTCGACGGCTTTCTGTCGACGTTGCGCGAGTTGTGTAGCAACCACCGGGCGCTGCTTATCTTCGACGAGGTCATGACCGGCTTTCGCGTGGCCCTGAACGGCGCCCAGGGTCTGTACGGGGTTAATCCTGACCTCACCACGCTCGGTAAGATCATTGGGGGCGGGTTGCCGGTCGGCGCATTCGGCGGACGCGCCGACATCATGGATTACATCGCCCCGGATGGGCCTGTCTATCAGGCCGGCACATTGTCGGGCAACCCCGTCGCGATGGCGGCTGGCCTGGCGACGTTAAAGGAAATCACGCGCGATGGCTTCCACCAAGAACTCACCGCCAAGACCGAGGCACTGGCTGATGGGTTGCGCGCGGCCGCGCACGAGGCAAGGGTGCCGCTCATGGTCCAATCAGTCGGCGGTATGTTCGGTATGTTCTTCACCGCAGAGCTCGCGGTGACGCGGTTTGCCCAGGTCATGGCTTGCGACCTCGAGCACTTCAAGCAATTCTTTCACGGAATGTTGGCGGCGGGTGTTTATCTCGCTCCCTCGGCGTTCGAGGCTGGTTTTGTGTCCGCCGCTCATAGCGTTGATGACATTGCCAAAACGGTCGCGGCGGCGGCAGAAGTACTTACCGAGCTCACAAAAAAAACAGGCCGGGACTGATACCCGGCCCGTGCGTGCGCCCCACACGCTGTTCAACCAAAAAACCTGTCAGCTCACAAGAATGTTCTCGTCCGTATACCGCACCGTCGCAACGTGCGGGCGAACAGCGATATCGCTTAATGCAATATCAATACCTAGGATCGCCACTACGTCGTTATGATCTCTTACCCCCGGCATCTCTTGGCGCAGGTAGGTGTAGTGGGTCTCGTTCATATAGACCAGGTTCGGTCGCGAACCGTAGTCCTGTTCGTAATCGCTCACCAAATTGACAATGTGACTCAGCATCTTTTGCCTCTCCCCAACGCGACTGAAACATCGCTTGCTGGTGGATGGAGCCGCCGACACATCGCGGGGCAGCCCATCCCGTATTGCTTATCTGAGGACAGGCAATTCTCGTGCCAACCCTTTAACCTGGCTATAAGCTATTGGTCTAAATAGGAAAAAATGGACGCCCCGGGAGATGCCACCGGTCAATAGGTGGCCGTCGACGGTAGCAAGCGACGAGAAGGGGCAGGTGACGGACGAGCGGCGTTTGTCAGTACAAAGCGGCCATGTATTGCGCGACTGCCTTGATTTCGTCTTCGGACATGCGAAAGGCAATCCGTCTCATGATCTCGAAGTCGTTGGTGCGCTTGCCGCCTTTAAACGCGAGTAGCTGTTTCTCCGTGTAAGCCGCATGTTGGCCAGAGATCTGTGGAAACCGTGGTGGGATGCCTCGTCCTGACGGACCATGGCAGCTCATGCAGGCCGACACCTCCCTCTCGGAGTTGCCCCCGCGATAAAGCCGCTCGCCACGCTTCGTTCGCTCTAGGTCCGCGACAGCCAGAACCTTTGGTTGTTGTGCGCTGAAATAGGCGGCGAGATTTTCCATGTCTTGTTCCGACAGTCCCTTCGCTATGCCCGACATGAGTTCGTTCTCACGTCTGCCGTCTTTGAAGTCCTTCAGTTGCTTAACGGTATATTCGGGATGTTGTCCCGCCAGGTTGGGCCACTCCGGATTCGTGCTGTTGCCGTCGGGACCGTGGCAAGCCACACACAGGGCAGCTTTGGCCTTGCCAGCGGCCGCATCTCCGGCCGCCTGGGCGATGCCGAGCGAGACAGACAGCCAAAATACCAGCGCCAAGGTGACACAGTTTTTCATCTTTGCTCCTCCCGAGGTTACGTGAACCAGCCAGACCCCCTGCGTCGACATGGCGTTCGCTAAACGCGGCGAGCGACGTAACCCGTATAATCTGTTAGCAATGTCCGCGTTGGATGGATGCCCTATATACCAACAGCTTGGTTAGTGGTCAATTTGGTTTGCGAGTCCATGAAGAATCCTTTTGCGCGCGCACGCTTTACCCTGGGTGTGGCCTCGCTCGCCCAGTTGCCACCTGACTGCGGTGCCGAGGTAGCCTTCGCGGGCCGCTCCAACGCCGGCAAATCGAGCGCCATTAACACGATCACGGCGCAGAAAGCGCTCGCACGTACGAGCAAAACGCCTGGTCGGACGCGAGAGATCAATGTGTTCTCGCTGGACGCCGCACACCGCCTGGTGGATCTGCCTGGCTTTGGCTATGCACGTGCTCCGGCGACCGTGAGGCGTCGCTGGGACCACGCGCTTCCGCGGTACTTACAGACTCGCGCTTCGCTTCGCGGACTTATGCTGGTCATGGATATCCGTCACCCACTTACCGACTACGATCTGACGCTGCTGCAGTGGTGTACGGCAAACACGATGCCAGTGCACGTGCTGCTTTGCAAAAGTGACAAATTCAGGCGCGCGCGGCGTGCCGCGGCCTTACGTGAGGTGGAGCACGCGCTGGAGGTATTCGGTGTAGGCGTTTCGGTGCAGAGCTTCTCCTCGCTCAAGCGCCAAGGTGTCGACACCGCTCGGCAGGTGCTGGGGTGTTGGCTGGAACTGGCTGACTGCGATTAAAAAAAAGCCCCGGAAAACAAGGGGAGAGAGCCCGGGGCCTAACCGTTCCTGCATAAGAAAAAGCCCAGGAACTACCCGCTCAGGGAGGAGGAGCGGGCAAGACGATCCACCAGGATCGTCCGAGTGTATAGACCCGAGTCGTGGCCAGAAGTTCGGTCCCTGCTTATGATCAGTGAATCCCCTACCAAGCGTATGGGATAACGCCATTCCCCGCTTACCAGGCGAAACCAGTTTGCTAGTGCGCCTCGTCCCAATTATCGCCGACCCCGATATCGACCACTAACGGGACCGAGAGGGTAGCGACATCGCTCATACAGCGCCGAATGTTCTCACACGCCTTCTCCACCTCCTGCTCGGCGACCTCGAACACCAGCTCGTCGTGCACCTGCATAATCATCTTCACCCTTACACCGGCGTCCCGAATCCACACATCTACCGCCAGCATTGCGAGCTTGATGAGGTCTGCGGCCGTTCCTTGCATGGGGGCGTTGATGGCGGCACGCTCGGCATATTGGCGCCGCGCCTGGTTGCTCGCGTTGATGTCCTGTGCATAGAGGCGCCGCCCGAATACGGTCTCGACAAATCCTTGTTCACGCGCCTGCTGGCGTGTGTGGTCCATGAAGTCCTTCACGCCGGGATAGCGGGTGAAGTACAGATCGACGTATTGTTGGGCGGTGCTACGATCAACCTTCAATTGCCGTGCCAGCCCAAATGCCGACATGCCGTAAATCAAACCGAAGTTGATGGCCTTGGCGTTTCGGCGCATTTCATCCGTGACGAGCTCGGGCGCGACCCCAAACACGTCTGCCGCCGTTGCGCGGTGCACGTCCATGCCTTCGGCGAATGCTTGCTGCAGGCCGTTATCGCCTGACAGATGCGCCATAATGCGTAATTCGATCTGCGAATAGTCGGCGGATAATATCTTGCAACCCTGATCAGCGATAAACGCCCGTCGGATTCGTCGCCCTTCGGCCGTACGCACCGGGATGTTTTGCAAATTGGGATCGCTCGACGACAACCTGCCGGTGGCCGCGACGGCTTGGTGGTAAGAGGTGTGCACGCGCCCGGTCTCTGGGTTGATCATCTCAGGCAGCTTATCGGTATAGGTGGACTTGAGCTTGCTCAGTCCGCGATACTCGAGGATGATTCTTGGCAACGGATAGTCCAACGCCAGTTCCTGCAAGACATCTTCAGCGGTTGACGGCTGCCCCTTTGGGGTTTTCTTCAACACCGGCAGCCCAAGTTTGTCGTATAACACCTCCTGGATTTGCTTCGGCGACTCGAGATTGAACGGCTGGCCAGCGGTTTCGTGTGCCTCCCGTTCGAGCTCCAACATGCGCCGTGCAAGCTCGTTGCTCTGATACGCTAACATATCGGCATCTATCCTTACGCCTGTGCATTGCATCTGCGAGAGCACGGGTATTAGCGGCATTTCGAGCTCTTCGAACAGCATCTTCAGCTTTGCTATCTCCTGCAGTCTTGGCCACAAAGCCTTGTGCAGTCGCAGCGTCACGTCGGCATCCTCGGCAGCGTAAGGAGCCGCTTGCTCCACCGGTACCTCACTAAAGTTGATCTGGCCCTTGCCCTTGCCAGCCACTTCCTCATATTTCAATGTCTTATAGCCAAGATATCGCAATGCGAGACTGTCCATATCATGGCGCGACGCCGTACTGTTAAGCACATAAGACTCGAGCATAGTGTCGAATCCTAAGCCGGCAACTTCGATGCCATAGCGGTGCATGACGATCAGGTCATACTTAAGGTTTTGGCCAACTTTGGTGCTAGCCGGATCTTCCAGAATTGGCTTGAGTTTGCTTAGTACACGATCACGGTCGAGCTGTTTGGCCACACCAGGATACGCATGACCAACCGGAACATATGCACCGGCACCCGCTTTGTACGTGAATGAAACGCCGACAAGCTCAGCACGCATCGCATCGAGAGCAGTGGTCTCCGTATCAAACGCAAACAGACCGGCTACCCTTAGACGTTCGATCCAGTCATCGAGGTGCTCGTCATCGAAGATCGTTTCATAGCGCGCCGCCATGCTCTGTGCGTTCTCTTGCACTGACCGTTCGCTGCCAACGAGCTCGGCGAGCAAGGTTTTGAACTCCAGGCGTGTGTAAAGCTCTCGTAGTTTCGCCTCATCCGGTAGCTGGCGCGTTAGTGCCTCAGGTCCCTGATCCAGCGGTACATCGTACTTAACAGTCACGAGTTGCCGCGACAGTGGCAGCTGCCCTAGACAAGCGCGGAGATTATCACCCACTTTTCCGCCGATCTCATCGGCGTGGGTGACGATTTCGTCCAGCGAACCGTACTCTTGCAACCACTTGGCGGCGGTCTTGGACCCTACCTTGGGCACGCCAGGTATGTTGTCCACGCTGTCGCCGATCAGTGCGAGATAATCAACCATATGTTCTGGTGGCACGCCGAATTTTTCGTGCACACCTTGTTTATCGTATAGAGTATCGGTCATCGTATTGATCAGAACGACGTGGTCGCTGACCAGCTGCGCCATATCCTTGTCACCGGTTGAGATTAGCGTATCGAGGCCGTGCTCGGCCGCCCCAGCCGCCAAGGTGCCGATGACATCATCCGCTTCGACCCCTTCGACGATGAGCAACGGCAGCCCCATGGCGCGGACGATGGCGTGGATTGGTTCGATCTGGGCAGCAAGCTCCTCAGGCATAGGTGGTCGGTTAGCCTTATAATCCGCGTAGATCTCGTCGCGGAAGGTCTTGCCTTTAGCGTCGAATACTACGGCGATATGCGTCGGGTCGTAATCCGCGAGCAGCTTGCGCAACATATTGGTGATACCGTATACCGCACCCGTCGGTTCACCACGGGAATTCGTCAGTTGTGGCATGGCATGGAATGCGCGGTAGAGATACGATGAGCCATCGACCAAAATGAATGGCTTAGTTCTGGTATTGCCGGTCTTATTCATCAAAGCAAAGAACCCTCAACCTTGATCACTACGAATACCTACGAAAACGGAAAACAACTTAACCCCGAGAGTCTCGCATTCCGTCACGCCCTCGCGCATCATGTCGCGGGAGTCGTGGAAAATCTTCCAGATCATGGCCGAATTTGTTGCCGGTTTCGAGCATTTATCGCAGATTCAACCGTCGGTCAGCATCTTCGGCTCCTCGCGCAGCAAACCCGGACACCCCTATTATGCCTTGACCGAAGAGATTGCCCGTATGCTCTCGGATGCCGGCTTTAGCGTAATCAGCGGGGGCGGGCCTGGGCTCATGGAGGCCGCCAACAAGGGGGCATTCGTCGCCAAATCGCCCAGTGTTGGCTTGAATATTCACCTGCCGCACGAACAAATCGCCAATGACTTCCAGGACATAAGCTTGAGTTTTCAACACTTTTTTGCACGCAAAGTCATGTTCGTGAAATATGCCAAGGCCTATGTAGTCATGCCTGGCGGCTTTGGCACGCTCGATGAATTGGTCGAATCGTTGACACTGATTCAGACCGGTAAGAGCGTGCGTATGCCCATCATCCTGGTACACCGACCGTTCTGGGAGGGACTGGTGGACTGGTTTAAACAGACGCTCGTGAGCGAGGGTATGATCAGCCCGGAGGATCTCGAGCTTTTCACGCTGGTCGATAAACCGCAGGAAGTGGTTGACGCGATCTTCAGCTACTACGAGCGCAGCGGCTTCGAACCGTCCGAGGAAGAACAAGAAATCAAACTCAATCTGTAAGTGAGACAAGGCGCACCGTTAACACCGGCGTTGCATTGGTGACGTACGCGTGCGGCCGCACGACATCGTTCATGCCCTGAGCTACGTGACTGTCCACGACGATTGCAATTAAACACTGCACTGACACACCCGTTGATTACGACTTTAGGATCTCCGCGTTCCACGCGATAGCGAAATGATGTAAGGACTCCCGCGTTTTCGAGGTTGGCTGAAAGTGCGGGGACGTACGGCGTCGCGGAATACCGTATAATCACCGCATGGTTATGCAGGTATACCTTGGCGAGGACCTCGCCCGTTACGGGTTCGGCGAGGGACATCCCTTCGGGCCGGATCGCATGGATGCCTTCTGGCGTGAGGCGGTAAAACGGGGGCTTGATAAACGCGTCCACATCGCGATCCCCGCCAGCTGCTCCGAGGACGCAATCCTACGGTTTCACACCCGCGATTACGTCGAACGTGTCAAGCAGCAGTCGAAAACCGGCATGGGCTACTTGGATTATGGGGATACGCCTGCCTTCAAAGGGGTGTTTGAAGCCGGATCGTTTGTAGTAGGTTCAGGGTTAAACAGCCTAATCCATAGCATGTCGGGTAATTCCCCGCGAATCTTCGTGCCGATCGCAGGGCTGCATCACGCGCGTAAGAATTCGGCAGCGGGATTTTGCGTTTTCAATGACCCCGCCGTGTTAATCGAAACCCTGCGCCAAGAATACGGCGTCAAACGGATCGCCTACGTAGACATCGATGCGCACCATGGCGACGGTGTGTTCTATGCCTTCGAGGAGGATCCTGATCTCATCTTCGCCGATATTCACGAAGACGGGCGTTTCCTCTATCCCGGAACCGGTTTCGCACACGAAACCGGAAAAGGGGCGGCGAAGGGCACGAAGTTAAACATCCCCATGTTGCCCGGTGCGAATGACGAGATGTTTCACCAGGTATGGCCGCAGCTCGAGGATTTTGTGCGTGCGGGTAAACCGGAGATTATCTTGTTGCAGGCCGGCGCCGATAGCATCAAGGGTGATCCAATCACACACATGCAGTTCACACCCAAGGCGCACGGTCACGCCGCCAAACGTTTGTGCGCCGTCGCTGATGAATTCTGCCAAGGGCGCATCATTGCCATGGGCGGCGGGGGATACAACCGGACTAACTTAGGCTTGGGATGGAGTGCGGTTGTAGAGGAGATGCTGAAATAATGCAACGGCAGGCGCGCGCACCACGAACGCAAGAACTCTCAGTAGCCCTTGGCGCTCACCACCAGGTTGCGCCCCGACTCCTTGGCTTCGTACAGCGCACGGTCAGCGCGCGACAATAATTCTTCAAGGTCCTCGCCCTTGACGAACAATGTTGCGCCAATACTGATCGTCAGCCTTATCTTCTTTTCGCCAATATCGAACTCGGTTTCGGCAACGGTGGCGCGGATACGGTCGGCAATATTGGTGGTTTGTTCCAGCCCCGTTTCCGGCAGCACGAGCAGAAACTCCTCGCCGCCATAGCGACCCACCTTATCCGGCATACGTAGTGTTTCCACAAGAATAGCGGTGACACCCTCTAACACGCGATCGCCCGCCTTGTGGCCGTAAGTGTCGTTCACCTCTTTAAAGTGATCGATGTCCACCATGGCGACCGATAGCGGATGCTCATAGCGCTCTGCGTGGGCCATGGCTTCAAGTACGGCGATGGTGATGCCACGCCGGTTTCTCGTTCGCGTGAGGGGGTCTGTGATGGCCTGTTTGCCAAGCTCAGCGGCGCGGCCCTCGGCGTCCTGGCGTTTTGCGTACTCGCGTTTGATGGGGGTGGCCACAAGCCAATAGATGGGTGGAGCAATCAAAAACGAAAGTATTCCGGCATCCAACAGCATGACCGAGAAAGGATGCGTCGCATAGCCAAAGTCGACCAGCAGCAGCATGATCACAAGCTCCGCGAAAAACGTAATCCCCACGATAGCCAGCATCGCCCGTGCGGCGGACATGACCCCAGTGTTCGACTTCATGCTGCCAGTTTCCTAGCGCCCAGCGATCGGCCCTTACGGGCGGTTCCGAAACCGAGTGCTCTCATAACTATCTGACATATATACCTTATCTCAAATATATCCGCTAGGCGTGGGATTTGCGAGCCTGCCCGGCGAATGGCTGCGGTCATGACTCGCGGTTTTCCTACGATTCAGGGGAGGCAGTGCTGGCAGCGGCTCGGGGAGTCCGGGCGCTAGCGTGTGCGGCCGAGAAGGCAGTCCTTCTTAGAGTTGCTGGAGCTTGGCATAGGCCAGCACTAGCCACTTGCTTCCGGCTCCCTGGAAATTAACTTGTACACGGGCGTGCTCGCCGCGGCCCTCATAGCTCGTCACTACCCCTTCACCGAACTTCTCGTGCCAGACGCGCTGGCCGAGCCGCATACCTGCAGGCGGGGCGGCCGCGTGCGCTGGTGCCGCCGCCCGCCAAGGGCGCGCCAAGTGCGCCTGGGCGCGCAGCTCGTCAACGAGTTCGGGCGGGACCTCGCCGAGAAACCGCGAGGGGCTCGTATAGTGCTCGGCGCCATGGAGCCGGCGCATTTCCGCATAGGTCACGTAAAGCTGGCGCATCGCGCGGGTCATGCCCACGTAACAAAGACGGCGCTCCTCCTCCAGTCGCCCCGGTTCCTGCAGGGAACGCTGGTGGGGAAACAGGCCTTCTTCCATACCGGTGAGAAAGACCAGCGGAAACTCCAAGCCTTTGGCGGAATGCAAACTCATCAGTTGAACGCAATCTTCCCACTCGCGTGCCTGCGCCTCACCCGCCTCTAACGCCGCATGCGCTAAAAACGTGGACAACGGATCCGAATCATCGTCTTCTCCCCACCGGAAGTTACGCGCCGCGGACACGAGTTCCTCTAGGTTCTCCACCCGAGCCTCCGCCAGTTCGCCTTTCTCCTTTTTGTAATGATCCAGTAACCCGCTGTGCTGCAGTACATGTTCAATCAAATCACCGAGCTCAAATCCCACGGTCTCTTCGGCGAGTCTGTCAATCAATGTGAGGAAATTCGAAAGCGCGTTCGTATTGCGGGCCGGAAGTTCGCGCGCATCGATCAATTGCCGCGCCGCCTCCCACAGCGACGTGTTTGCGGCTTTCGCATGCTCGCGCACCGCTTCCAATGACTTCGCTCCGATGCCGCGCGTCGGCACGTTGGCCACCCGTTCGAACGAGGGGTCATCGTGGCGACTGGCCACAAGGCGCAGGTAGGCGAGCGCATCCTTGATCTCGGCGCGCTCAAAAAACCGCAGGCCGCCGTACACGCGATAAGGGATGTTTGCGTCGATTAGCGCCTCTTCGAAAACCCGCGACTGTGCGTTCGCTCGGTAGAGAATCGCGATCTCCTGCCTGAGACGGCCAGCGTTGATCCAGTCTTGGATACGATCGATCACGAAGCGTGCCTCATCAATTTCGTTAAAGGCGGTATATAAACGTATGGCATCGCCTTTCTCGCCATGGGTCCACAGGTTCTTACCGAGGCGCCCGTCATTATTGCTGATCACCGCATTCGCCGCCTGCAAAATGGTAGCGGTAGATCGGTAGTTTTGCTCCAAGCGGATGACCCGGGTACCGGGGAAGTCCCGTTCGAACGTGAGCATGTTCTCCACGCGCGCACCGCGCCATCCGTAAATGGATTGATCATCATCACCCACTACAAAAAGGTTACTGTGACCGCCAGCAAAAAGCTTGAGCCAGGCATACTGCATGGCGTTGGTATCCTGCAGCTCGTCCACCATAACGTGGCGGAAACGTCCCTGATAGTGGCTGCGCATGGTCTCGTTCTCGCGCATCAATTCGAGCACACGCAACAGCAACTCCGCAAAGTCCACGAGCCCGGCTCGTTGACAGGTTTCTTCATAAGCGCGATAGATACGTACCTGTTGTCGCAGCTGTGAATCGTTGATGTCACCGAAGTGTTGCGGGCGTCGTCCTTCTTCTTTTTGTGTGTTGATAAACCACTGGAGCTGGCGTGGCAGCCAATAAGCCTCGTCGAGACCGAGGTTTTTCAGCACGCGGCGAATAAGCCGGTACTGATCTTCGGCGTCGAGGATCTGGAAACCCTCTGGCAGACCCGCGTCACGCCAGTGCGCCCGCAAGAGCCGATGCGACAGGCCGTGGAATGTACCGATCCACAGGCCGTTAACCGGGTAGTGCAGTAGCCGCTCGATACGCCCACGCATTTCTTGTGCGGCCTTGTTGGTGAAGGTCACGGCCATGATCGAATGGGGAGAAACATTCTCGACGCCTACCAGCCACGCCACGCGGTGCGTGAGCACGCGTGTCTTACCGCTGCCGGCACCGGCGAGCACCAGCAACGGGCCCGGCGGCGCAGCGACAGCGTCCCGCTGCTCTGCATTGAGTGCGCCGATAATGTCGGTCACGTCCATGCCGTGATAATAACAATTACCAACCACATGCGTGAACGCCACAAAATCTGCATGAAACTGATGTTCAAGTGCTTTGAGGTTCACGGGTTTAACAAGGGCCCCAACCCTTGGCGCACGCCGTGTTATATTGTGCCCACCGGTAATCGGCAGTCCCGCTGCGCGGGAACATGACATCCGCCGCTGGTATATTACGAGTAGAGACGTTGGTGGACTGCGGTGGCAGCAGCATCGGCCAAGCTGTCGCCGCTCGCCGTTCGTCAGGTAGTCTCTGCCGTTAACCGTGAGGCCTTAGTGATGCCGACTCGATCCATCGAACGCTCACAGGTTGGAATCCTGTTGATTGATGCCCAGCCCGCCTTTTGGGAGACCATGGATGGCCCCCAGGAGCCGGTTTTTGTGCGCATTGAGCGGCTGTTGATGCTGGCCGTTTCGCTACAATTGCCGATGATCGCTACATTTGAGCATCCTGTGGACGAGAAAGGACTGCTCCCGGAGCAACTCGAGCGCGTTTTCCCGACCTACGGCCAACGGTTTGTCAAACAAACGTACGACTGCTGTAGCGACGAGGGCATCCGTAAGGCCATAGAACAACTGTCAGTCCAACAGTTTGTAGTAGCTGGGGCGGAGACGGATGTGTGCGTACTGCAGTCGGTGTTGGGGTTGTTACGCATGGGCCACGAGGTCTTCTTGCTGGAAGACTGTATTTTCACATCTGAGCCACACCCGAGACCGGCGCTGGAGCGCATGTATCGAGCGGGCGCCGTTCCCTGCACGCTGAAAACACTGATCTATGAATTGACGCAGAGTGTGGATTATTGGTCCGCACGGATCGGCGAAGAGGCCCTTTCACAGTCATTTATCGATAGTCTTAGTTCCCCAGAGCAGCTTCCCGCTTGGAACTTCAAAAGGTGAAAGCACCGACGCCGCTAGTAGCAGAGATCACCCCTGACCGACATGGCGCTCAACTTGTTCACTTATGGTGTCTTGATGCATCCCGAGCTACTACGGCAGTTGACGGGTATAAGCTTTACGACGACCGCCGCAACATTGCCGGACTACCAACGATATGCACTCAAACAAGAAAGATACACGCCCATTCCGGCGGCTGTCTGGGAACCAGGAACATCGGTTTCCGGCATGCTGATTCACGAGGTAGATGATGCCAGTTTCCTCATCCTGGACGATTTCGAGGACGTCGACCTCGGTCTATATGTCAAAGAGGTTGTGTCGGTCGTGGACGCGCAAGGCCGCGAGCGCACTGCCGTCGCCTACGTAGCCGGGCCAGAAGCTGCTAATTATCTTGAAGGTTTATGGGATCCAGAGGACTTCTTGGAGCGGTATTTGGAAGAATATCGAACGCGGATAATTCCCGAGTTCCTACGACGATGGTAACTGTTGGGGGCATGCGGTATGCACACACGAATCTGATAGCAGAAGATTGGAAACGGCTTGCTTCGTTTTATGAGAAGGTGTTTGACGGCGTGCTTATTCCGCCTGAACGTCATTTGTCCGGCGAGTGGCTCGATAAGGCAACTGCGGTCTCGGGGTCGCGCATCTCGGGTGTTCATCTTCGGCTTCCCGGCTACAAAGACGCGAGCCCGACCTTGGAGATTTTTCAGTATCGGTCGATGCCCGAGCGACGACAGATAACCCCGACCACGCCTGGATTCTCGCACATCGCGTTTGCTGTCGACGACGTGGCCGCAACCGCGCAAGCCGTGTTCGACAACGGGGGCTCCCCGGTGGTGACCTCACGGTACATCAAGTGCCAGGCGTCGGTTTGCTGACATTTCAATATGTTGCCGATCCAGAAGGCAACACTATCGAGGTCCAGCATTGGGAGTAAGTGAGCGGAGCCCTTCCGGTGAGGAAGTTTACTAAAGAAAGCAAGATGCCAAAATTGTTGAATCTGCAATTGATCGACCGTTTCTATAACGAGATGTGGAACAAGTTCGATAAGAGCGTGCTTCCCGAGATACTCCATGAAGATTTGACGTTCCGCGGATCGCTAGGTCAGATTAAGCGAGGGCTTGATGAGTTTGGCGAATACGTCGACTTCGTGCAGCTGGCGTTTCCAGACTTCCACAATCGAATCATTGAGACCCTCTCGGAGGAGAACAGGACCTTCGTTAGGTTGTCTTATACTGGTACCCACCAGGGCGAGCTGTTTGGCATTCCTGCGACAGGCAAGAAAATCGAATATGCCGGCGCTGCGGTCTTTAAGATTTACGACGGAAAGATCGCCGATGTGTGGGTGCTTGGCGATATCTATGGGCTGTTAGAGCAATTGCGATCTTAAGCAAGATCCTACTTTGGGCATAAGTCGCCGTAGGGCGGCGCTTAAAATCCCCTATATGCCAATGAGATTGGCATGGTGGTGTCATTTTGGCAAACAATGGCTTATCGTATTGTCGCAGGCCTAAGACGCTGAGGGCTGCGGATACCGGCCAATTCAGGACTTCTATCGCATAGTCGGCGCTGAGAATCGTGGAAAGCACACTTGACGTATTAAACGGACTTCTCGGCGAGGTAACGTTTATCAAATGGATGATGATCGTCACCCTGGTAGTATTAGCACTGCTTGGTGTGGCGATCCTCTGGGCGTTGCATGCATTGGCAAAAGTCGCCGACCGAATCGCCGAAGGAGAAGAAAAGCACATATTCTGGCATGAAGCTGATGAATTACTCGAGCAGGACAAACTTGACGAACTCATAGCGTTCACCAGAGAAAGAATAGCCACACACCCAAAGCACACATACGCACACTGGTATCTGGCGCTTGCCTACTATCACAAAGGATTGTGGCATGACGCAATGCGAACATTTAGAAAAGTGGGGGAACTCGAGCCGACCTGGAAAGAGGGTTATGTAGATCCTTACGTCGAGGAACTCGAAACAAAAATCAAAAACAGCTCACCGCAACTCGTCAAATAGTCAAGAAGTCAACGGCTGTCGCTTCGTGACCCGTGACTGCGGGTGCTTCCTCACACGACGTCAAGGAGTTCTTATGTTTAAGGTATACGGTGATTACTATTCGGGTAATTGCTACAAGGTAATGCTGCTTCTCACTCAATTGAGACAACCGTTCGAGTGGATACATGTCGATATTCTTAAGAAAGAAACCCGTGCTCCAGAGTTCTTGGCGAAGAATCCAAACGGGAAGATACCCCTCCTCGAAATCGAACCCGATGTTTTCCTAGCCGAATCTAACGCCATCCTACATTACTTAAGCGAGGGCACTGATTTTCTCCCGACCGGTAAGTTTGAACATGCCGAGGTGCTACAATGGCTATTCTTCGAGCAGTATAGCCACGAGCCTTATATTGCCACTTCGCGTTACATAATCCGTTACCTTGGCGCGCCGCCAGAGCACAAGAAGACCCTGGAAGAAAAGCGCCTACCGGGTTATGCCGCCCTCGATGTGATGGAAAAACATCTAACGAATCACCACTATCTTGTCGGCGAGCGTTACACTATCGCCGACATTGGCCTATATGCCTATACGCATGTAGCCAACGAGGGCGACTTTGATCTATCAAAATATCGGGGGATTCGCGCATGGCTCGAGCGCGTGAAGTCGCAACGCAATCACATTACCATGACAGGCACATAGCGTTAACGAGCATCCCGAGATGCCTCGCCAATATCTTCAAGTGAACAGCTGGTTAGCAGAACAAGACACCCCGTTCGACATGCACACGGTAGAATCTAGGTTCCCCGCAATCCCGTTTGACGAGCACAAGCATTTACTTCAAATTTGCGCAAAGGGCGGATTGCTGAAAAGGCTTTGGCTTCCCTCTATAGATAGTAATCTCGTCCATTGATAGCTAAGCGGGGATCCGTTAAGTTGTAGCTGGTAGGAATATTGCGTCACTACGGACTCAGAAACCCTGCGTGCTCCAGCACAATCCATGAAGTCATCTCTGCGAAAGTGGCTAACGCATGTCGTGATCGCGGTGGTCGTGGTCACAGGGCTTTACCTCGTGCTGGCAAACCTTTTTCTCAATACCGAGATAGCATCACAACTAATCAACCGAAAGCCGGAGAAATTGTGGATTCGATGGGAAAAGGGTTGGACGCTGTTCCCCGGCATTGTTCACGTTCAAGGTCTCCAGATTCGCGGACAAGATAGAAGGTTTCAGTGGTATGCGGAACTCGACGAGATTCGTGCATCGATCGATTTAATCCCGCTTTTGCTGAAACGGTTCCAGGCCAATTCGATGAACGGCCGTGGGCTCGAGTTCCGGATGCGCCAGCGATTACGTCCAGACGAGCCCAAACCTCAATATGTTGATTTAACTCCATCTATTCCCGGGCTCTCGAACCCACCGCAGCCACCCCCGGAAAACCTGTACCCGCGGACAACCCGTAAGTCCCCGTGGACGTTGGAGATGAACAACATCGCAATCAGTGATGTCCGCACATTGTGGATCGAGCAATTCCGCTTCGCTGGCGACGGGCGCGTGAGCGGTAGCATGATACACACCATCAGAGGACCGCTTGAAGTGCCGCGCGCAACTGTAGTGCTCACCTCAGGGAACTGGTGGATAGGAGACACGGTCGTTGAGGAAGACAGTGAACTGCATGCCGATATTACGATCGATGAGTTCGTCCCCAGCGAAGAGAAAGGCATCAAAGCCTTGGGATTCGTCTCGGGAACTGTGCGCCATACGGCAGCTGTAAAAGGTTTGAACTTCTTGAAAGCCTACTTCCGCAAAATGCCGTGGCTCAATATCGATGGCAGCGGCGTGCTGGATGCTGAACTGCACCTGGAGAAAGGGGTGCTGTCGCAGGAAACCCGTGTCACCGTCGAAACGGCAGAAATCGTGATTAACGCAGCCAATTACACCATCACCACCAAGGGCCCAGGTAAGGTGCAGGGTCGCGTCGAACTCGAGAACGGGAAGCCCGTAGCAAAAGTGTCCGTGGCGCTAGAGACTTTTGAGCTGGCACAAGCGCAAGCACAAAGACCTTTTGCTCTTGGCCGTGAATTACAGGTCAGTGGTACCAGCAGCGACCTCGACCTACGTGACCCTTTCACTGACCTAACGTTGATCGTCGACCTGCCGGACGCCGAGGTGCCGGAGCTCAGCTTTTTCAACACATTGATCCCGCAAGAGATGGACATCACCATTCGTGCAGGTAGCGGCCGCATGCGCAGCCGCTTTACGAGCTCCCCGCAAGAACGAACGGCCGAGGGTAAAATCGAGGTCGTAGGCCAAGGTACGGTAATGCAATACAGGCATTTCACCATTGGCGGTGATTTGAGTGTTAAGGCGGACCTCGAGTACGGGTTGGAAGAGGACGAAGACGGATTGATCGTATTCTCCGACGCGCCGTTCGAAGTGTCGAAGCTTTCAGTCGCGCTCACCTCCGGAAAGATACGCGATCGACAGCAAGTCATCGCTCAGGATTTCACGCTAGAGCTCGAATCCGCCTTTGACCAATACACGCTGGATCCACACAAAGCGCTCAGTGTATTCGATTACACCTCTGGATCGCTGCGTGTCGCTGGTAGGATTCCGAATCTGCCATATTTCAATGACTACCTCCCATCACAGACGGGTCTACGCATCCGTTCGGGTACCGGTCAAATTCAGACCCGCTTCGAGACGGCGTCGGGGCAACCCGATGCTACGGGCCACTTAGTACTCATTGGCGAAGATGTCACGGCCGAGCTCAAAGATCTCGTTGTCGCCGGCGAGCTAGAGTTGAGTGCCGACCTTCAATATGGGTTGCAGGAGCGGGACGATAAGGGCTTGGTCGCCTTCAGCGAGCTAGGGTGGTTAGAAGTGTTGAAAGCATCGGTGACGCTCACCTCGGGAAAGATACGCGATCGGCAGCAAACCATTGCCAAAGACTTTACGCTAGAGTTGCAGTCCGAGTTTGCCCAGTACACTCTAGATCTAAAAAAGGTGTTCGACTTGACGCGTTTCATGTCCGCATCCGCGCGCGTCGACGGCACCATACCAGATCTGAGCTATCTTAATAACTACATTCCGTCACGGACGGGGCTGCGCATCCGGTCCGGCGCTGGTCGCTTTGACGGCCTGTTTGAGACTGCCCAAGGGCACCCCACCACAACCGCTAACCTCGCAATAACCGGCACCGGTGTCGCCGCCGCATTCCAAGACGTCGCCCTGTCGGGAAATCTGAAGGTCGTGACCGATGTTCAGTATGGGCCGAGTGATAAGGGCGAGCGCGCCGACGGTCTAATCGTTCTTACCGAAGGGCCACTGGCTATACGCAAAGCTTCGCTACAGTTGGCCTCGGGAGAGGTACGGCTCAGGGATGGAAAGGCCGTTAAGGATCTGACGATAAACGTTGACTCCATATTTGACCACCTCGTACTCGCTGAGCAAAAAAGCCAAGATGCATTGCGTTCAATATCCGGGACTGTGCGCGTGGCTGGCCGTGTCCCTGGCTTGCAATTCCTGAACGCCTATTTCCGTAAGGCGCCATGGCTCGATATTAATGGGTCCGGAACGCTCAATGCTTTCTTGCGCGTGCGCAAAGGGAGGCTCGTTGCCGGTAGTCGCTTGGCCGTTGACTCCGATGAGATTCGAGCCACCTATCTCGACTTTAAGGCGCGCGGTTCGGGCAAGGTACGTGGCCGCGTCGCTCGCGAGAAGGATCGGGCCTTTGCGGAAGTGACGGTAACGCTGGATGACTTCGAACTCGGAAGGTCAGAATACGTAGAACCCCACATTTTCGGCATCGGCTTCGAAATCACCGGTACGAGCTCTGAATTGGATCTCACCGATCCGTTTACTGATCTTAAAGTGGTCCTGGATCTACCAGAATCCGACGTTCCGAACTTCGGTTTCTACAACGCTTATGTCCCGCCCGACTCCTGCTTTTTTATACATTCCGGCCGTGGTCGAATCCGAACCCGCATTGAGGCATCCGAAACGGAGGCGTCAGCGAAGGGTGAGGTTGAGTTCCGCGCCGAGCGGATCGTGGCTCAATTCAGGAACGTGACAATGGCGGGCGACATGACGCTACATGCCCACCTCAAGAACGGTGACCTGAAGGCACGCACATTTGACATAGGTGACACAAAGCTTGAACTCAATAACATGTACGTCGGGACTGCCAAGATCGGCACCGATACTACCTGGTGGGCGCGTCTTAGTTTGCCGCAAGCCAAAATGCAAGTAACGACCCCGGCGCAGCTCGAGGCGCGCATTGAGATGGAAATGCGTGACTCGCGCCCCGTTGTCGTGCTTCTTTCAGAAAAAAAGGGGATTGTCCGGTGGTTCAAGAATCTGCTCACCGTTACAGACATCAAAACCCGTGCTGACTTCAAGATGGATGGCAAGGCGGTCGAGGTCGAGGATCTCGAGATGACAGGAGACAGGCTCAAAATTCTCGGTGAACTCGATATTTTTCAGCGCCAGGTCGCGGGGGTTTTCTACGCAAAACTCCGTGCTCTGTCGGTGGCTGTCGAACTGCGTGATGGCAAGAAAAAATGGAGAATTTCCAAGGCACGCCCTTGGTTCGACAAACGCCGGCAGATTTACAGAACACACAAGCGGTTCGAGCAGGACGAGGGTCTCGTCCGCGAGCCACCGGCTCAGACTGATCCGGGCAAAGGCAAAGCGAACGCGCCGGGTGAGTGCTGGCAATAAGTGCAGATAGCTTGAACCTTACTCCACCGTCACCGATTTGGCGAGATTGCGCGGCTGGTCGACGTCGGTACCCTTGACCACCGCGACATGATAGGCCAAGAGTTGTAACGGCACGACATAAAGAATCGGCGCCGTGAACTCACCGGCTGCGGGTATCTGCACGATGGTCGTGCCGTTCTCCGAGCGCACCCCCGCCCCCGCCTCCGAGAATACCAGCAGCTCACCACCGCGTGCCCGTACCTCTTGGAGGTTGGATTTCAGTTTTTCCAGCAGGTCATCGTTCGGCGCCACCGCCACCACCGGCATGTTCGCATCTACCAGCGCCAGCGGCCCGTGCTTGAGTTCGCCCGCGGCGTACGCCTCGGCGTGGATGTACGAGATTTCTTTCAGCTTCAGCGCACCTTCGAGTGCAATCGGGAATTGCACGCCGCGCCCCAAGAACAACGCGTGATGTTTGTCCACAAAACGCTCGGCCAGCTGTTTGATTTTGTCGTCCAGCGCCAACACCGCGCTCAGGTGCCCGGGTAGTTGCTCCAATTCCGCGACGATTGCCTGCTCCTGCTGCGGCGTAAGTCCGTGACGACGCGCCAGCGCGACCACGAGCAACAATAAGGAGCCCAGCTGCGTGGTAAACGCTTTGGTCGACGCCACACCGATCTCCGGTCCAGCACGCGTGAATAACACCAAATCCGAATCCCGCACGAGAGAGCTTTCCGGGACATTGCATATCGCCAGCGTACGTTCCAATCCGAGCGACCTCGCATACTGCACGGCCGCAAGCGTATCTGCTGTCTCGCCGGACTGGGAGATGGCCACAACGAGCGTATTGGGCCTTACGGCGTGTTTGCGATAACGAAACTCGCTGGCAATCTCCACCGCACACGGCAACCCTGCCAAGTTTTCCAACCAATAGCGGACGACCAGCCCTGCATGATAGCTGGTTCCGCAGGCAATAATCTGCACCGCCTCCACCGCATCAAAAACCGCCGGCGCATTGACACCAAACGCCCGTTCGAGGATACGATCGCTGCCTATGCGCCCCTCGAGCGTATCCGCTAGCGCTTGCGGCTGCTCGAAGATCTCTTTTTGCGTGAAGTTGCGGTACTGGCCACGATCTACGGCGTCGGCCGACGTTTTTGACACACGTACCGCGCGTTCCGCTTGCTTACCATCAACACCGTAGACAGCGCACCTCGTCCGGTGCAGATCAACCACGTCACCCTCGTTTAGATAGATCACCTGCCGGGTCACCGGTGCAAGCGCCAACACGTCCGAAGCCAAGAAGTGCTCCTCGACACCGATACCGACGACGAGTGGGCTGCCCTTGCGCGCGCCGACGATGCGTTCAGGCTCATCGTGGCTCAACACAGCAATGGCGTACGCGCCTTCGAGCTCCTGAATCGCCGCTTGCGTCGCCGCGAGTAGATCAGGATGCTCAGTCCGGTGGTGATCGATCAGATGGGCAATAACCTCGGTGTCGGTTTGTGAGGCAAACTGGTAGCCAAGGTCTTCGAGTTTCGCTCGCAAGGCTTCGTGATTTTCAATGATTCCATTGTGTGCCACCGCCAAGCGGTCATAGCACATGTGCGGATGAGCGTTATCTTTGCTAGGTACACCGTGCGTCGCCCAACGCGTATGGGCAATACCGGTGGCCCCGCTGAGCTCGTTCTCTCGAATCGCCTCCTCAAGCACTCCTACTTTACCTACGGTGCGCAAGCGTTCAATACTATTCTGGCTGTCCAATACCGCCACGCCAGCGGAGTCATAGCCGCGGTATTCGAGACGCTTGAGCCCCTCAAGCAGGATCGGTACTACGCTGCGCTGACTAACCGCACCAACAATGCCACACATAGTACACCTCGTAAGTCGTTAGTTGTGATTTGTGAGTCGTAATTCGCGAGTTGTTAGTCATTAGTCGTGAGTCGTAATTCGTGATTCGTTAGTCGTAAGCAACTAATCAGGAGCGTCTTGATGCACAACTGTGAGCCTTCCCTTGCTACCCAATCCACGGTTCACAACTCACGGTTTCACGAGTCATGATACACGGCTCACGATTTACTTTTCTTAACCGGCCTTTTCCACCCCTTTCGCGTCCGTTGCTCGGCACGACTCAGGGTCAGCTGCCCCGCTGGTGCGTCCTTGGTTATCGTCGAGCCCGCGCCGATGGTGGCGCCTTCACCGACGGTTACCGGCGCCACCAGCTGCACGTCGGAACCGATAAAAACATTGTCACCAATGATTGTCTGGTTCTTGTTGGCGCCGTCGTAGTTGCAGGTGATGGTACCCGCACCAATGTTGACATTCTTGCCCACTACCGTATCACCGACGTAACTCAGGTGATTGATCTTGCTGCCTTCGCCGATCTCGGATTTCTTTATCTCGACGAAATTCCCGATGCGTGCTTGATCGGCGATCTGTGGTCCGGGACGTAACCGCGCAAACGGCCCAATCTGACAGTTGCGTCCCACAACTGATTCCTCAATGACGCAATTGGCGAGAATTACGGTGGCGGCGCCGATGGATGAGCTCCGTAGAAAATTATTGGGTCCGATTTGCACACTATCGCCTAAAACGACTTCTCCCTCCAGCACTACATTGACATCAATCACGACGTCACGACCTGCTTTAAGCTGACCACGTAGATCGAATCGCGTCGGGTCTCGCAGTGTAACACCTTGCTTCATCAGTACCTGTGCCTGTTGCTGCTGGTATACGCGCTCAAGCTGTGCCAGTTCCAATTTATTATTTACACCCCTTATTTCCCAAGTCGAGCGCGGTTTGCAGGTAGCAATGCTGAAGCCACTGGCGGCAGCTATTGCGATAACGTCTGTTAGATAATACTCGCCCTTCGCGTTTTGGTTATCCACGTTTGCTAACCAAGACTTGAGCCTGCCCGCCGGCGCCGCGAGGAACCCCGCATTGACTTCTTGTACCGCGCGCTCATCGGTGCTTGCATCCTTTTCCTCCACGATTTTCACTACCCTGCCTTCAGCGTCACGGATGATTCGCCCGTAACTGGTAGGATCGTCGAGTTCGACAGTAACAAGTGCCAACCTGTCGTCACTGGCTGCCTTCACGAGAGCCGTCAACGTCTCGCGCTGTATCAATGGCACATCGCCGTATAACACTAGCACCAAGGCGTCGTCTGCGACGTCACGTAATGCCTGTATCAGCGCATGGCCTGTGCCCTTCTGTTCGGCCTGCAATACCCAGTTTAAGTCGTTGCCCTCTACACAGTCGCGTACACGTTCGCCCCCATGACCATACACGACATGAATGGTTTGCGCTTCGAGGCTCGCGGCGGTATTGAGCACGTGAACAAGCAACGGTTTGCCGCCCAGATCATGCAATACCTTGGGGGTATCCGAATACATGCGTGTGCCCTGGCCCGCGGCGAGAATAATAGCCTCTAGCGTCATGACGTTGTCGGGGTGACGTGGTGTACTGTCTATTACAGCGCGTTCAAGCTAAGCCCTTAATCAAAAAATAGCAGCCGTACGGTATGCTTGAATAGTTTCTCGCGCATTGCCGTGTGGGGGCAAGACGATTGCACTGTAGGGCACCGTGACACCTCGCAGCGCTTGCCCTGGCAGACCTCCCCCACTCAGATAATCCTATATTTTTCAATTGGTTATGTGACTGCTGGTGAGCAATCATTTCAATTGTTGCGTACTACAAGCGCTTGGCGGCTAGACGCAGGCTGCCACGCATTCGGGCCGCGATGATCGGGGAGAAGATGGCCAGGGCTATTTCTTGAGCTTCTCGCGCAGGCGACGAATCATGCGTAGTTGGGCGGTGGCCTCGATTAACTCTGCCTGCGCCCTGGCATAATCGATGTCCGCTTTTCTGTCTTTGAGCGCCTCCTCCGCTCGGCGCTGGGCTTCTACCGCAGCCGCCTCATCGAGATCTTTGGCGCGTACCGCCGTATCCGAAAGCACCGTCACAACATGCGGCTGTACCTCTAGCAGCCCACCCGAGACATAGAAAAACTGGTCCTCACCACCCTTGCGCACGCGCACTTCGCCCGGCCTCATACGCGCGATCAGCGGCGCGTGGCGCGGCAGTATCCCCACCTCGCCTGTCGCCAAAGGCGCGAACACCATTTCTGCCGTGCCCGAGTAGATTTCCTCTTCGGCGCTCACGATATCCACATGCATGGTCATCGCCATAACTAAGTCTCAAGTTTCAACTGTGAAGTAGCAAGAAAACCAAATTTGGGTGTTTCACTTGTCACTTGCTACTTGGCGCTTGCTACTGCTTTCTAAAGCGTCTTAGCCTTTTCTACGGCTTCGTCGATAGCACCAACCATGTAGAACGCTTGCTCCGGCAGATGATCATATTCGCCATCGACGATCCCGCGGAAGCCGCGGATGGCCTCTTTCATCGGCACATATTTGCCTTCCGTGCCGGTAAACACCTCGGCCACAAAGAATGGCTGCGACAAGAACCGCTGAATCTTCCGCGCACGTGCCACACTGAGCCTATCTTCTTCCGATAGCTCGTCCATGCCGAGGATCGCAATAATGTCCTGCAACTCTTTATAACGTTGCAATGTCGCTTGCACATCACGAGTCGTGCGATAGTGCTCTTCGCCAATAGTGTTGGGATCGACCTGGCGACTCGTTGAATCCAGTGGATCAACAGCAGGGTAGATCCCCAGTTCGGCCACCTGACGCGACAGCACCACGGTCGCATCCAAGTGTGCGAAGGTTGTAGCCGGCGACGGATCGGTGAGGTCGTCTGCCGGGACATAGATTGCCTGTACAGAGGTAATGGAGCCGGCCTTCGTGGAGGTAATACGCTCTTGCAGCACGCCCATCTCTTCCGCCAAATTCGGCTGGTAACCCACCGCCGAGGGCATGCGCCCGAGTAGTGCGGATACCTCGACACCGGCCAAGGTATAACGGTAGATATTATCGATGAACAACAGCACGTCACGACCTTCGTCGCGGAAATCTTCGGCGATGGTCAACCCCGCCAGGCCTACTCGCAGTCGGTTGCCTGGTGGCTCGTTCATCTGACCATAGATCAACGCCACCTTGTCCAGCACCCCACCCTCTTTCATCTCATGATAGAAGTCGTTGCCCTCACGCGTACGTTCACCCACACCGGCAAACACGGAGTAACCCTCATGCTCGATAGCGATGTTGCGAATAAGCTCCATCATGTTCACCGTCTTGCCAACACCGGCGCCACCAAACAGCCCGATCTTGCCACCCTTGGCGAACGGGCACATCAGATCGATAACCTTGATGCCGGTCTCTAAAAGTTCTGTGCTCGCCGCCTGGTCCTCGTAGCTTGGCGCCTTGCGGTGTATCGCCATACGTTTTTGCGCTTCCATCGGTCCACGCTCGTCTACCGGCCGACCAAGAACGTCCATGATGCGCCCCAGTGTCTTCTCGCCCACGGGCACCGTTATTGGCCCGCCGGTGTTCTCGACCTTGATTCCACGGCGCAAGCCGTCCGTCGAACCCATGGCGATACAACGCACCACACCATCGCCGAGTTGCTGCTCCACTTCAAGCGTCAGGTCGGCATCGGGAACCTTCAGCGCATGATAGATCTTAGGCAGTGAATCACGCGGAAATTCCGCATCCACTACCGCTCCGATGACCTGTACAACTTCTCCTGCACTCATTTTGCCTCCTTACAGCGAGTAGCAAGTTTCAAGTAGCAAGAAAAACCGGACATGGTCCCTGTTCCTGGCCTGCTCCTTGTCGCTTGCCACTTGCTACTTGCAACTAGACTTTTAGACGGCTGCTGCGCCAGCGACGATCTCGGAAATCTCTTGTGTAATCGCCGCCTGCCTCGCCTTGTTATATTTCAACGTAAACTCGTCGATAAGTTTGCCCGCATTGTCCGAGGCCGACTTCATCGCGACCATGCGCGCCGACTGCTCGCACCCCAGATTCTCGACTACAGCATGATAGATCAGCGCTTCAATGTAACGCCGCAACAGATCATCGACAACCTCTTGCGCGTCCGGCTCATAGATATAATCCCAGTAATGTGTCAGCTCTTCTTCCTCCGTTCCTGGAAGCGGCAATAGCTGTTCGATCACTGGCCGCTGGCTCATAGTATTTATGAAATGACTGTAAACGATGTGTAGGCGATCAATGGCTGAGTCGACGTACGCATCCAACATCACCTTGACGGTACCGATAAGGTCTTCCACCCGCGGCGTATCGCCGAGGTGGGTAACTTCCGAACGGATGTTTGCGCCGATGCGCCGGAAAAACGTTAAACCCTTGGTGCCGATGCAGCACAGCTGAGTGCTGACGTTCCTTTTGTCCCACTCTCTCATCGTTTCGAGCGCCGTACGCAACGCATTAGTATTGAGTCCACCGCACAAACCACGATCCGTGGTCACAACGATGAGACCTGCGTTCTTGGCCTCGCGCTCCGTGAAAAATGGGTGTCGGTATTCAGGATGCGCATGGTGCAGATGGCCGATGACATTGCGCATCTTGTCGGCATACGGTCGGGCGGCACTCATACGCTCTTGCGCCCGGCGCATTTTGCTTGCCGCTACCATCTCCATCGCACGCGTAATCTTTTGCGTGTTCTGGATGCTCTTGATCTTTTTTCGTATCTCTCTACCGACCGCCATTACAACAATCCAATGTTACCAAGTATGATTGGCCTTGAAGTCTTCCACAGCCACCTTCAGCTCAGCGGCAATCTCATCTGTGTAGTCGGCTTCGCGGTTGATCTTGTCCATGAGATCGGCCCGCTTGGATCTCATGTATGGCTGCAATGCATCCTCGAACGCACACACCTTGAGAACTTCTATATCGTCAAGATATCCTTCGTTGGCAACATAGAGAGACACCGCCATTTCGGCCACTGTCATCGGCGAGTATTGCGGCTGCTTCATGACCTCGGTGATGCGCTGCCCGCGCTCAATTTGCTTGCGGGTAGCAGGGTCGAGCTCGGACGCGAACTGCGCGAATGCAGCCAACTCGCGAAACTGTGCCAACGCTAAGCGCACGCCACCGCCCAGTTTCTTGATGATCTTCGTCTGCGCCGCACCGCCGACGCGTGACACCGACAAACCGGCGTTAATGGCAGGCCGGCTACCGGCGTTGAACAGGTCGGTGTCGAGGTAAATCTGCCCGTCCGTGATAGAGATCACGTTCGTCGGTACAAAGGCCGATACGTCACCCGCTTGGGTTTCGATAATCGGCAGGGCCGTCAACGAGCCTGTTTTGCCTTTCACCTTGCCATTGGTGATCCTCTCAACGTGCTCGGCATTAATGCGAGCGGCCCGTTCCAACAGACGCGAATGTAAATAAAAGATATCGCCCGGGTAGGCCTCACGCCCTGGCGGGCGGCGCAGCAGTAGCGACATTTGGCGGTACGCCCACGCCTGTTTGGTCAGGTCGTCGTAGATAATAAGCGCGTCCTCGCCGCGGTCGCGGAAGTACTCGCCCATGGTGCAACCGCTGTAGGGCGCCACATATTGCAGCGCGGCCGACTCCGCCGCCGTGGCAGCGACAATGATCGTATGCTTCATTGCATCGTGCTCTTCGAGCTTTCTTACCACGTTGGCCACCGACGAGGCCTTCTGCCCGATAGCGACATAAATGCAAACGAGATCCTGTCCCTTCTGATTGATGATGGTGTCAACGGCCAATGCCGTCTTGCCGGTCTGGCGATCGCCAATGATGAGCTCACGCTGTCCCCGACCGATGGGCACCATGGAGTCAATAGACTTCAGTCCCGTCTGCACCGGCTGCGATACGGATTGGCGCGAGATAACCCCCGGCGCGATCTTCTCCAGCGGCGACGTCTCCGCCGTCTCGAGTGCCCCACGCCCATCGATCGGCCGCCCCAATGGATCCACCACACGCCCGATGAGTGCCTCACCGACGGGCACCTCCATAATGCGTCCGGTACAACTCACGCGGTCGCCCTCGGAGATATGTTGGTAATCACCAATGATCACGGCGCCCACCGAATCACGCTCCAGGTTCAGCGCCAAACCAAAAGTGTTTCCCGGGAATTCAATCATCTCGCCCTGCATCACGTCGGACAGGCCGTGAATACGGACGATGCCGTCCGTCAGCCCGACGATGACACCCTCATTGCGGGCTTCGGCCTTAGCCTCAAAGCGTTCGATCTTTTGCTTGATGAGATCGCTGATCTCGGTTGAACGTAGTTGTTGCATGGCTATTCCCTTACTGATTCAACTGTGACGCTAGTTCACGTAGCCGAGCGGTGACCGAACCGTCGATCACCAAATCACCGGCACGTATGATGACGCCACCAATTAACGACTTGTCTACGGTAGCGGTTAACCTTACCTCACGCCCGAGCTTCTTTTTCATGGCGTGCTCAATATTCGCCATCTGCCCCTTATCGAGCTTGAACGCGGCAACCGCCTCGACCTCAACAATACCCTCGGCCTCTGCCTTGAATTGCTCAAACTGCATGACGATATCCGGCAGCAGACCAATGCGATCATTGTCCACCAGCAGGCGCACAAAATTTTTTCCGTCTGCAGTCAAACGATCACCGCCGATGTCGAGCAGCAAACCGGTGAAGTAGTCCCTGGTCACCTGCGGGTCGTCTGTCAATCGCGCTACCCGCTCGTCAGTCACAACACTGCCCATCAGGCCTAACATGTCGGACCACTTGTCTAACTCGTCGCGCTCTTTGGCCAAACTGAATACCGCTTCGGCATAAGGGCGTGCAAGCGTCTTCGTCTCAGCCATAGGTTTCTTGTCGTCTAGAGCTGTTTGACCGTGTCGTCCAGCAGTCGGCTATGGGCCTTGGGATCGACTTCCTTTTCGAGCACTTTGGATGCGGCCGTAACCACCAGTTCGGCTAACGATCCCCGCAACTCTTCACGCGCGCGGTTGCTCTGCTGCTCAATGTCTTGCTTAGCCGCAGTAAGGATGCGTTCCGTTTCGGTCTTCGCCTCACCCCTGGCATCATCGATGATCTCGGCGGCACGCCGCTCGGCATGGGTGATGATGTCCGACGCCTGCGCCTTGGCTTTACGCAACGCTTCGATTGCACGCTTTTCCGCCAGCTCCAGGTCGTGCTTGCCCTTCTCTGCGGCCGCTAGGCCGTCCGCAATACGGTGCTGCCGCTCTTCCATCAGGTTGGTCAGCGGCCCCCAAAGGAAATGCATGATGAACCATACCAGGAGGCCGAAAGTGATGATCTGGACGATGAGTGTGACTGTGACGTTCACCGAAGGTCTCCGGTCGTTATTTTATCGAGATTTATTAGCCGCCAACGGTCGCCTGTGCCCCCGCGAGAAACGGGTTGGCGAACACGAACCACATAGCGATACCCACCCCGATGATCGGGATCGCCTCCGCGAGACCGCCGAAGATAAACGTTTGCAGCATGAGTATCGGGCGCATCTCGGGTTGACGGGCGATTCCCTCGACGTACTTGGAGGCAATCACGCTCCAGCCGATAGCACCGCCGATCCCTGCGAGGCCCAGCAGGGCTCCCACGCCCATGGCGGTGTAAGCGTAGATCAAGGCGATCGATTCAGGACTCATTGGCGGTCTCCTTTTTATATTTCGAACGAAGTTTGAAAAACTGGTCAGTGCTCCTCTTGTTGCTGCGTCATGCCGAGATACACCACGCTCAAGATCATGAAGATGAACGCTTGCAGTGTGATGATGAGGATGTGAAAAATGGCCCACACTAAGGTCGGTGCCCACTGGATCCACCACGGCATCAGCGCAAGCAACAGAAAGATCAGCTCGCCCGCAAACATGTTGCCAAAAAGGCGCAGCGCGAGGCTAACTGGCTTGGCGATCTCTTCGACCGCCGTCATGACAAAATTGAGGGGCATCATCCATTTGCCGAATGGATGGAACAGGAACATCTTCATATATCCGATCGGGCCCCGGGTCTTGATGTTATAGATGATAACGAGCGTGAACACCGACAATGAAAGACCGAAGGTGGTCGCGAGATCCGTTGTCGGCACCACCTTGAGGTAGACGTGGTGTGGATCGGCGCCGAATAGATTTACCCCTATGATCTCCGCCACCTTGGGAAGCAGGTCCACCGGCACCAGATCCATGGCGTTCATCAGGAACACCCACAGGAAGATGGTGATAGCGAGCGGTCCGATCAGTGGATCACGACCTGGGAAAACTTCTTTGACCTGCGCATCCACAAACTCGACCACCGTTTCCAGCACATTCTGCAAACCACGCGGCCGTTCGAACTCAAGTTTGCGCCCGACTCGCCAGCCGGCGAACACGATTGTCCCACCGAGAAGCCAACCGAACAGCAGGGTGTCGAGATTGAGCGCCCAAAAGCCATCACCAAGCTGCCAATTTGTCAGATGGTGGTTGATATATTGAACCGGATCGTCAGTCGCGGGGGCAGCCCTTTCACTCATACGCTTGTATTCTCAACCCTGAAGGTCACTCCCAGCTCGACTAATACCCCGGTGAAGGAGGTTTTACCGCGGCAAAGTACGCAAACTGGCTCAAGGCAAAGGCGGCGACCTGTGGCACCGCCGGCAAGTGCAACACCCCGATGCCAAAAGCAAAACCGACAAGCGCGATGCCAAAACGCTCCGCCATCCCCAGACACAGCGATAAGGTGCCCAGTTTCGACCCTTGCCAGACGAGGTCGCCTGCGCGACGAACACGCCATCCCAGCAAAAATGCGCACAGAATACTGATTACGCCACCGTAGCAAGCCGACACCGCGCTATCCCATCCCTGGACCGACAGCGACGCCGTAGCGACAAGCAGAACTAACAGGGACTGGACGAATGCAACGCGGCGGACGGTTTTTGATAACAAAGCGGCTGCGTAGCCCATTCGCCTTGAGTATCGTTATTCCATGGACCCGCGGTGGCCTATTCGCGGCCAGTATAAATGTCACGGTATTAAGGGGTCAACACGAGGCCGGCGAGCAGCTCCTATCATCGCATTGCAGTTCTAACCTGCCCAGAACTGGGGCAGCCGTTGCACGCCAAACGCCGGTTGCATGCGCGAACCGGTGGCGGTTAACAGTTGGGTATGCTTGTACAGCCCGATGATGGCCTAGCCACGATGGGGCTTATGGCGGGTGTATCCGGGCCTTATTGCATGTCAGGCTGGCTATGCAGCAGTTGCCCGCTCTGTGAGCGGGCCTGGTCGATGTCCGGTTGGCTCATCCGGGTCATCAGTAGATCCCGCCGCTTTACGGCCCTCTGGTTGCCCTGCTTGGCGGCGAGCATATACCAGGCCAGTGCGGGGATGTCGTTGCCCTCCATAAAGAAGCCGAACTCATACAGGATCCCCATCTCCAACTGGGCTTCCGGGTCTCCCGCTTGCGCCGCCCGTAGCACATCCTCGGGTCGCTCCTGCCCCCAAACAGCGCTGGCTAATACGAGGCTGACAACAAGACTCAACAGCGTTTTTCTCATCACAGACGCCTCCTTTCGGGGCAACCTTCGCCACTCCTTAACTTAACTTATAGGCGCCAAACAAGGTAACCGCCAGCGCTCGTCCTTCAGCACCGCCAATTACCGAATGTGACTCAATATGCCCTCCAGCTCCTCCGTGCTGTTATAGTGGATGATCAATGTTCCTCTACCACTGCGCTTGTGCACGATGCGCACCTTGGCGCCCAATCGCTCCGATAGCCGGTCTTGCAAAGCGCGGGTATCTGGGTCAACCGATCCCCGGTGTGGTGTCTTGCGAGTCGTCGTTTGCTTCAGGCGACGACGCACAAGGGCTTCGGTCGCACGCACAGACAGGCCTTGTCTTGCCACCTGGCGAGCCACCTGGCTCTGTGCTTTCCCGGTCAACGCCAACAGCGCGCGCGCGTGGCCCATATCGAGCTTACCTTGTTCCAGCAAGGTACGCACATCGCTATTGAGTGTGAGCAGCCGCAGTATATTGGTGACGGCGGCACGTGAGCGTCCCACTCGCGTCGCCACCTGTTGATGAGTCATGCCGAATTCATTCAGCAAGCGCTGTAACGCCGATGCTTCTTCCAATGGGTTCAGGTCTTCGCGTTGAATGTTCTCAATGAGGGCGATCGCAATTACAGCTTCATCCGGGACTCTGCGCACCATCGCGGGTATCGTATCGAGACCGACTATCTGCGCGGCGCGCCACCGTCTTTCGCCGGCGATGATCTCATAATTCCCGTTCTTCAGTTCACGTACCACAATGGGTTGTACCAACCCCTCGGTACGAATTGAATCGGCGAGTTCGTTGAGCGCACGCTTATCGATATGCGTACGCGGTTGATACTTGCCGCGTTGAAGCAGATCGATCGGAATGTTACGCAGCGCCTCCCTGCCGGGCAAAGGCTTGACGGTTGCGTCCAGCAGCGCGTCGAGCCCGCGACCCAGTCGTGGTTTCTTGTCGCTCATTGTCGTGGCCTCATTATGCCGCCTCATTGCGTCGCAAGATCTCGCCCGCTAGCGCCAGGTATGCCTGCGCACCTTTGGACTGCATATCGTAATTGATCACCGGCTTGCCGTAGCTGGGCGCTTCCGCAAGCCGCACATTGCGTGGGATGATCGTACGATAAAGTTTGTCGCCGAAATGTTGCCTGAGCTGCGCGGAGACTTCGTTGTCCAGGTTATTGCGTGGATCGAACATCGTGCGTAGCAGGCCCTCAATCTTGAGCTGCGGGTTTAAGGACTCACGAATCTTGCTAATGATATTCAAGAGCGCGGTCAAACCTTCGAGTGCGTAGTACTCGCATTGCATGGGAATCATGACCGTGTGCGCCGCCACCAATGCGTTAACCGTTAGCAAATTCAACGCCGGCGGACAGTCGACGAGTACATAGTCGTATTGATCGCGGACGTTCGCCAATGCGTCGCGCAATCGACATTCACGACGCTCGAGGTTGATCAACTCGACCTGCGTGCCCGACAAATCGTCATTAGCTGGCACCAGATCATAACCGGCATCCACGCAGATGCGAGCCGCAGCGATCGATGCATGACCAATGAGGGCCTCATAAGTGCTGGTCGCCAGTTCTTGCTTGTTCACTCCGCTCCCCATGGTGGCGTTACCCTGCGGATCCAAGTCGATCAGCATGACCCGGCGGCGCGTCTTCACCAGTGAGGCGGCGAGATTAATGCCAGTGGTGGTCTTTCCGACGCCCCCCTTTTGATTAGCGATAGCGATTATCTTGCCCATAGTGGCCGGCTCTTTACCGCCTTTCGATGATCACGAGGTGGCGTTCCGCAGCCAGGCCGGGGACGTGCAGCCGCTTGATATCGGCGAGCGCGTAATCATCCGGAATGTCAGTGAGTTCCTCCCGCGGATAGGTGCCTTTCATAATCAGGATATGGCCAGCCGCGGCACACAAATGGCCACTTGTTGCAAGAATATCTGTAATAGGTGCGAGTGCACGTGTAGCCAGGGTATCGAATTTGTGCGCCGGCTGGAACTTCTCGGCGCGCTCGCAAACCACTTCAACGTTGGCGAGTTCCAATTCCGCTACGACCTGCCGAACAAAACGTGATTTCTTGGCCCTGCTATCGAGCAACACGAACCGTGTTGCCGGTAGCAACAACGCCAGTGGTATCCCGGGCAAACCCGCGCCTGTGCCGACATCGAGCACCCGCGGCCCCATAACCCAAGGCACTATGGCAGCGCTGTCCAGAATGTGGCGCGTAACCATGGCTCGCGCGTCGCGCACAGCGGTCAGATTATAAACCCGATTCCACTTTTCCAGCAGCCGAACATACTGCAACAACTTCCCGTGCGCCGCCGGGGTGGAACAAAGACCGAGCTCATCAAGCCCGGTGGCGAGGCACTCGGCAAGCTCCAAGGTCCTTAACGCTGGGTGGCCTGACCCACTAATTTCTTCAACGCACCGCTCATTTTCTCGATTACTGCGGCGCGATCGTGGATCCTGTGGCGATCGGCGATGTACTGCGGATCGTTATAAGCGACCCATACTTGGCCCTCGGCATCCTCCCACGCAAGCGCCTTCATGGGCAAATCGATGCCGGCTGTTTGGTTGCTGGTAAACAGCTGACTGCCCAATTTCGGGTTGCCGAAGATCAGCAGCTGCGTCGGGCGCAATGACACCCCTGCCGCGCCGGCACCAGCACCATGATCAATGCGAGCGAAGATCTTTAGCCCCTTGACCCGCAGCGCCGCCTCCAGACGATCCAGCGTCTGTGAGACGCTGTGGTGGCTCCGTGTGAGCATCAAGCCGCCCGCCCTGGCGGCAAAAACGGAGAAAAGCAGTGTCGCCATCAAAATAAGCATCGTCGCGTTGCGCATGTAGGGTCTCCTTTCGGGGCACAGAAGTGTAAGCGCTGTTGGGTCCTGGATGAATGGCCGTCGCTGCTAGTTTGCGGTTGGTCCAGGGTTTTCGTCCCTTCGTCCGGTTATGGTGTCGTGGCCTCGACCGCGAGTCTACAGTGAATAACGTATCGTGCCATCCCGGCGCATCGGCCGGGGGTGCCTGGCATACTGCAATTGATGTTTTTCGTAAGGAGGAAACCATGAGGTTTGCAAGCATTGCGATAATCGCCACACTGACCGCAGCTCCGCTGCAGAGCGCCCTGGCTACCACTGCGGACTCGGACCCGAGCGCTGCCGCGACCGAGGTAGCGACTACGACTGCCCCGAGCGCTGGATGGGTTGCCCGCGCGACCGTTACGAGCGGCGTCCAGGACCGCGAGCCGATCGACTCGATTACGACCCTGAGCAATGACAACTCCAAGATCTACTATTTTACCGAAATTCGCGATATGGCGGGCGAGACGATCATGCACCGTTGGGAATACAACGGCCAAGTCATGGCCGAGATCCCGTTTCATATAGGCGGGGCACGTTGGCGGGTCTACTCGAGCAAGAATCTGGAACCGATGTGGTTGGGTGACTGGAAAGTCTCGGTGGTCGATTCATCTGGCAGCCCGCTGAGCGTAACCACGTTCCTCTACACGGGCGCGGTCACCGGCTCGGTTGAACAGGGCATGTCAACAGGCGAGAGCGGCAGCCAATAGTAGCTTGATTTTGTTTCTGAGAATCAGAACCAGCGCGGGCACCATCCGCGCTGGTTCTTTTTTTGTGCGTACCGCTGCCGACAAGCGATTGCTACAAGGCACGTCATAACCACACCCTGACCACCAGGGTGTAACTAGTCGCGACTTGATGGCGGCGCCCGACGGTCAGTCGGGCTCGATCGCCTACGAAACCGTCAACGCCGTAGTGCGGCCTGTTCAACACCTTGACCCCGCCGTGGGTTAAAACCGTTAGTCGTGATCCGTGAGGTGTAAATTGTGCGGCGTTACGCCAGCGCCGTAGTCTCGCTTCACGACTAACGATTTACAGTTAACGAGTTTAGGCGCGTTTGCGCTTGAGATGCACGAGCAACAATGAGATCGCCGCCGGGGTCACGCCAGAGATCCGCGATGCCTGACCCAGGGTCGCCGGCCTGTGCGCGTTGAGTTTCTGCTGGACCTCGACCGAAAGCCCGCGCACCGCTCCGTAATCCAACTGTGTTGGCAATGCGGTGTTCTCGTGCTTGCTATGGCTCTCGATCTCTCGCGCCTGCCGCTCGATGTACCCGGAGTACTTGGCCATAATCTCCAGCTGCTGGGTGACGGCGCGATCGCTAACGACCGCGCCTTCATCCAGCAGGCCAGCAATTGCCTCATAGCTCAGCTCCGGGCGGCGCAGCAGGTCGAACGCGGTGCACGCCCGGGTTAGTGGCTGCCCGAGGGCCTTGATGGCTTGCTCGCGCGAGATCTCTTCCGGACGCACCCAGCTGCTAGCGAGGCGCTCGCGTTCTGCCTCGATCGTATCACGCTTGGCGCAAAACCGTGCCCAGCGGAGATCATCCAGCAATCCCAGGCGGTGTGCGATTTCGGTCAAGCGCAGATCGGCATTGTCTTCACGAAGTAGCAGGCGGTACTCGGCGCGCGAGGTGAACATGCGATAGGGCTCATCCGTACCGCGGGTAATAAGGTCGTCGATGAGCACCCCCATGTAGGCCTGGTCACGCCGCGGCCACCACGGCTCGCGTCCCTGCACGTGCCGCGCGGCGTTGATGCCGGCGACAAGCCCCTGCGCTGCCGCTTCTTCGTAACCCGTGGTCCCGTTGATCTGACCGGCGAAGAAAAGGCCCGTGATTACTTTAGTCTCCAGCGTGGGTTTCAGGCCGCGCGGGTCGAAATAGTCGTACTCGATGGCGTAACCTGGGCGCGTGGTGGTGGCGTGCTCGAACCCCTTGATCGAACGCACCAGCTGCCACTGTACGTCGAACGGCAAACTGGTGGAGATGCCGTTTGGATAGATCTCGCTCGTGTTCAGGCCTTCCGGCTCGACGAAGATCTGATGCGAGTGCTTGTCGGCAAAGCGCACAACCTTGTCTTCGATCGACGGGCAATAGCGCGGGCCGACACCGTCGATGACGCCGGTGTACATCGGGGAGCGATCAAGACCTGCACGAATAATTTCATGCGTGTGCGCGTTCGTGTGGGTGATGTGGCACAGCACCTGCGGCGGGTGTTCAGCGGCGGAGCCCAGATACGAGAATACAGGCGTTGGCGTGTCGCCTGGTTGTTCTTCCATGAGCGCGTAGTTAATCGTTTTGCCGTCAATGCGAGGCGGTGTACCGGTCTTAAGGCGACCCACGTGTAACGGCAGCTCGCGCAACCGCGCCGCCAATGCGTTTGCCGGCGGATCACCGGCGCGCCCGCCCTGATAGTTGGACAGACCAATATGGATGCGTCCGCCGAGGAAGGTACCGGTGGTCAACACGACGGCGCGGGCGCGAAAGGCCAAGCCCATCTGCGTTAGCACACCACGGACCTCATCGCCTTCGACCACGAGATCATCAGCTGCTTGCTGAAACAGAGTCAGGTTGGGCTGGTCTTCCAGCAGGCTGCGCGCCGCGACCTTGTACAATACGCGATCCGCCTGCGCACGCGTGGCGCGGACCGCCGCTCCCTTACGCGCGTTCAACACCCGAAAATGGATGCCGGCGCGATCGGTCGCACGTGCCATAATCCCACCCATGGCATCGATTTCCTTCACCAGATGTCCCTTGCCGATCCCGCCAATCGCCGGGTTGCAAGACATCTGCCCAATGGTTTCGATGTTGTGCGTAAGCAGCAAGGTTTTACAGCCCATGCGAGCCGCGGCGGCGGCCGCTTCGGTACCGGCGTGACCGCCGCCGATGATGATGATGTCATAGGGTTCTGGATAAAACATGGTTAATGCATAGCGCAAACGGGTTGCCGGCGCGCATCATAGCACCATCGCCAAGCGGCTAGGTATGTATGCGCCACCGAACGAGGGGTGGATCTCTGTGACACCCAGGTTGTCATTGACTATAAAGTAGGTAGATATTTAGGCCTTGCGGCCGAACCCACACTGCAGCCTCACGCACATGCCGATGACCCACCTGCCCGAAAGACAGACGGAGAATGTCCGCTCGATACTGACAGCCATTATCAACCAAGTAGGGCAGGTGGTGTTGGGCAAGGAGAAACAGGTGCGCCTGGCGCTGGCGTGTTTGCTTGCCCGTGGCCATCTGCTGATCGAGGACTTGCCCGGTGTAGGCAAAACCACGCTCGCGCATGTGTTGGCACACGCGCTTGGGCTCAAGTTCAATCGCATTCAATTCACCAGTGACCTGTTACCGGCGGATATTCTTGGGGTGTCGGTTTATCAGCTCGAAAGCCAGGAGTTCCGTTTTCATCCCGGACCGATATTCGCCCAGCTGGTGCTCGCCGACGAGATCAACCGCACCACACCGAAAACCCAGAGCGCGCTGCTCGAGGCGATGGAAGAACGCCAAGTAACCAGCGACGGCGAGACGCAGAAGTTGCCGGAACCCTTTTTTGTCATCGCCACACAGAATCCCCGGCATCTGGTCGGCACCTTTCCGTTGCCCGAGTCACAGCTCGACCGCTTCCTAATGCGCATCGAGATGGGCTATCCAGACAGGCAAGCCGAGCGCGCGCTATTAAAGGGCCGCGACCGACGCGACATGCTGGCCAACCTGATCCCGATCATCGATGGTAAGCAACTGCTGACACTACAACAGCATGTCGGTGGAATTCACGGCAGCGATGCATTGCTGGACTATGTACAGGATCTGATTGTCACCACGCGGCGCTCGGGGCGTTTTGCCAATGGCCTGTCGCCGCGTGCGGGGCTCGCGCTATTGCATAGCGCACAGGCGTGGGCGTTGCTCGAAGGGCGCGACATGGTCCTGCCTGAGGATGTGCAAACGGTGGCACCTAGCGTAATGACGCACCGACTGCGGCCCAGCGAAGGTGCGGCGGACGAGCCGGCGGATGCTAGGATAGAGCGCCTGTTGGAGTCGGTTCCAATACCCTGATGTCCACACCGCGACCTCCCGATGAGGTGGTCCTGCAGCGACGTCAGCTGTATATCCTGCCTACGCGGTTCGGGTGGCTATTCAGCCTGGTGCTGCTGGTGTTGCTGGTGGCCGCCATTAACTACAGCAATGCGCTCGCCTTCGGCCTGACCTTTTGGCTCGCCGCGGTGGCGGTGGTGTCCATGCTCTACACTCATCGCAACCTGCTTGGTCTGCGTGTCTCGCCAGGAGCGTGCGCTCCGGTATTCGTCGGCGAGCGTGCGGACTTCCCCGTGTGCCTCAGCAACGACAGGACCGCAGCGCGCGTCGGGGTGTGCGTGGAAAGCGACAAAACCCAGGTTGGTCGCGTCGACGTGGTAGAGTGTGGGCAAGCCTGCGTGTGCCTGGCGGTGCCAGCGCGGCGGCGTGGTTATCTCGCGGCGCCACCGGTCGTCGTGTCCACCCGATTTCCGCTCGGCTTTCTCTATGCCTGGTCCCGGCGCATCAACCTCGATAACCGCTGCCTCGTCTATCCACGACCGGTGCGTTTCATGTCCACTCCGATCGGCGTCGCTATACACGCGCGCCAGGACCCTGGCTTGCAACCGGACGGTGAGGACTTCCGTGGCCTGCGAGAGTTCCGACCCGGCGATTCGCCCCGCCACGTCAGTTGGAAGGCCGTAGCACGCGGCCGCGGTATGCTGACGAAGCAATTCGGGGGAAGCTATCGCGCCAGCGTCTGGCTCGATTGGGCTACGCTGGCCGGGCTCGACCACGAGCAACGGCTTAGCCAGCTTTGCCGCTGGGTATTGGACTGCGAGCAGGCGGGCCTCCAGTACGGCCTGCGCCTACCCGGCACGACGTTGGGGCCCGCGAGCGGCGAGCACCACCGGCACCAATGTTTGACGGCGTTGGCGCTGTTTCCGGGGTACACAAGTAGTGACGCAGCCTAGGCCGGAGCGTTGGGGACTGAATAGCCTCCTGGTAACCGGGGTGCTCGCCTTGGCCCCGCATATGCGCACGCTGCCCGTCTGGGTCCTGTTGGCGTGCGCCGGCGGGATGATCTGGCGCTTCGCGATCGACAATCGCGGCTGGTCGACGCCCGGCCGTTTGCTGCGTCTCAGCCTAACGCTTCTGCTCGTCGCCGCCATCTATCGGCATTATGGCACCCTGCTTGGCCGTGACGCCGGTGCCGGGTTGCTCGCGGGTTTACTGGCGTTGAAGCTCCTGGAGCTCCGCCAGCTTCGCGATTGTGTAGTGGCCGTGTGCCTATGCTACCTGCTGGTGTTAGCCGCCTTTCTTCACTCGCAGACACCGATGATGGTGCTTTACGGGGGACTCGTGGTACTGACGAGCATTGCCACCCTCGTGCGGCTCAACCAACCTGCCAGCGCCGACTGGCGCTACGACCTGCAGCTGGCAGGCATGCTGATGCTCAAGGGCCTGCCGTTAATGCTTGCCATGTTCATCCTGTTTCCACGAATACAAGGCGGCTTGTGGTCGCTGCCGAGCGACGCCTATAGCGGTCTCACGGGTCTATCTGAGGTCATGCAGCCCGGCAGCATTCACCGCCTGAGCGCATCCTATACGCCTGCCTTTCGCGTGGAGTTCGAAGGTAAGCCACCCAAACCTTCGCAGCTTTACTGGCGTGCGCTCGTGCTGTGGCAAACAGATGGTCAACGCTGGGTGCGTGGCGAGGCGGCAAAGACGTTGATCCCCAAGAGGCGCTTCCAGCGCCTGGGGGCGCCGGTGAAATACACCGTGAGTCTGGAGCCCAGCAACAAACCCTGGATGTTGGCGCTCGATCTGCCGATTGTCGTACCTAGCCACGCCCGAGTGCGCCCTGGTTATCTGCTCGAGCACCGCCGCCCCATTCGCGATCGAATGCAGTACAGCGTTATTTCTTATCCCCACTATCACACCGGATCGCTCGACTCCGCGGAACGGGGCTTCGCCTTGCAGCTGCCGGAGCATATCAGTCCACGGGTACGTGCGCTGGCAAGGACCTGGCACGCCCGATCGGCGGACGATCTCGCGATCGCGCAGATGGCGCTCGCCTATTTTCGCGAGCAGCCATTCTTCTACACCTTGAATCCGCCACCGCTCGGTATTGACCCGATCGACGAGTTCTTGTTCGACACGCGCAGGGGGTTCTGTGGCCATTTTGCCTCCGCCTTCGTGACGCTGATGCGCGCGGCGGGTGTACCCAGTCGCATCGTCACCGGGTACCTCGGCGGAGAGTTCAATGCCGCCGGAAACTACTGGATCGTCCGCCAGGCGGATGCCCATGCCTGGGCCGAGATTTGGGTACCGCAGCGGGGCTGGCTGCGGGTGGATCCGACCGCGGCGGTAGCGCCCGAGCGGGTCGAACTCGGTATCGATGCCGTCCGCGAATTGGAACTTCGCGGGGTGCTGCTCGGCCGTTTCCCCACCGAGGCGGTGCGCAGGTTGATCGAACTGGGATGGGTCGCGCGGTCCTGGCATACGGTGCGCCTTTACTGGGACGCCACAAATGTCGCTTGGCACCGTTCGGTGCTGGGCTATGACCACGCGCAGCAACAACACTTGCTAAGCCAACTACATATGCCGGCCCTTTCGTGGCGCGGTCTGCTCACCACACTGGCCATTGTAGTGCTTTGCAGCCTGTTGCTGCTCGCCAGGCCGATGCGGCAACGGCCGCAAACCGATCGCGTGCAGCGGCTTTACCGGAGCTTTTGTCGTGAGCTCGCGCATGTCGGGCTTGAACGTCGGCCAGCCGAAGGGGCACTGGCGTTTGCGCAACGGGTGACGGCCGAGCGCCCTGACCTCCAAGGCGCGGTGGATGCCATCACTGATCTTTACTTGCGTCTGCGCTACGGAGGCCTAAGCGGGACGGCGCACACCAAGAGCTTAAAACGGCTGGTGATGGGGTTCCACGCCGCGACGCGTTAGCACGCGGCGAGCTTTCTCACTTGCCAACACAAAAACTCGCGAAGATGCGGCCGAGCAGATCCTCGGTGGTGAACTCACCAGTGATCTCGTTAAGCGCTTGCTGGGCGAGGCGCAACTCCTCGGCCGCCAACTCGCCGGCGCGTGCGTGCTCTAGCTGCTCCTGCCCCGCCCGTACATGCCGGCGCGCACGCGCAAGTGCGTCCAGGTGCCGGCGCCGGGCGATAAACGTCCCTTCGCCGGCGTCCTGAAATCCCATCGTCTTTTTCATATGTTGGCGCAAGTCGTCGAGGCCAACCCCGGTCTTGGCTGACAGTGCGAGCTCTGTCTGAGCGGTGTTGTCACACTCGCCCGGCGGGCGGCCACTGAGGTCGATCTTGTTGCGGATCAATGTATAGGTCACCGGCTGCGGAAGCTGCTGTATGAGCGTTTGCACCGAGCTTTCATCCGCGATGTCGTCATCGATCACGAGCAACACCCGGTCGGCGTGTTCCATCGCGGCGCGTGCGCGGCGTACGCCCTCGGTTTCGATTTCACCGGTGGAATCGCGCAGACCCGCGGTGTCCAATACATGTACCGGCATGCCGTCTATTTGGATGCGTTCGCGCAGGACATCCCGGGTCGTGCCCGGTGTGCGGCTGACAATCGCTGCATCGTGTTGTGCGAGCCGATTCAGCAGGCTGGACTTGCCGGCATTAGGTGGGCCCGCCAACACGATCGTCATACCGTCATGCAGCAAGCAGCCCTGGCGCGCCGACTCAAGTAGATCATCGAGCCCCTGCAGTATTGCCACGAGATCGCGCGACAGCTTGTGATCGGACAAAAAGTCGATCTCCTCTTCAGGAAAATCGATCGATGCCTCGACATAGGTGCGCAGTTCGATAAGCTGCTCGACGATCGCATGCACGCGCCTGGAGAATTGCCCTTCGAGCGAACGCAACGCGGAACGTGCCGCGCTTTCGGAGCTGCTTTCGATAAGATCGGCGACGGCTTCAGCCTGCGTCAGGTCGAGCTTGCCGTTTAAAAACGCGCGTTCGGAAAACTCGCCTGCACGTGCCATGCGGGCCCCGAGCTGCAGCACGCGTTTGAGCAGCATGTCCATGACCACCGGACCACCATGGCCGTGGAGCTCCAGCACGTCCTCGCCGGTGAAGGAACCGGGCGCCGGAAAGAACAATGCAATGCCCTTGTCGATCGGGCGCTTGCAGGCATCCTCGAATGCACCATAAACCGCGTAGCGCGGGCGCGGCAGCTGGCCGACGAGCCCCTCGGCGACGGCACGCACTGCGGGCCCGGACACGCGCACGATCGCGATGCCGCCACGCCCCGGCGGCGTGGCGACGGCAGCAATGGTGTCGCGTGCGGGAATCGGCAAAGCGGATTCTATTTTGCCTTGGCCGCGATCATGTGTGTGATCTGCCACTGTTGGGCGACTGAGAGGATGTTGTTAACCAGCCAGTAAAGCACCAGTCCCGCGGGAAAGAACAGGAAGAACACCGTGAACACGAACGGCAAGGCCATCATGACCTTTGCCTGCATCGGATCCGGGGGAGGAGGATTCAGCTTCTGCTGAATAAACATGGTCGCGCCCATCATCAGGGGCAAGGCGAATAAGGGATCCCGAACACTTAGATCCGTGATCCAGAGAATGAAGGGCGCCTGGCGCAGCTCGACGCTCTCGAGCAACACCCAGTAAAGCGCGATAAACACCGGGATCTGGATCGCGATCGGCAGACAGCCGCCTAGCGGGTTGATCTTCTCTTTCTTGTAAAGCTCCATCATCGCCTGGTTCATGCGCTGCTTGTCATGACCGAAGCGTTCCCGCAGGCTCTGCAGCTTTGGCTGCACCCGTTTCATGTGCGCCATCGACTTGTAGCTCGCGGCTGACAAGGGATAGAACACGAGCTTGATGATAAAAGTGAGCACGACGATCGCCCAGCCCCAGTTCCCAACCCAGCCGTGAATGTACTGGAGCAACCAGAACAGCGGCGCCGATATGACGGTAAGCCAGCCGTAGTCGACGGTAAGCTCCATGCCTTCCACCAGCCGCGTCAGACGACGGGTTTCTTTGGGGCCAGCGTAGATCGTTGTCTTTAACCGGCCGCTCGCGCCCGGCGCCACGGTGGTTGGCGTTAATTGCTTCAGGCCCACGGTGTAGTTGTCGTCCGCGAGCGCCAGCGTGTAAAAGCGGTTGCGCTCGTCGGCTGCCGGCATCCACGAACCCACAAAATAGTGCTGTAACATCGCGACCCAACCACCGGTCACGTCGCGTTCCAGCGGCTCGTCGCGAATGTCGCCGAAAGAGATCTTGTCGTACTTATCCTCGGGCGTGTAGATGGCGGCACCGGTGTATGTGGGCAGTGCCAACCAGCCGCGCTTGGGATCGATATATCGCCGGCGGAACTGACGGTAGAGATGCCCCTCCCAGGGCCCGGCGTCGGTGTTCTCGACAAGGAACTCCACATCGACGACGTAGCTGTCGCGGTGAAAGGTATAGAGCTTCGTGTAGCGCACGCCATCGGGTGCCTGCCAGCGCAGCGGCACTTGCACCCGATCCGCATCCTTAGCCAGTACATAACGGCTTGCTTCTGCCTGGTAACGCGTATTGTGAGTGGGATACTCCCGATCGAGGCCGATGAGCCCCGACTGCGCGACATAGATATGTTTGCCGGCACTCTCCAACAGCACAAAGGGCTCATCCGGCTTATCGACCGACACCGGGTACTTGCGCAACTTGAGCTCGCGCAGATCGCCGCCGGCGGTATCGATGACCGCCTCGACCACATCCGTCACCACCGTAATTTGCGCGCCCGTCTCGATGCGGGTGGGCGGTGCCTCGGGTGCCTTCGTGGGTCGCTCCTCCACCGCAGGTGGGGCTGGTACCGGTGTCTCAGCCGCCGGGGGCTTGGGCGCATCCGGCGCATCCGGGGTGGCGGGCGCTGTCGCGATCTCGGGCGGCTCAGCCGCCCGACGTTGTTCCTCTTGCCACGCCTGGAAAATCAAGAATATGATGATCGCGAGCGCGATAATCAGCAAGAAACGCGTGTTATCCATGGCCTGCCTTGTGTTCGTTGCACGACGTGCCTGCAGGCACAGGATCGTAGCCCCCCGAGTGCCAGGGGTGGCAACGCAGCAGGCGCCAGCACGCAAGCCGCACACCTTTGCACACCCCGTGCGCCTCGATGGCGGTCAGCGCATACTCGGAACATGTCGGATAGAAGCGGCAGCGTGGCCCCAGTAGTGGGCTGATAAAATAGCGATAGCCGCGCACGATGCGTATTAGGGCTTGCCGCATTTTTCTATGATACTGATCCAGTGCTGCCGAAGCGATGCCCGCAGCGCAGAAGCTTCCGCACGTGCCGCTTGCGGCTGGGCGATAACGACGAGATCAAGGCCTTTCAGCTCTGGCTGATGGTGACGAACCGATTCGCGTATTTGACGTTTGATCCTGTTACGCACGACCGCCCTCGACGACACCTTACGCGATACCACTAAGCCTACGCGTAGATGTGCCAGCGTGTTCCGCACCACAAGCACAGTAAAATAACCATCGCGCTTTTTACAGCCACGACGCAGCACGGATGTGAACGCCGACGGCTGCAGCAGACGATATGATTTGGGTAGCCCTTCGCGGGCGCGCGCCGGCACGTGCCAAAAAGGTTAGGCGCTCAGGCGTGAGCGGCGCTTCGCGCGACGCGCATTAAGCACTGCACGACCGCCCGCTGTGCGCATGCGCGCCCGAAACCCGTGGTTGCGTTTGCGTTTTAAAACGCTTGGTTGATACGTTCTTTTCATCGGTGCCGGTCTTAAACGCTTCCTTACTGCAAGCGGGGCGCAACGTTAATGCCTTGAACGCAGGTTTGTCAACTACTGACAAACGCAAATGCTTGTATCCATTAGAGTAGCTTTCGACATGTAGATTGCACACGAGTTTGGCGATAGACTCTCGCCCCCCCACAACTAACAGAACAACGCCCATGACACATCCAGCCTTGTGGACAAACTGCCTAGCGCGGTTAGAGGAGGAGCTACCTACCCAACAATTCAACACATGGATCCGTCCACTGCAAGCAATAAAAGAAGAGCGTGTGTTGCGGTTGCTAGCACCCAACCGCTTTGTGATGGATTGGGTAAGGGAGCGGTTCATGGAACGTATCGCCGAGCTCGCGACACAGTACGACGCCGCTGGCAGCGTGAGCGTGTATGTGGAGGTCGGTGGTCAAGAGCGGGCACTGGCGAATGCAACACCGATTGCAACACGCACGGCGAGCGTGGGCAATAAGGCCGTGCCTGTAGTCGGCCGGCTAAACCCAGAGTTCACGTTCCAGAGCCACGTCGAGGGTAAGTCCAATCAGCTTGCGCGCGCCGCTGCAAACCAGGTTGGCGAAAACCCGGGTGGAGCGTACAACCCGCTGTTCATCTACGGGGGTGTCGGGTTGGGTAAAACCCACCTTATGCAAGCAGCGGGAAACCTGATGCTGCACTGTAAGCCTAGGGCGGATGTTGCCTACGTGCACGCGGAGCGTTTCGTGGCGGACATGGTCCGAGCGTTACAACACAATGCCATCAATGAGTTCAAGAGATTCTACCGCTCACTCGATGCACTGCTCATCGACGACATCCAATTCTTCGTGCGCAAGGAGCGCTCTCAGGAGGAATTCTTCCATACTTTCAATGCCTTACTGGAAGGTCAACGTCAGGTTATCATTACCGCAGACCGCTTCCCGAAAGACCTCATCGGGGTCGCCGAACGATTAATATCGCGCTTCGGGTCAGGGCTGACGGTTGCGATCGAGCCACCGGAGCTGGAAACGCGGGTTGCTATCCTCATAAAGAAGGCGGCAAGTGACGGTGCGACGCTACCAGGCGAGGTTGCCTTCTTCATTGCCAAGCGTGTGCGTTCAAATGTACGTGAGCTTGAAGGCGCGCTCCGTCGTGTTATGGCTAATGCAGATTTCACTGGCCGCATGATTAACGTAGAGCTCGCCAGCGAAAGCCTGAAGGACTTGCTCGCGTTTCAGGAGCGGCTAGTCACGATCAACAACATTCAGAAGACGGCCGCCGAATACTACAAGATACGGGTGTCAGACTTACACTCAAAGCGCCGCTCCCGACAGGTAGCACGACCACGGCAAATGGCAATGGCGCTCGCCAAGGAGCTTACGAATCACAGCCTCCCAGAGATTGGTGATGCGTTCGGTGGGCGTGACCACACAACGGTGCTGCACGCATGCCGTAAGATCAACACACTGGTTACCAGCGATGTCCGTGCTAAAGAGGACTATGAGAACCTCATAAAGATATTGACTACGTAACAACTAGATCAGAACACAGCCCTGTAGATTCCCTGTGCATAATGACAATTGTCCCATAGTCATACAAACCCCACCCGGCCTCTGTCACAGGAAACACACTGTGTAAACACAAGCTTGTTCACAGGCTTTCAATGCCGGGTCGCCTTGCCTGATAATGCATAGCTAGCTTTATAGACATATCAACAGCACTAATTGTAGTTACTATAAAATATATAAAAACCTTTTGTAATATGATTGTGTTTAACCGAGGTACATGTGCTGATGGAGATTCGCATCAATCGCGATGATTTATTCAAACCGCTAAGCCACGTTGCTGGTGTCGTCGAGCGGCGGCAAACGTTGCCGATCCTCTCGAATATATTGGTGCAGTCAAACGGGACGGGACTGCAGCTCACAGGCACCGACCTGGAGATTGAGGTGGTGGCGACAACGAACGCCGGCGCAGCCGAGGGGGGCGCGGTAACCATTCCTGCGCGCAAGCTCTTTGATATATGCCGAGCGCTGCCGGGTGGCGCTGAGTTAGAGATCAAACAAGAAGGTGAGCGAGTCGTGATTCGCTCAGGCAGGAGCCGATTCACCCTGCTGACGTTGCCTGTGGCAGATTTTCCCAACGTGGAGGTCGGAGGGTGGGATGTCACGTTTAAGCTGCCAGAGGAAGCGCTGAAGCGGCTGCTAGAACGCACCCAGTTTTGTATGGCACACCAAGATGTCCGGTACTACTTAAATGGCGTATTACTGGAACTGAGTGGGGCACGGGTGCGGGCGGTCGCAACCGACGGGCACCGCATGGGTATTAGTGAGTTTAGTTTAGGGACAGGGCAGGATGGTGATCGACAGGCTATTGTGCCGCGCAAAGGTGTATTAGAGATGGTGCGTTTTCTTAGCAATGCCCCGGAAGAAGTGGAGGCACGGCTGAGCAATAATCACGCACAGGTGCGCGCCAAGGACATTACGCTGACAGCGAAGTTAATCGACGGACGTTTCCCAGACTATAACCAAGTGATACCGGCCGCCTATCAAAAAATCATCCGCGTGGACCGCGGCGTACTACGTGAGGCACTAACACGCGCCTCCATCTTGGCGAATGAAAAGTATCGTGGTGTACGCTTCACTATACAGTCGGGGAATCTCACGATCACTGCACACAACCCAGAGCAGGAAGAGGCCGAGGAGGCCGTGCCGATCGGCTATGAAGGGGAGGACGTCGAGATCGGTTTCAATGTGAACTATGTTATTGATGCCATCAATGGCCTTGAAGGGGAAGAAGTACAGCTCGCTATGAACGACGCCAATAGCAGCTGCACGTTACAGGCACCGGGCAAGCAAGATACGCGCTACGTCGTCATGCCCATGCGCTTGTGAAGGCGCATGGCAGGGCAACACCGCTGTACCCATGGCGCTCACCTTGCTAGAGGTTCACAACCTCCGCATCCTAGAGCAGGTAACCCTTGCGCCCAGTATTGGCCTCAATGTCATCTGTGGTCCCAACGGCAGCGGCAAGACGAGCCTGCTTGAGGCAATCCATATTCTCGGTCGGGGCCGCTCGTTCCGCAGCAGCAGCGTGAGTCAGTTGCTCCGGCGCGGTGCCGCCGGACCCCTCACAGTGCATGGGCGTGGGTCGACAGAAGGCGGCGACGAGATCCTGCTAGGGGTTGAGCGTACGCAGGGAGCGCGCCGCATCAAAGTCAACGGCGAGGCTAGCGAGAGTGCGAGTACGCTTGCGCAGGCACTGCCTTTGCAGCTGGTGATGCCCGATACGCGCCACCTGTTCACCCACAATGCTAAGCACCGACGCGGTGTGCTCGACTGGGGGCTGTTCCACGTGGAACCCCACTTCTACCCGCTGTGGTCGCGCTACCAACGGATACTACGGCAGCGCAACGCGGCGCTGCGCGAAGGCGTGGCGACGGGGGCGCTCGCCAGTTGGGATCAAGCGCTCGCGACAGTAGGCGAACAGCTACACGCCTTACGGCAGCGGCACCAAATGCCCTGGAACGAGCGTATTGCCTACTATGTGGGACTGCTGCTTGATGAGGCGCACGTACACGTGCAATTGCGGCCTGGCTGGCCATCAGAGAAGTGCCTGGCTGCGGCGCTCGCGGATGACCGCTCCCGCGACTATGCCGCCGGGTTTACCCACGCGGGCATCCAACGGGCCGATTTGGAGGTCTACGTTGATCAGCTACCATTGCGGGAGACGGCTTCACACGGGCAGCAGAAGCTAGTGGTGATTAGCTTGTTGTTGGCCCATGTCGAGCTCTTTATGCGCGAGAGCGGCCGCCGCTGTTTGTTGTTGTTAGATGATCTTCCCGGCGAGCTCGATGCGCAACGGTGTGCACGTTTGCTGTCAGTGATGGCACGGCTGGGTGTGCAAACCTTCGCAACCGCAATGGAGCCGCAAGCCATCGACACCACCGGCTGGCGGGCACACACGGTGTTTCACGTGGAACATGGGCGCCTGGATCCCGGTCACAATGTCTAGCAGCAAGCGCTACCGTTGTTTTTTGCCGGCGAGCACCTATATATATAAGTGTTTTAGCGTCTAAAGACACGAGTGATGGTAAAATAGGACGTTTTCCCCGTAACTGACTGCAATGAGCAAACAGGCTGCCAAACCATCCAATTACGACTCTCGCAGTATCCAGGTCCTGAAGGGCCTCGACGCAGTGCGCAAGCGCCCCGGGATGTACATCGGTGACACCGATGACGGTACCGGGTTGCATCGTATGGTCTTCGAGGTAGTTGATAACGCGGTTGATGAGGCATTGGCTGGTTTTTGCACCGTCATCGAGGTAAAGATTCACGCCGACACCTGCGTCACCGTTACCGATAATGGGCGCGGCATACCGACCGAGGTCATGCCAGAGGAGGGCCGCTCGGCGGCGGAGGTCATCATGACCGTGCTGCATGCAGGCGGGAAGTTCGATCACAATGCCTATAAGGTCGCGGGCGGCCTCCATGGGGTGGGCGTTTCTGTCGTCAATGCCTTGTCAGAGGCCCTTGACATGACTATTCGCCGGGACGGTAAAGCCTATTCTCAGCGTTACCGGCACGGACGCCCGGAAGCACCGCTGAAGGTCGTGGGCAAGGCAAGCGCCACTGGGACTGAGATCCGTTTTAAGCCCAGCGGCAAGACCTTTAGCGACACCACTATCCATTACGATATCCTGTCCAAGCGGCTACGCGAGCTGTCGTTTCTGAATTCCGGGGTACGTATCGTGCTGTTCGATGAACGCACGGGCAAGGAAGACGCGTTCGAATACCAAGGGGGAATCGCCGCATTCGTCGAACATCTCAACCGGAATAAGACACCGCTGCATCGCGAGCCGATCTATCTCCGCGCCGAACGCAATAAAATTGCGGTTGAGTTGTGTATGCAGTGGAACGATTCTTACCAGGAAAACATCTTCTGCTACACCAACAACATTCCCCAGGCCGACGGTGGAACCCATCTGGCTGGCCTGCGGGCGGGGATGACCCGCACCCTCAATCAATACATAGAATCCAGCGGCCTCGCCAAGAAGGCGAAGATTACGACCACCGGTGACGACGCACGCGAAGGGTTGACGGCGGTGCTATCGGTCAAAGTACCTGACCCCAAATTCTCCTCGCAGACCAAGGACAAACTAGTGTCCTCCGAGGTGAAGCGTGTTGTCGAGTCCGTCGTTAGCGAAAAGCTGAGCGAATTCCTCCTGGAGCACCCTGCAGACGCGCGCGGAATCGTTGACAAGATCATCGAGGCGGCACGTGCACGTGAAGCGGCGCGTAAGGCACGTGAGATGACGCGTCGCAAGGGAGCGCTCGACGTCGCCGGTCTGCCCGGCAAGCTCGCCGACTGCCAGGAGCGCGACCCACGCGTGTGCGAGCTTTACCTCGTAGAGGGCGATTCCGCTGGCGGCTCGGCCAAACAGGCGCGCGATCGCCGCTTCCAGGCGGTGTTGCCGCTGCGGGGCAAGATCCTCAACGTCGAGCGCGCGCGCTTTGATAAGGTCTTATCTTCCACCGAAGTGGCCACCCTGATAACCGCCCTCGGCACCGGGATCGGTAAAGATGACTTTGATATCAATAAGTTACGATACCATCGGGTCATTATCATGACTGACGCCGACGTCGACGGTTCACACATCCGCACATTGCTGTTGACGTTCTTCTACCGGCAGATCCCAGAGCTGCTGGAGCGTGGGCACATCTACATCGCGCAGCCACCGCTCTACAAGGTCAAACGCGGCAAGCGCGAGCAATATCTCAAGGACGACACCGAGCTGCAGGACTATCTGCTTAAGCACGCACTCGAGGATGCGTCCTTGCGCCCCTCGCGTAGGAGTCCTGCCATACGCGGCGCCGCGCTCGCGAACCTTTGCAACGATTACCTAGCGGTACAGCAAACGATCAAACGACTATCACGGCGCTACGATGAGAACGTGCTGCGTGAATTGATGTGCATGGCTACCCTCAGTGACGCGCTCCTCCAGAACGCAAAGAAGACCGAGGCCTTTGTTAAGCAATTGCAGGAGCGTCTGTCGAAGGACCATAACGGGGGCAGCCGCTATGATGTCAGTCTCGGGGTAGACGCGCGGCGGCAGGTGCACGAAATTCTGGTGGCGCGTAGCGAGTACGGCTCGGTCAAACATAGTCGTCTAGATGCCGAGTTTGCCAGCTCCGGCGAATATCGCAGCCTGCGTGCACTGGGTGAAAAGATCGAACGGCTCGCGCGGTCCGGGGCCCTCGTGCAGCGCGGCGAGAAGAAAGAAAGCGTGGAAAGTTTTGACGCTGCGCTCGAATGGCTGCTGGCGGAGGCGCGCCGTGGCCACGCGATTCAGCGCTACAAGGGTCTGGGGGAGATGAATCCCGAGCAGTTGTGGGAAACCACCATGGATCCGCAAAGCCGACGGCTTCTCAAGGTGAATATCGAAGACGGTGTTGCCGCCGACGAGACGTTCACCACCTTGATGGGTGATCAGGTGGAGCCACGCCGCGATTTCATTGAGCGCAATGCACTCACCGTCGTCAACCTCGACATTTGATCGTTAGTCGTTAATCGTTAGTCGTGAGGGGCAAGTCGACGACGCGCAATCTACACGCTTTACGCTTTCCGACTCACGGTTAACGGTTCACGACTCTCGAGATTAATGCAATGTGCGCGGCATGCTTAACACGAACTCGGGTATCTCCGCGTCAAAGGTCGCTCCATCAGCCGCGACCATCTGGTAGCTGCCGCGCATGGTCCCCACCGGGGTCTCGATCACGGTGCCGCTCCTGTACTCGAAGGTCATGCCTGTCGCGAGATAGGGCTGATGGCCCACGACGCCTTCTCCGCGCACTTCCTGAACCTTCTCGTTGGCGTCTGTAATGATCCAGTGGCGTGTTAGCAGCCGCGCAGGCACCGTGCCAGTGTTGGCGATGGTTATGGTATAGCGAAACACGTAGCGGTTTTGCTCGGGCGCCGAGTGCTCCGGCAGATAGGCAATTTGCACGGAAACATCCATGCTATATTTTCCGCGATCTATCATTGGTGATGAACCGGGCAGCGGGGGAGGCTGCGTTGCATCGGTGGACGAGACGCGTTCTTACCAACCATTGATCATTCCGGCGTTTGCGCTTGCGCGCACGGCACACTAAAGAACTCCAGCTCGCCACTATTCAGTTTGACTGCTGTTAGCGAACCGCCCCACAGGCACCCTGTATCGAGTGCGATCACCCCGTCTTCCCGCCAAACGCCCAAGGTTGACCAATGACCAAAGATAATCGTTGACTCGCGACTGCGGCGCGTCGGCACCTGGAACCAGGGCACCAAATGATCGGGCTGCGAGCCCGGTGCCCCCACCGGTGCGAGGTTCATACGCCCGTTGGGATCACAATAGCGCAGGCGAGTGAAGGCATTGACGATGAGCCGCCATCGATCCCAGCCGGTGAGGCTTTCTTCCCAGCGGTCCGGTCGGTTGCCGTACATGCGGTTGAGGAACTGGCAGTAGTCAGGGCCACGCAGTACGGTCTCGACCTCGCGCGCGAGGGTCTGGGCCTTGGCAAGATCCCATTCTGGGAGCAATCCGGCGTGTACCAGCGTAAGGCCGAGGGCCGCATCGTGATGCAGCAACGGTCGGCGCCGCAGCCAACCAAGCAGTTGTTGACGGTCGTCGGCTTCGAGGACGTCGCGCAACGTGTCGTGTCGCCCGAGGCGCGTGTTGCCGGCCGCTACCGCCAGTAGATGCAGATCGTGGTTGCCAAGCACGCTAATCGCGCGTTTGCCGAGCCCCATGACTAAACGCACGACGTCCGCCGATTGTGGGCCGCGATTGACGAGATCGCCGGTGAACCAAAGCCTGTCGCCTGACGGATCGAAGCGAATTCTTGCCAGCAGCGCCTGCAGCGCATCGAAACAGCCTTGCACATCGCCAATGGCGAAGACCGACATCAACGCCTGCCGCGAGTCAACAGCCGCGCCATTTCGATACCGGCGAGCACGAGGGCGTTAACAATCCCGGGTTCGGAGGCCGCGTGCCCGGCATCGGAGATGATGTCCAGGCGCGCAGCCGGCCACGCATGATGAAGATCCCAGGCATTCTCCAAGGGGCATACCATGTCGTAGCGCCCGTGAACGATGATGCCGGGGATGCCTCTTAGTCGGTCAGCGTCACCTAGGATTTGATCAGCCCCCAGAAAGACGTTGTTAATGAAGTAATGCGCCTCGATTCGCGCCAGTGCAAGCGCCGTGTGCGGTGATCCGAAGAACTCCAATACCGCCGGATTTTGCCGCAGGGTGACGGTATGTCCCTCCCACAAAGACCAGGCTTTAGCAGAGGCCATACGTGCGATCTCGTCATCCCCAGTTAGCCGGCGGTAATGCGCGCGCAAGAGATCGTTTCGCTCGTCTTTGGGGATGGGCGCGATGAACTCCTGCCAGTGGTCAGGAAAGATCCGGCTGGCACCGTCCTGGTAAAACCAGTGGATTTCCTGCGGGCGACACAGAAATATGCCGCGCAAGATCAGGCCCAATACCCGCTCGGGATGGGTTTCGGCGTAAACCAGGCTCAGGGTTGAGCCCCAGGATCCACCAAACAACAGCCAGCGCTCGATGCCGAGATGTTTGCGCAGCGTTTCTATGTCGGAAACCAAATGCTGGGTCGTGTTATTTTCGAGACTCGCGTGCGGTGTGGAGCGGCCTGCCCCCCGCTGATCCACTAACACAATTCGGTAGACATTGGGATCAAGAAACCGTCGGTGATAGTCTTCGCAGCCGGCGCCCGGGCCTCCATGAACGAAGAGTGCCGGTATTCCATTTGGGTCGCCACACTCCTCGACATACAGCACATGCGTTACATCGACCGCTAGCTGATGGGTCGTATAGGGTCGAATTTCGGGATAGAGTTTGCGCAACGTGGTAGCGAGATCGAGTTGTCAGCCTCGCACTTTCGTGCGCGCGCCGCCGCCGCTGAACGCGGCCGATGAGAAACGGGGTGGAAATGGCGCGTGTTGACTGACCGCCGCTTTACTAGTTCTCAGTGCAAAGAACGCGAAGCTCGGGCGGTCAGGGCGTTGCTGTTGGCGGTCCATAGAAATTCAGATGCAAGGTCCAAGATTCAAGATACAAGGCCCAGGTGACAAGCACACCGCTCTGTAAAACACCCAGGTACAGAAGCAACTTTGTATCTTGCAACTTGTGGCTTGTATCTGAATTTAATACCGATAGTAATCGGGCTTATATGGACCCTCTACCGGTACATTGATGTATGCCGCCTGTTCCGTCGTGAGCGTTGTAAGTTTTGCGTCGAGCTTCTTAAGTTGCAGCCGCGCGACCTTCTCATCGAGCCGTTTTGGCAATACATAGACTTTGTTTTCATAGTTCTTATGGTTTTGCCAAAGCTCGATTTGTGCCATCACCTGGTTGGTGAAGGACGCTGACATGACATAACTCGGATGGCCGGTTGCGCATCCCAGGTTCACCAGCCGCCCCTCAGCCAGTACGATCAGGCGTTTGCCGTCGGGGAAGATCACATGATCGACCTGCGGCTTGATGTTGTCCCATTGGTATCGACGCAGGCTCGCGATATCGATCTCCGCATCGAAGTGGCCGATATTGCATACGATCGCTTGGTTCTTCATCACAAGCATATGCTCGTGCGCGATCACGTTGGTGTTTCCGGTGGCGGTGATGAAGATGTCGGCTACGGGTGCGGCCTCCTCCATGGTGACCACGCGGTATCCCTCCATCGCCGCCTGTAAGGCACAGATGGGATCAATTTCGGTCACCCACACGGTGGCACCCAGCCCGCGCAGCGCTTGCACCGAGCCTTTGCCAACGTCGCCATATCCACACACCACCGCGATCTTGCCGGCGATCATGACATCAGTGGCACGTTTGATGCCGTCGACCAAAGACTCGCGACAACCGTAGAGGTTGTCGAACTTCGACTTGGTGACCGAATCGTTTACATTAATCGCCGGGGCGAGCAGCTTATTCTGACCTTCCATCTCGTACAGGCGATGTACACCGGTGGTAGTTTCTTCCGAGACGCCGCGCACATCGGCCATCAGATCGGCGTATTTGTCGTGCATCACCTTCGTGAGATCGCCGCCATCATCGAGCACCATGTTGGGCCGCCAGTTTTGGGGGCCAAAGATGGTTTGGTCAATACACCACCAGAACTCTTCTTCTGTTTCACGTTTCCAAGCGAAGACAGGGATATCTTTAGCCGCAATCGCTGCGGCAGCGTGATCCTGAGTCGAAAAAATATTGCATGACGACCAACGGACCTCGGCACCGAGTTCGATCAAGGTCTCGATCAGCACTGCCGTTTGGATGGTCATGTGTAGGCAGCCGGCGATGCGCGCGCCTTTCAACGGCATTTTGCCAGCGTATTCCTCGCGTAGCGCCATCAGCCCAGGCATCTCCGTCTCGGCAATGGCGATCTCCTTACGCCCCCACTCCGCAAGCGAAATGTCGGCGATCTTGTAATCCGGTTGCAGGTGCTCCACTGGTATGCTCATGATCGATTTCCTTCAGCTTGAAACTCGAGTGTTAAGCGGTCTGCGTCTTGATCGCCTTGGGGCCGAGAGCATCACGCAAGGTCTGCGCTTTATCGGTGCGCTCCCAGGTGAAAGTCGGTTCCGAGCGCCCAAAATGCCCATAGGCCGCGGTCGCGGAGTAAATCGGTCGCAATAGATCGAGCTGCTTAATAATGGCCTTGGGGCGCAGGTCAAAATGTTCGCGCACGAGCTCGGCGATTTTTTCATCCGCAATGCGGCCTGTGCCAAAGGTCTCCACATGAATCGACAACGGGCGCGCGACCCCGATCGCATACGCCAGCTGCAGTTCACAGCGTTCCGCGAGGCCCGCCGCGACGATATTCTTGGCTACATAGCGTGCCGCATAGGCAGCCGAGCGATCGACTTTACTGGGGTCCTTGCCGGAGAAGGCGCCGCCGCCGTGACGGGCCATGCCCCCATAGGTGTCAACGATGATTTTGCGCCCGGTCAGGCCGCAGTCACCCACCGGTCCGCCGATAACAAAACGTCCCGTCGGATTCACGAGGTACTTGGTGTTCTTGCCGAGCCACTCTGCCGGCAGTACCGGCTTAATGATGTCGTCGACGACGGCTTCTTTTAGACGGGCATAGTCGATGTCGGGGGCGTGTTGGGTGGACAGTACGATGGTATCAATGCCCACCGCTTTGCCATCCTCGTAACGTACCGTCACCTGCGATTTTGCGTCGGGACGCAGCCAAGGCAGTTTACCGCTGCGTCGCACTTCTGCCTGACGTTTCATCAGGCGGTGAGCGAAGCTGATGGGCATGGGCATGAGTTCCTCGGTGTCGTTTGTGGCGTAGCCAAACATCATGCCTTGGTCGCCCGCGCCCTGATCGAGGTCCAAGCCCTGACCGTTTACGCCCTGCGCGATGTCCTGGGATTGCTTGTCGATCGCTGTAAGCACCGCACAGGATTCCCAATCAAACCCCATGGATGACTCATAACCGATGCGCTTGATGGTTCCGCGCACAATCTCCGGCATGTCGACCCAGGCGTTGGTGGTGATCTCCCCAGAGATGATAGCCATCCCGGTGTTAACCATGGTCTCGCACGCCACTCGGGCCTCAGGGTCCTGGTCGATGATGGCGTCTAAGATAGAGTCGGAGATCTGGTCGGCAACCTTGTCGGGGTGGCCTTCGGACACCGATTCGGAAGTGAAGAGATAGCTGTCTGCCATGGCCGCTCCGTTTTATTAGCTGATGAACGCGCAGTGGGCTTGAGAGGGCGAAGTCTACCAACAAGCTTAAGTGAATTTAACA
>JBHIDJ010000005.1:0-81086 GCA_046760105.1 Acidiferrobacterales bacterium | reverse complement strand
ATGCAAATGGGAACTGGGCGGCCGATTATGTTCGCCTGCGTCTCGCTGCAGGAAAACCGGTGACCTAGGTGCTAGCGAGTCGCATAGGACTGTCGTGCCGATCTATCTGAAAAGAGTTTACGAGAAGCCGAGCAGCAACGACGGTTACCGCGTTTTGGTAGACGGGTTGTGGCCGCGTGGTCTCAGCAAGGATGCCGCCAAGATCGATATCTGGCTTAAGCAAATCGCGCCTACTGCGAACTTGCGTACCTGGTTCGGGCACGATCCAAAGAAATGGACACAGTTCAAGACGCGTTATTCTCGAGAACTCGACAAAAACGCGGAAGACCTAACCACATTGGTGGCGAAGGCACGCAAGGGTCGGGTTACCTTGTTGTTCGCCGCCAAAGATGAAAAGCACAATAACGCGACGGCTCTGAAGGCATATCTGGCAAGAAAGTTTCGTGTCTGAACAAGAGCAAGAAACCTGCCCGTTGGCTTGATGGGGAACCGCCGGCCAATGCCCCGCCGGCAGAGGCAGATCCGCAAGCGTCGGCAACGCCAAGATTGGACCCAATCGCACAGCTCGATTTGCCTGATCCCTGAAGCGAGGTCGCACCGCCCGCTATGACAGCGAAGGCAGTATACAGGGGCCCGGACAACGACGGCCGGGACCGCACTCACGCCCGTGGGACTAGGATTCGGGGGCACGCAGCTGATTTTGTGGAATTTGTTGGCGGGCTCCCTTTCTTCCGTCCCCTAAGAGAGGGTAAAATCCGCGCCTTGTTTGAGCTAAGACAGTTTTTTATTCACAGGAACACGATGCGATGGTGACCATACGCCTGGTTCGGGGCGGTGCCAAGAAAAAGCCTTTCTTCCGTATTGTGGTCGCGGATGCACGGCGTGCGCCTAATGGCCGATTCATCGAACACGTGGGTTTCTTTAATCCGCGTGCAACTGAGCATGAACAGCGGCTGCGCATAGACATGGAGCGCGTGCAGTACTGGCTAAGTCGCGGCGCCAAACCGTCTGAACGCGTAGCCGGTCTTCTCAAAATCGGGGGCACCAGCCAGTAGCGACAGATTTGATGGCCAATCCGTCGTCACCCGACGGCGTGGTAGCACTGGGCCGAATCGCCGGATTGTTTGGGATCCACGGCTGGGTCAAGGTGTATTCCTACGTCCGGCCGCCCGAGGCGATTCTTGGTTACAATCCGTGGCTGATCCGCACGGGAGACTGCTGGAAGGAATGCAGCGTTGTTGGCGGCCGCGTACAGGGTAAGGGCCTCGTTGCGCATCTTGAGGGCTACCGTGACCGCGACCAGGCGAGCGTGCTGATTGGTACAGACATCGCGGTCGCGCTGGCGCAACTGCCGGCACTTCCGGAGGGCGAATACTATTGGGCCCAGCTTGAAGGGTTGCGCGTGGTCACCGTTGACGGGCGCGAGCTTGGGGTGGTGAGCCATCTGTTTGAGACCGGTGCCAATGATGTCATGGTCGTGATACAGGACAAGCCGTGCGCTGACAGCGGCAAAGCGACACTGAGTCAGCTCATCCCATATATACGGGATGTCATCAAGAATGTGGACCTCGATTCCTGTGTCATTGTCGTAGAGTGGGACCCGGATTTCTGAGTCGGTACAACGGACGCCTTGTAAGCGTTTCAGATTTTGCATTGCCATGAGGATTGATGTCGTTAGCATCTTTCCGCGGATGTTTGACGCGATCACGGACTTTGGTATTACCGGCCAGGCGGTTGCGCGGGGATTATTGAGCGTGTGCGTGTGGGATCCACGCGATTACACGCAGGACAAGCACCGTAGCGTAGATGATCGTCCTTACGGCGGTGGCCCCGGCATGGTAATGTTGGCGGAACCGTTGGCTAAAGCGATTCGGGCGGCACGCGAAGCGCATTGCACTGACGTTAAGGTCATCTATCTTTCGCCGCAGGGGCGACGATTAGACCATCCGGCGGTGCAGGAGCTAGCGGCGCGCCAAGGGCTGATCATGCTTGCAGGGCGCTATGAGGGTGTGGACGAACGGTTGCTTGCGACCGAAATCGATGAAGAGTGGTCTATCGGCGACTACGTGCTATCGGGTGGTGAGCTTGCCGCCATGGTTATCATCGACGCGGTTGCACGCCAGCTTCCTGGAGCGTTGGGGGACGCCGATTCCGCGCAAGAGGACTCGTATGCTAATGGCCTGCTGGATTGTGGGCATTACACGCGGCCGGAAGTCTATGCAGGCCGCCGGGTACCGGAGGTGTTGCTTTCGGGCAACCACGAAGCGATTCGTCGTTGGCGACTGAAGCAATCCCTCGGCAGGACGTGGTTGAGACGCCCAGATCTGCTGAAACGATTGATATTAGATCACGAGTCGCAGCGCTTGCTCGAAGAGTTTCAGCAGGAATACGCGGAAGAATCGGGAGTAAGAAAATGAGTAAAGTGATCGAAGACATCGAAGCGCAGGAAGCCGAGAGGCTTGATAAGAAAATCCCGGAGTTTGCTCCTGGTGATACCGTTTCCGTGCAAGTAACCGTCGTGGAGGGCGGACGCAAACGCCTGCAGGCGTTTGAGGGGATGGTCATTGCGCGTCGGAATCGCGGTCTGAATTCGTCGTTCACTGTGCGCAAGATCTCCTACGGCGAAGGCGTTGAACGGGTTTTTCCACTGTATAGTCCCGCAATTGCCAAGATTCAGGTGAAGCGTCGAGGGGATGTGCGTCGGGCTAAGCTGTACTATCTGCGGGGCCGAACCGGCAAGGCGGCGCGTATCCGCGAAAAGGTTTAGAGGTCGCCGCGAATAGTCAAAATCGCGCTTTCCCCACTCACCGCGCACTTTGCCACGCTGGCAAACACGGTTTCGGAACATGCTGGTGCGGCGGACGTGAACCAAGACGTTGCGTCAGCGCTAATGATCGCACCACCGCTATTCTTCAGTACACGTCGTACACCTAATGATGTTCCGTAATAGGTTAGCGGACCACCGGGCGAGGCTTCTCGCTTTGCTGTGCCTTTTGGTCATGAGCCCGCCGACACCGGCTTCGGAGCTCGAGCGCATCGTCGCGGTGGCCCAAGGGGGTGCCACGGAATTGGCGCTGCGCCTGCTAGTTCAGTACCAGCCCTCGCCTGAAGATCAGCAGCACTGGATAGAGTGGGAAAAACAACGCTTCGAGATTCTTGCCGAAAGGCGACAGTGGGATGAGATCGCAGAACGCGTCGATCGCTTCCCCCCGGGCTTACCGCGGCCTTTCAAGCAATGGGCGTTGGTACAAGCAGCCGATGCGCAGCTATCGGCCGAAGACGGCTCCGCCGCTCGCAAATACCTCCGCCGGCTACTCTGGGGAACGCAGGCTGACTCTAAGCATTTTGCTAGATGGCGTCGGATGGTCATTCGCAGTTATCTGCTTGAGAACAATATCCAGGATGCGAATGCGGCGCTTTTGCGTTACAAGCAGGATTACCAAGTAAATAACGACGCATGGCGGCTTTTGCATGCGAAGGTGCTGCTGCGCGCCGGGCGCAACAAGGCGGCCTTCGATGTCCTGCAAGACACGCAGTCGGTCGAAGGTAAGATACTGCGGTCGTTGGCTGGACTGCGAAGCGGTATATACAAGGCACCTGATGTCAAGATAGACGGTCTGAAGCTAGCCGACTCGACGCGGAGCAAGCCCAAATTGCAGCGCAGTGCCTGGACACTGGTGGCAGAGGCGGCCGCCAAGGCGGGGGACGATGTTTACCGTGTCATCGGCCTGGAACAAGCCCTGGCGTTGTCCAACAATCCCGCGCCAGACAGTAATAGTGAAGTGTTTTCGCATAATGCCGATGATCTATGGCAGGCCTACGAGTGGTTGGCAGAATCGTTTGGCAACCGCATGAACTTGCTCGTTGGTCAAGATCAGGCGTGGCTTGAGCAGGCCCGGCAATATGAAGCCGATGAGAAGTCGTATGCGCGCGCGTTTTACGCGTTTCTGAGTCGTCGCGGTACCGACTCCAAAGTACGTTACGACGCACACAAGCGTCTTGCCGACTTGCTGTTTGCCGACGGCGGGGATCAAGTGGTGCGCTGGTTGTATACGCGATCGACGCGATTCGATAGCCTCAATGCGATCCCGGAGGCCGTGCGTTATCGGCTCGCGGACATGGCGCTAAAGAACCGGGACATTCAGTTTGCCGCGCGTCTGCTGAAAGGTCTCGACCGACCACCGGTGGGCGCGGACCCTGACCAGTGGTCACTGCGTCGGGCGCGCGTGCTCATTTACGCAGGCGACTTTAGGGGCGGCGCGCTCTGGCTCAGTCAGATCCTCGACGACAAGCGTACGCTAGACCCCGTGTTCGCCGACCGCTATATGCAGGTGCTGTTCGACTTGCAGGCAGTAGACAAACATGCCGAGGCCTATGCTTTGCTTGATTCGGTGTTCTCGTTAGTCGATGATCCGCGACGGCAGCGCGAGATCTTGTTCTGGATGGCGGACTCCAAAAACGCCATGGGCGAATATCAGAAGGCCGGCGAGCTTTATCTTAGGTCCGCCAACTATAGGCACGCGCAAGGTACGGATCCCTGGGGTCAGACTGCACGTTTTCACGCGGCCGATGCGCTGGCAAAGGCCGGTCTGATCGCCGATGCCCGCGATGTTTATCGCAAGCTTCTTGCCCATACGGCCGACCAGAGACGTCGGGCCCTGATCGAACGTAGCATCCAGCAGCTGTGGTTGCGCGAACACCAGACTACGCCGCCGTAGTTCAGGCGCCCTGCGGGCACTTGGGTATCGTGGTGGCAGCCGATGCGTTGTCCCGTATCGATTTGCTGAGGTACGGGCGGCGCGCTTATATCACTGAGAGCCTATTGGTGCGCGAGATCTGCCGACAGCTTGACACCTACTTTGTCAATGCCCATCACACTTTCCATTTGCCGCTAGCCCTGGATGGCACGCCATTCCAGCACCGCGTATGGCACGCGCTACGGCAGATCCCCCCGGGGCACGTGCGACGTTACGCCGAACTCGCACGCGAGCTTGGTACCGGCGCACGGGCGATTGGCGGCGCATGCCGCCGAAACCCAATTCCGATCGTGGTGCCCTGTCACCGCGTTGTCGCAAGTGCCGGGCTAGGAGGTTACATGGGTGAGCAATCCGGTGCGGCGCTGCGCATGAAACAGTGGTTAGTGTCCCATGAGCGACGCGGATGAGGCACTGATCGAGCGCTTCCTCGACGCCCTGTGGATGGAACACGGGCTGAGCACCAATACCCTCAGCGCCTATCGGGCCGATATAACAGGTTATAGCAAATGGTTGGCGCAGAAAAAATTGCGCCTCACCAGCGCTCGCCGGGCAGATGTGTTTGCCTATATCGCCAAGTGCGTACGCCATGGCGCGCGTCCACGCACTACAGCGCGCCTGCTGTCCGCCTTGCGCCGGTTTTACCGCTACCTGATACGCGAGGGCGTAATCGCGGCTGATCCCACGGCGGAGTTAGAATCTCCCAAACTCGGTCGCCCTTTGCCAAAGTCATTGACGGAGGAACAGGTCGAGACGTTGTTGCGTGCACCCGATGTCACCGTCGCGCTGGGTATGCGTGACCGTGCCATGCTTGAGACGCTTTATGCGACGGGGCTAAGGGTCTCCGAACTGATCGCCCTGACCCTGTCGCAGCTAAACTTGCAGGCGGGTGTAGTTCGAGTGATCGGCAAAGGTGACAAAGAGCGCCTGATTCCCATAGGAGAGGAGGCGATACATTGGTTAACGCGGTACCTCTCCGATACTCGAATGGTGCTGGTTGGTAGGCGGCAGACAGATGCATTGTTTCCGACAACACGCGGGACCGGTATGACGCGTCAGGCGTTCTGGCACAACATCAAACGCTACGCTCGGAATGCCGGCATCGATGATAAGCAGCTGTCACCGCACACCCTGCGACATGCGTTTGCCACACATCTGCTGAATCACGGCGCTGACCTACGTGTCGTGCAGGTGCTCTTGGGGCATGCCGATCTGTCCACAACGCAGATTTACACTCAGGTAGCGCGCGCGCGACTAAAACAACTTCATCGCCGGCATCATCCACGGGGTTAACTGCGAGTAGTAAGTAGCAAGGTCGGATCAGACGGTCATCGGCTGATGGAAGTTCCTTGCCACTTGCTACTTGCTACTCGTAACTTGCTACGGAGTTTATGCGTAACTGTCGATGGGGAATACTTCAAGACCCGGTATGCGTTTGTAACCCAGCAGCAGGGCAAGTTTATGAATCAGGCGCTTCCAGTTTAGCGAGTCCACGCGTCGTCTTAATACTTCGTTAAGCGCCGGAGTCAGGTATTCCGGCTCTCTATCCAGGGCTGGAAGTGAATGGAAACAATCCCAGGTTACGTAGGCAAGACCGAGCGTCAGTAATTTGAGCGTCCAACCAGGATCGCTACTGCCGAGCCACGTAAGACCTGCAAATATCGTCGCGAGCACCGAATACAAGCCGTGACGAATCATTTGCGATCGAGCCTTGCGAATTTCCTCCAGCATGTTGCGCAGCTTTAGCTCCGCCGCCCTGGATTCCATGACATGCGCCATGTGGAGATCACGGATTATGGTTAATATCTTAACCAGCCGTTCACGATGATATAAGTTGTTAATGCCGAACGAGTCGATTGCCGTCTGCACCGCGCTGCGGAACTGCCGGTCGTGCGCTGACAGCGGGGACTGCTTGAACGCGTCAGCCGTGTGGTTGAGCAGAAAGCGTAGCTCCAGCACCTGCGCTACGTCGATCGGAAAACGTAGCGCAATGAGCTTGTTATAAAATGCTGGAAAGTCGTTTACGCGCAGATGTAAATCGGCGATCGCACCGATTCCGGTTTCAGACCCCATAGACCGCACCTTTGTAGTTTTTCCGTGGGGCGTCCCTGCGCCAGTACCTATGCGTACTGTGTGAACCGTTCCCTCGCTTGCCCGAACAGGCGAATTGTACCATGGTCTTTACGCACTTCCAGCGCCAAGGAGATCAACTAGCAGGCAGAGATTTTCGGTAGTAGTACCCCTGGGCCCAGTTGACGCTTAACTGCCGTCGCCGGCCGGCCTCGTTTTCGTCGAGCTTCGCCCCACCATAATAATGGCCCTGCACCCAATCCACCCCAATTTCGCGTAGGATCTCGGCCTGGGTGGCATTTTCCACGTACTCGGCCAGCGTAATCAGACCCAGCTCGCGTGCTATATTTTGGATACCGCGGACAATCGCACGCACTCTTGACTCGCCAAGCCGCTGGATAAGGCGTCCATCGATTTTAAGATAAGAGATAGGCAGATCGGCCAAGTACTGAAAAGAAGAATATCCGCTGCCAAAATCGTCGAGCGCCAGGTGTATGCCGAGGTCGAGAAACGGTGCTAGTAGCTGCCGCGCGGCAGCGGGATTGTCCAACCATTCCCTTTCGGTAACCTCGATAACCAGCTGCTTGGCCGCTCCGTTGCTGTTGTTTTTCATGCTCAGGAGTTTCTGCGCCGCCTCGAGTAGCTCCCTTACTATGTCGGGGTGTCGCAACAGGTCGCCCGAGATATTGACAAAAAGACTGTGTTCCTTGCCCTTGGTCTGGCACATCGCACTGTAGCGCATGGCTGTCAGTACAATGGTGCGATCGATCTTGTGCGTTAGCTGAAACTGGCTGGCGACGTCGATAAATTCATGAGCCGCAATCGCGCGTTCATCTATCGTAACGATGCGTGCCAGCGCCTCTTCACCTACCTGGCATCCAGTCTGCAGATCGAATATCGGTTGGTACGCAGGCATGACGCGGTCCTCGCGCAACGCCGTTTCCAGCATATCTCCAACGCTGAATAGCGTATTACCTGTCACCATCGCCGGCATTATTCGATTACGCCCACCGTTTTTCGCTACGAGATTCGCCTCATCCACGGCGACTAGCAGCGACTGGACGTCGGTTCCGTTGTCAGGGTAGCAGGCAACACCGAAGGTCGAAGTCACATTGAGAAGGCTTTTACCAACGGCAATGACCTGGCACTCGATGAGCCTGCGTAACTCCTCGGCAATCCGGTAGCAGGTCGCCATGTCGATGCCCGACAGAATACAAAGAAATTCGTCGCCGCCCCAGCGACCTACTATGCCTCGCTTTTGCAAAAGTTCTCGCGCACGTGAGGCAATTTGGTGCAAGACTGTATCGGCACGCGAATGCCCAAAGCGGCTATTAATGAGCTTGAAGCGATCTACGCTGAACAATATCAGCCCAAAGCTACGTTCGTTGCGCCGGTGGTGGGACGTAATGATTTCGAGGGCATCACGCAGTTCCGCGCGATCCATCATGTTATTTAGCGGGTTTTCCGCGTCTTGAAGAACGTCCCCGTACATACTGCTCGTCCGTTCGTGGAAGGCGAAGCCGGTCTGTAGCTATATCGGCATCCCCATTCAAGCATAGTGAACGGATGTAACTTTGCCAGCGCAGCCAGCACCGGCGGCTGTTATAACCCGCCACACGGCGAGAATAATGTTCGCGCATCTATAGAGCGAGCCAATACCGGAACCTGTTCTCCGTAACGTTTTACAACTTGCGGGGCCCGAGTGCGGCGCCGCCGATCAAGGTCGACGGCGGCATTTACATGTGCCGGCAGGCCGATTTGCGTGGGTCCCGCCTTTGTACTACACCTTTACATGTTTTGGGGTAGACAAGGTGTCAAGGATCGTCGATCCTAAGGGTTGCCGAAAGAACGGGATGCACTAAAACATCAATTAGATAAGTGCCTTAAGTACCCGCCTACCCGTCAAGGACGCGGGTATACACCCGCTATCGGACGGTCCGTGGCTGCTTCGCAGCCTCCGTCGTTGTGTATAAGCGTGTGGAGGAAGCTATGTCGGTAAAATACGTCAACGCAATCATCTCCGATGAGCAGGGTGACGATAGCCTGCCCATTGTTGAGGGCACCATGGGCCCTGCGGCCGTCGACGTCCAGAGTTTATATGCACGTCAAGGACTGCTCGCGTTTGACCCCGGCTATCGGTCAACGGCGTCCTGTACGAGCGCTATCACCTTCATCGACGGCGATGAGGGTGTCTTACTCTACCGTGGCTATCCGATCGAGGAGTTGGCAGAGAAGAGCAACTTCATCGAGACCGCTTACCTGCTGATGTTCGGTGAGCTGCCGAGCGAAGCCGAATACGCTGAGTTCTGGGGATCGGTATCACGCCATAGCTTGTTGCATGACCAAGTGTTTAAGTTCTACGACGGGTTTCGCCGCGACGCGCACCCGATGGCCATTATGGTCGGGGTAGTCGGTGCGCTGTCTGCATTTTATCACGATGACATGAACCTCGAGGATCGCGAAGACCGCGTCAATGCGGGAATTCGGCTGATAGCGAAAATGCCGACCGTTGCCGCTGCTAGCTACACGTACAGTATCGGTCGACCGCTGCGACATCCGCGCAACGACCTGGATTACTCCGCGAACTTCTTGCAAATGCTCTTCGGCGTGCCGAGCGAAGAATATGAGGTAGATCCGATGCTGGCGCGAGCCATGGACATGATCTTACTCCTGCATGCCGATCACGAGCAGAATGCTTCGACCTCGACCGTGCGGCTGGCGGCGTCATCGGGAGCAAATCCGTTTGCTTGTATCGCAGCCGGTATTGTAAGCCTCTGGGGTCCGGCCCATGGTGGAGCGAACGAAGCGGTACTACGGATGCTGATGGACATCGGCAAAACGGAAAACATTCCGGAAGTCATTGCACGCGCCAAGGACAAGGACGACCCATTTCGCCTGATGGGCTTCGGCCACCGTGTCTACAGGAGCATTGATCCGCGCGCGCGTGTGATCCAGAAGATGGCCCGGGAGGTGTTGGATCATTTGGGCATCAGCGATCCCCTGCTCGATGTTGCCAGGCGCCTAGAGGAGATTGCGCTTGAGGACGATTATTTCGTTGAGCGCAAGCTCTATCCGAATGTCGACTTCTACTCAGGTATCTTGCTGCGCGCCATGGGTTTGCCGACGACGATGTTCACTGCGATCTTTGCGCTTGCGCGCACGGTCGGTTGGGTGAGTCACTGGCTGGAGCTCACGGAAGAAGGTCACGGCATCGACCGGCCGCGGCAGCTCTACGTCGGCTCGACATTACGTCACTATCCAGATAAGAAATAATGCGCCGACCGGTTTGCGAGCCGTGGGCAGTGGAGAGGCTGCCGATGGCAGTGGCGGGTATACGATTCTATGCTAGACGCCCACGCTGGTGCGTTGTTGTCTTGCCTGTTGGGTGCGAAAGTCTCTAATCAACGCCGCGCGTTTCTCGTAGGCCTCGCGCGCAATCGCCACGTCCTCGAGAAAGTAAGGCAGCTCTTCTAGCACCAAGGCCTGCGGCCCGTCGACTAGCGCTTCCTTCGGCGCAGGGTGGAAGTCTACGAGCACCATGTTGGCGCCGGCGATTATCCCCTGGGCCGTGACATGCATGACGTCGAGGATCCCATGCGGATCTTGCTCGCGGGAACCAACGGAGTGCGATGGATCCACGCACACTGGCATGCGTGTCAATCGCTTCACCACCGGCACATGCGCAAAGTCCACAAAATTGCGGTGTGGGTCGGCAAGATTTGTCTTCATGCCACGCAGCGCGAATACGATCTTGCGATTACCTTCGCTCGCGAGATATTCCGCGGCGTTCAACGACTCCTCGAGCGTAATGCCAAATCCGCGTTTGAGGAGGACCGGAAACTCCTGTTGGCGGCCGACGTTCTTCAGCAGTTCGAAGTTCTGCGTATTGCGCGTGCCGATCTGTAGCATGACACCGGTGGGATGACCGGTCTCATCCAGGGTGTGACGGATCTCATCGAGATGGGAGTCATGAGTGATCTCCATCGCGATGACCTTGATGCCATATTTGCCCGCCAACTCAAACACCCAGGGAAGACAGCGTCCACCGTGTCCCTGGAATGCATAGGGGTTAGTGCGTGGCTTGTAGGCGCCCATGCGTGTGCACACCTGACCATTATCCTTCAGAGCGCGCATCATTGTTTCCGTGTGCTCGCGCGTGTCGACGGCACATAGGCCGGCGAAGATGTTTAGGTTATCTTGATTGAAACGTACGCCGTTGTATTCAAAGCCGGTGGGTCGGCTATCGTCTCGATGGCGGCCTATGATCCGGAACGCATCCGTAACCCGCACGACCCGCTCGACACCCGGAAGGCTTTCGATCTCAGCCTTGTCCAGCGCCGCCGTGTTGCCAATCAGGTAGATCTCGATCAGGGTCTGGAGCGCCCCGACCTCCTTGTGCACTCGCGTCGTTATGTTGGACCTGCCGCCGAGATAATCCATGAGTTGCCGAAACTCGGGACGGCTCTCGTTGATATCAGATTTTAGGATAACGATCATTTACGGCTGCCTGTCGAAGGCTTGACGGAATAATTTACCACGAAACTGTTCGGGTACGCACAACTAGATGTCGTGGTGCCATTGCGTCGCGTATGTTCTGCCAGGCGCCCTCGCGTTAGGCGCGAGTGCCTGTGCCACTTGCTGAAAGCAGGAACTCATCGACCCAACTTGCCGGCAGCAAACGTTTGAGCACAGCGAATAGATGAGTGGGCAAGGTGACGCGATAGCGCACCCTTGGGCGTCGCGCCTCGAGCGCATGCACGACCTTTCTCAGCACCGCATCCGGCGGTAGCGTAAAGGGGGTTGTGCCGCTTTGTCCGGCGAGCCGCCTCTCCAACGACGCATAGGTTTCGCGATGGGCGCTGCTGGCCACATCGATGCTGGCTCTAAACGCCGTATACGCGTTCTCACGAAAGCGGCTTTCGATCGGGCCGGGTTGGATCAACGATACATAGATCCGCGTACCGTGCAGTTCCAGGCGAAGCGTATCCGAAAGTGCCTCGAGCGCATACTTGCTGGCGTTGTAAGCGCCGCGATACGCGAGGCACACAAAGCCCAGCACGGAGCTGATTTGAACGATACGCCCATACCCCTGTCCGCGAAACACCGGCATGAGCCGATTGCTAAGTTCCTGGGCGCCAAACACATTGGTCTCGAACTGGCGGCGCAGCGTGTCACGCGACAAATCCTCAACTGCGCCAGGCTGGCCATATCCGCCATTATTGATCAGCGCGTAGAGCTTCGCCGCCGTGCTCGCCAACACCTGGTCCACAGCCTGGCGGATGGAGTCCGATGAGTTCAAGTCCAGCACCAGACTCTCAAACCCCTGTTCCGCGAGGCGCGCCACATCAGCCGGCTTGCGGGCGGTCGCAAACACCCGGTACCCCCGATGCTTGAGGCCATGCGCCAGACAATGTCCAATACCGGAGGAGCAGCCCGTGATCAAGATGTTTTTCTGTTCTATTTTGTCGCGCATGTTTTTTCCTCGGCAGTTTGGGAGGCCGCGGTTGTCAACAGGATACCCAAAAAATCTCAACGCGGCCGCTGTATCGGATCGTGCCTAGCTGTATGCTGCGCCACTGGCCTGCTTTTTGACTCGCTACCCTTGTCGCCTCGCTGTCCTGCTTCCCTCGAAAGTCCAGGGCGTGCCTTCCTTCGTTCCGCTTTCCTGCTCCACTCGGAAGCCCGGGGTTCGCCGTCCGTGGCGAACCCGTTTGCCGGGGCGAGCGTCCACTGGACACTCGCCTTTGTCCGGCTCACCCATGGCACACCCGCTCGACGGGGCGATGATTCACTGGATCATCGCCACTTCTCCGTCTCGCCCCTGCTTCGCTTTGGCACCGGCCCAAGCCTTGCTGCGCTTCGCATTCCCGCTACGCTTGCAAGTCCGGGGCTGGCCTTCCGTGGCCCGCCCGTTCGCCGGGCAAAGGCTCCACCGGACCCTTTGCAATGCCCCGGCTCACCCGTGGCTTAGGCGTTCGGCGGGGCGAAGGTTCACCGGACCTTCGCCTTCTACCGCCTCACCCACTGGACCTTCATCTTATGCCGCTTCGCTCATGTGGCTCGCTCCTTCAGAGTCGCTTCGCGGTCCCAATTGCGCCCTTCGCTCCGCAAGCGGCACCTCCTTGTGCCGCTCCTCGCTCCCGGCGAAATTGTCAGCTCCCGCTTAGTCTATTCTAAAGCTATTGCTAAGGAGTAAACCGTCCTGTACTGTGGAATTAGGGGTACTCTGGCGCCCAAAGGGAGGATTGGCGCCCCCAACGGGGGATGATCGAGTTCGATGTCGGAAATCCAAACGCGCTTGCTGGTAACCGATCAGGCGGCGCTAACGCCCGAGGTCTTGCAGCGACTCTCCGCCAACAGTGAGTACGGTCGGCTCACCGCCGCTGATGCGGTCGAGCTTGATGGCTCGCGCCTGTTGCTAGTGTTGACACCCGAACAGGCCGACACCTTTCTTAACCGCGAAGAGCTGCGATTGCGGGTCACTCCCGGTTTGCTCGCAGTTGTCCTCTGGCGAGACGACTCACAGTCACCGCTAAACCGTGCGTTGTTAGATCATCCTTTGGTTGTCGGTGTACTCGATCAGGCTTGTTCGACTGACACCATGTACGCAACCCTGCGATCCGGTCTCGCGCTGTTGGAGCGCAATGATGATTCCAAGGCCGCCCAGATGTTGGAGCGTGTGCTCGAGATTGGGCGCGCGCTGGCTTCCGAGAAGGATCTCGACACGCTTCTCGATTTGATCCTTACGCATGCGCGGGAGCTTACCAATGCAGACGGCGCTTCCATCTATACGAAAGACAATAGTGGCAAGCTGTATTTTCGCCTGTGGCAGAATTTTTCGACCGAGGCGAGGTCGAACGCGCAGAAAACCCTAGTCGGCGAATACAGCATTGCTGGCTACGTAGCGCGTACCGGAGAAGTGGTCGGCGTTGACGATGCCTACACGATTCCGGAATCGGCTCCGTATCGCTTCTCGCCGGCGGTGGATAGCAGTATCGGTTACCGTACGCGTTCGATGTTGACGGTGCCGCTAAAGAATAAGGCAGATGAAGTCGTCGGCGTGCTGCAGCTTATCAACCGCAAGGACCGCGCCGACGTTTTGTTAAAGTCACCGAAAGACGTTGTTCAACACGTATTGCCTTTCGATGAGTTGAGCCGGTCCGTGGCACTAGCACTATCGGGGCAGGCTGGGGTAGCAGTTGAGAACAGCATACTCTACAACGATATCGAGCGGCTCTTCGAGGGTTTTATCGGAGCTTCGGTGCAAGCGATCGAGGCGCGAGATCCGACCACCGCTGGGCATTCGTTTCGCGTTGCAGACTTTACCCGAGACCTTGCACAGGCGGTAGATCGGGCCGAGCTGTATGGGTTGCGCGATGTTCTGTTTACGCGTGACGAGCTGACTGAGTTGCGCTATGCGGCACTGTTACATGACTTTGGAAAGGTAGGCGTTCGCGAAGATGTACTGGTTAAGGCAAAGAAGCTTTACTCGCACCAGCTAGAAATCGTCAAACAGCGTTTCAAATATGCAGGCGCGAGTATAGCGCGGGAAGCTTACCAACGGTTGGTCGATTTACAGTACCAGCAGCAGCTGAGTCCGGAGGAATTCGCCGCGCGCCGTCGCGAGGTCGAGGACATGTTAGCTTCCGAAGGTAAGCGGCTTGAAGATTTTCTGCAAATCGTGCTACGCCTGAACGAGCCAACGGTGTCGCAAAAAATGGTACCTGGCGATTTGGATGCGGTGGCACGGTACACCTTTCCGGGAGAGCAGGGTGAGGAACTATCGCTGTTGCAATCTTTTGAATTCGCGCATCTTAGCCTATCCAAGGGTAGCCTGGATCCTCAAGAACGGGCACAGATTGAATCGCATGTAAGCCACACTTTTGCGTTCCTCAGTCTTATCCCATGGACGAGAAATCTCTCGCGACTACCGGAAATCGCTTACGCCCATCACGAGAAGCTCGATGGAAGTGGTTATCCACGTGGGCTCACCAGTTCCGAAATACCCGTGCAGTCCAAGATCATGACCATTGCTGATATCTATGATGCATTGACAGCACGAGATCGACCCTATAAGGCAAGCCTGCCAGCGGAGAAGGCATTAGACATTCTCCATTCCGAGGCGAAGTCGGGCAGAGTCGATTCGAATCTGCTGCAGGTGTTTGTGGAGTCGCGCTCCTACGTGCTAGCTCCCTGAGGTTCGCTTGGTCCTCGAGTACAGTTGGGCCGTGTATAATGTAGGCGTGCCCCATGGCGCTGCACAGCGCCCCGTCATCAACCCCCACATACCTAAACGAATATGAGTTCGGGCCAACACCTAGCGACATCTTCGACGCCACATACGCGAAGGGTGCGCGTAGGTGTCGTCGGTGTGGGCTATCTGGGACGCTTCCATGCGCGTATCTACAAGGAAATGCCTGACGTCGACCTTGTAGGTGTGGCTGACATCGACCCGCGGGCGGCCCGCACGGTGGCTGAGTCACATGCTTGTAAGGCCTATACGGATTCTACCGAGCTAATCGGAAAAGTCGATGCTGTCAGTATTGTCGTGCCAACCGCCTCGCATTTGCAGGTTGCGCGACCATTTCTGGAGCGTGGGGTCCATATGCTCTTGGAAAAACCCATTGCACCAAATTACGATGAAGCACTCGAGATCGTCAAGCTCGCCGAACGCGACAGGGTCATACTGCAAGTCGGTCACCTGGAGCGCTTCAACGCCGGTGTATTGGCCATGGCCGACCGCGTCAAAGACGCGCGGTTTATCGAGGTACATCGCCTTGGCACCTTCGTTGAACGGGCTACCGATGTGGATGTTGTCACCGATTTAATGATCCACGATATCGATATAGCAATGTCGTTGGTGAAAGCGAACATTAGGGACATTGCCGCCGTCGGTATACCTGTTCTAACGGAGCACGTGGATATAGCCAACGCCCGCCTGGAGTTCGAGAACGGAGCAGTCGCTAACGTCACCGCTAGCCGGGTGTCGAACAAAAAACTCCGTCGCATCCGGGTCTTCGGGCAGAACAGCTACTACGGGCTAAACTACATCGATCAACAGCTAGAGATTTTGTATACGCAACCCAGTGATGTGGATGGTAACCGGCCAGAGATCGCTACTGAACGTTTAAACATAACCCCGCGCCCCCCATTGGATGCGGAGTTGGAAGATTTCATTAGAACGGTTCGCGCACGTCGTCACCCCGTGGTCGACGGCCGTGTCGGCCTCGAAGCGGTGCGCGTAGCACAGCTGGTAAAAGACAAGATTGCGACGAGTATGCGTTAATCGTGAGTCGTTATCCGTGAACCGTTAAGCGTTAGTCGTGAACCGTGATTTGTGAAGCGTCCTTAGCTGTTTACGAAACAAGTGACCTACGATTTACTTGTTAGAATTTTGAAGCGGTGTAGTGGCGAGTTTTGAGTCGAAACCAAGACGACTCTGTTTGTTTACACTGTATTTGCCACCTCTTACTTGACACTTCCTACTTGTTTTTCCATGCGGGCCTTGGCTACGGCGTCCACCAACTTGGCGCAGCCTGAGCTCCTCACGCGTTCGGCGAGCCCCGAGACGATCTTTCGTACGATCCCTGGACCGTCATAGGTGAGCACGGTGTAAATCTGCAGCAAATCAGCGCCGGCCACGAGTTTGTCCCAAGCATCAGCGGCGCTTTCGACACCGCCGACACCAATGATGGGCACCGTACCGCGTAGATGGCCGTAGAGCCGTCGGATTACCTCCGTGGACAGTGCCTTCAACGGCCGGCCGCTCAGACCTCCCTCCTCACTCGCCTGCAGCACGCCTTCCATACCTGGACGAGACAGGGTGGTATTGGTGGCGATAACGGCATCGAGTTTATGGTCGCGTGCCATCTTCGCGATAGCCGCGATCTGGTTCTCGTCCAAATCGGGTGCAATTTTGATCGTCATGGGAACATATATGCCGCGCGTTTTTTGCAGTGCCGCTTGCTCCTGTTTCAAGCGGCGCAAAAGCTCATTGAGTTTCTCCTGCGCCTGCAGATCACGTAGGCCGGGGGTGTTGGGAGAGGAGACATTAATGACAACGTAGTCGGCATAGGGGTACACGACCCGAAGAGCCTCCAGATAGTCATCAACCGCCCGTTCGGTGGAGGTCTCTCCGTTTTTGCCGATGTTTATCCCGATAATCCCGGACTTGGCCTTTCGCCGTAGATTACGGACGAATGTATCTACGCCGACATTGTTGAAACCCATACGGTTGATAAGTGCGGCGTGACTGATGATGCGGAACAGACGCTTCTTAGGGTTACCTGGTTGCGGCCGGGGTGTGACCGTGCCAAGTTCCAACCAACCGAAACCGAAATCCGTTAATTCACGAACGTATCGTGCATTCTTGTCGAGGCCAGCAGCCAGACCCACTGGGTTTGGGAAGTGCAGGCCCATTACTTCGACCGGCAGTTGCGGTGTGCGCCGCGCGAGTAGTAAGCGCACAAGCGCCCCGATGCCGGGTATCAGGTAGGCAATGCGCAACAGCAGAAATGCAAATTGGTGACTACGTTCTGCATCGAGCAGAAATAATAGCGGGCGCAAGAGCTTATACAATTCGTTATTGCCTCATAATGAATGCCACAGTCCACCGGCGAAAGTGAAGGCATGTTAAATCCACACGCGCCAACATCAGAAATCTTCGCCTGCGCCGAGATAGCGCCACTGACCCACTGGTAGATTGGCTAGTCGCACATTGCCGATGCGCACGCGCTTTAAAGCCGTTACTTTGAGGCCAACTTGCTCACACATACGCCGGATCTGCCGTTTTCTCCCTTCCGTCAGGATGAACTTAAGTTGATCTTGGTTGACCCAAGAGACGCCAGCCGGCGCTAACGGCTTGCCATCAAGCGACAAGCCGTGGCGTAACAACGCTAAGCCTTTCTTGCTCAAGTCGCCCTGTACACGCACTAGATATTCCTTTTCAGTTGATTTGTTCCTGCCGACTAGTTGCCTCGCAATGCGACCATCCTGGGTTAGAACCAAAAGGCCGGCCGAGTCGATGTCGAGTCTCCCCGCGGGAGCGAGGCTTTTTAGGTGCGCCGCACGAAACTGTTGGCTGCTAGAATCACCCCGAAACCTGTTTTCTTTATTGATTAACGAAGCTGCCGATCGATACCCTTTTTCGGCTTGACCTGACACATAGCCGACGGGCTTGTTGAGTAAGATCGTAACCGTCTGCGTTTGCCAGGCACGGGCCTGCTTATTCAGTGTGATGACCTGACTTGGAAAGATTTTAGTGCCGAGTGTCCTGATTCTCTTCCCATCGACATATACCCAGCCGCGTTCGATGAACGCATCGGCCTCGCGCCGGGAGCACAACCCCTGATCGGTCATAAGTTTTGACAGGCGGATTCGTTCTTCCGTCACGGCGCGACAATGACTGCTTTGTGCGGCCGAAACAATAACACGGTAACGATGAGTTGTCGTAGCCTTAGCGCTCGTCGTATGAGTGCGGAGCCGCTATCAGATACTTGTAATATATGGCCATCGACGGTTAGACGCCATAAATCTTCCATTCTCTTTTTGGAAGGATAATGAGCTCGGAGTTATTTTTAGATGAGAGCTGTGCCCTGCAAATCGACCGTATTTTTTACCGATCCGGTGGTAACGTCATCCTGCAAGCGATCGACTGGTATGTAGACGAGACGTCACCGCGAACATAGGCGATCGCAATATCAGCGCTAAAAAACGGTGGTATGATAGTAGCTTACCGGTCCCCCGCGTCTGGACTGTCTGGTCCTAAGTGCTCGCAGTCGCTGTCTCCGGCGGCACCGTTGGGGGGAGATACATTGGACCACGTCCTTTTTTGGTAGAAACCTGCGGAGAAAACGATGGCCCGACAACTGAATAAATTCAGCTCCCGTATCACTCAAGTCAAATCTCAGGGGGCCTCCCAGGCCATGCTCTACGGCACCGGCATGACCGATGAGGACATGAACAAGCCGGAGGTCGGTATCGCTACTGTCTGGTGGGAGGGCAATACCTGCAACATGCACCTGAACGATCTAGCGGCGAAGGTCAAGGAAGGAGTGGTCGCCGCTGGTTTGGTGGGTATGCGCTTCAACACTGTGGGCGTGAGCGACGGCATTACCATGGGTACAGATGGCATGAGTTTCTCGTTGCAGTCGCGTGATCTTATTGCCGATTCGATCGAGACCGTGATGAGTGGTCAGTGGTACGACGCCAATATCTCGATACCCGGATGCGATAAGAACATGCCAGGTTGTGTGATGGCCATGGGCCGGCTCAACCGTCCTGCGCTTATGATATATGGTGGAACGATAAAGCCTGGGTATTGGGATAATCGAACGCTGGACGTGGTATCGGCGTTTCAAAGCTATGGTGAGTTCATCGCGGGTAAGATAGACGAGGACAGCCGCCAGGCGATTGTGCGAAACGCCTGCCCCGGACCCGGTGCGTGTGGTGGCATGTACACGGCAAACACCATGGCCTCCGCAATCGAGGCCTTGGGTATGTCACTACCTCACAGTTCGTCCACGCCGGCGGTTGATCCAAAAAAGCTGGAAGAGTGTTATCAGGCGGGGGAGGCTATCTGCACCCTTCTCGAGAAGGACATTAAGCCGCGAGATATCATGACGCGCGAGGCGTTCGAGAACGCGATGGTGATAGTCATGGTGCTAGGCGGCTCCACCAATGCGGTGTTGCATTTGATCGCGATGGCCCGTGCGGTGGACGTGGCGCTCGCGATTGACGACTTCCAGGCCGTAAGCGACCGCGTGCCCTACCTGGGAGACCTCAAGCCCAGTGGCAAGTACGTGATGGAAGACCTGCATAATGTGGGCGGGGTTCCTGCAGTCATGAAGTACTTGCTGGAACAGGGTCTACTCAACGGCGACTGTCTTACTGTGACTGGGCGCACGGTCGCCGAGAACTTGGCGGGTGTACCCGGACTCAAGGAAGATCAGGATGTCATTCATTCGCTTGACCATCCAACGAAGAAAACCGGTCATATCCAGATCTTGCGGGGTAATCTCGCACCCGGCGGTGCGGTAGCGAAGATTACTGGCAAGGAGGGCGAACGCTTTTCCGGGCCAGCCAAGGTTTACGATTCGGAAGAGGACATGCTCGGAGCGCTCGAGCGCAACGAGATCGGCAAGGGCGACGTAATTGTCATTCGCTATGAGGGACCGAAAGGTGGTCCTGGCATGCCCGAGATGCTCACACCCACATCCGCGATCATGGGAGCAGGGTTGGGTCAAGACGTCGCGCTTATTACGGACGGACGTTTTTCGGGAGGTTCGCACGGCCTCATCATTGGTCACATTGTGCCCGAGGCACAGGAAGGCGGTCCCATTGCGTTGGTTAGAGATGGCGACGTCATAACCATCGACGCCGGTAACAATACCCTTGCGGTTGATATCAGTGATGAAGAAATGGCAAAACGTCGTGCAGCATGGACAATGCCAGCTTACAAGGCAACACGCGGCACGTTGTTCAAGTATATAAAGAATGTCAAGAATGCGAGCGAAGGTTGTGTAACCGATGAATAGCTCCTTCCTCGTGGTGAAGAAGGTTAGCACATTCTTTGCTGTTCCCTCCCCAGAATGGGGAGGGTCAGGGAGGGGTGAAAGGGGGATAAGATGATCAAGATTACTGTTAAGCAAAACGGACCGTATCTCGTGGAAGGTGATGACGTACAGCTGGTCGACTGGAACGGCAATGAGTATCAGGTCATGCGGCGCCCATTCGCCTTGTGTCGCTGCGGCGGTTCAACCACCAAACCGTTCTGTGATGGGACCCATTCAAGGGTCGGATTCCAAGCAGCTGAGGCGGCTGTGCCTGGGAGCGGCGACAAGCCTGCATCGTGATTGCGATCTCTGGAATCACGTAAGTACACGTATTTAAGACCATTTGTCCGATAATCTTCGGCGATTATCCGGAGCCGCTGTCGCCTTAACGCGCGTGTGCCATAGTTAAGTGAGGAAAGACCTATGGACGGGTTCTTCATGCAGGACAACTGCCTCAGGGAATGAGTTGTGCCGCGTACATCGGCGCCCCGACCACCCAGCATCCTCGCTTGTTAACCCGCATTGGTTCAAACACAGGTCAAGGGCTTTTAACCTGGCGTGAGGACATCGATTTGAGTACCTTCGATAAGGCTTGCCCTGAGTGTGAGGCCACGAACTCTGCCGCCGCTGTTCATTGTGCTTGCGGCTATGTCTTTAACCCGCTGTATCTGGAAGATCCGCAGTTGGCCCTGGAGCAGGCCGCGCGGGAAGAACAGCTCATTGAAGAGTATCTGGCTGCGCGTGCCGAACAGGCGGTCGAGGTTGCCAAGGAAGCGGTACAAGCTGTCTTGCAAGACCCGCAAAGTGAACGCAAACTGTTAATGGCCACCCGTGCTCAGCGCGCCGCCAGGGCCGCCAAGGCCGGAGTTGTTGAACAACGCGCTCGCGCTGCGGAAGCTCGACTGCGTGCACATATCGCTGACGTCGATCAACTGAGCGATTCTAATGGCGTCCGATCTAGCGCTCCGAACCGAAGCTCCTGGCGAACGATTGTTGTCACTGAGGCGCTGAAGGCAGCAAGCTTGCGCGAGACCGGAAGTCAACTGGAAGGCGAGGCATCGGTAACTTCTCGCGAGCAACCTGGCCCAGCGTTTAAGGCGGCGCAAGCCGCCAAGGCCGAAAAGGTCGTAAGTGCTACCGTGCGCAAGCTGAATCTGTTGCCGCTGCAAACAAAGGTCGATGAGGACCCTGTCTTCATCGAGGAAGTAGAGATGAGCGGCCCCATCAAACGCGAATAGCCGTTCTTGGGTCGGCGTGCTGCTGTCAGATCGAACAAGGCGCCAATCAGGGAACAGACTTATTTTGCTGGACCGGCAACCTTATGCGAAATAAGATGGGGTTCACCGGTCCTTAGGAGGAGGAGTGGAGAGTTCCATTATTAAACGTTCGGCATTAGTCATCCTGTGTCTTCTGGGGTTGAGTGCGTGCGGCGGCGGTTCATCTGGCGGCAACGGTCCCCCGGTGTTCACGGGAGAACTCGCGGTCGAGGTAGTAGCAAGTGGGCTCGCTGATCCGCTATACCTCACTGCACCATCCTCGGATCCCCGATTGTTAATCGTTGAACAACAAGGTCGCATCCGTATTGTCGAAAACGGCCAGCTGTTGGCGACGCCGTTTCTGGACATCTCGAATAGGGTGTCGAGTGGCGGTGAGCGGGGGTTATTCAGCCTAGCGTTCCATCCTGAATACGTATCCAACGGTTATTTCTATGTCAACTATACCGACACAAACGGGGATACACGTGTTGAGCGTTACAGCGTAAGTGCAAATCCTAATATTGCTAATCCAAATCCGGACCGACTGATTCTTTCGGTAACACAGCCGTTCTCCAACCATAATGGCGGACTCATTCTGTTCGGCACGGATGGCATGTTGTACATAGCCATGGGCGATGGCGGCGGCGGCGGTGATCCTCTCGGTAACGGTCAAGATCTGAATACATTGCACGGCGCCCTGCTGCGAATCGATGTGGATGCGGGCAATCCCTATGCGATCCCGTCTGATAATCCGTTTGTGGGGAATCCGAATGCGCGTGCCGAAATCTGGGCCTATGGGCTTAGAAACCCTTGGCGCCTGTCTTTCGATCGTCAGGCTGATTTAATATTTATCGCGGATGTGGGACAGAGTAGTTGGGAAGAGGTCAGCGTCGCATCGAATACCGCAGGTGGTCTGAATTACGGCTGGAATATCATGGAGGGCGCACACTGTTTTGGTAGTAGTTCCTGCAACACGAGCGGTCTTGTTGTACCAGCGCTCGAATACGGGCACGGTGAAGGTTGTTCAATCACCGGGGGTTATGTCTATCGCGGAAACCGAATCCCTGGGCTTCAGGGGCACTATTTTTACTCCGACTTCTGTACCAGTTTCCTACGAAGCTTTGTGTATGCAAATGGCATCGCCACCGACAGGCGTGAGTGGACTGTAGGCAATCTGGGAAGCGTCGCTTCGTTCGGAGAGGATGCGAGCGGCGAGCTCTATATCCTATCGTTCAATGGCAATGTGTACCGGCTGGTGAGCCCGTAGTTTCTTCCGAGTCTTTTACCAACCCCGTTTTTTCCTGGTTGCCGCAGGACCTGGGCTTGTATGACCCTCGACTGGCGTGCCGATGCCTGTGGTGCAGCGCACAAGAAGCTCCTGGGCGCCCAAACCGGGGTACGCCGTAACCACCGCTTCCGACTCATTCGCTCCTCGTCAACGCCAGTTTAATGCGCCCTAGCATTGGTCAGCGTCGTTCATGGTCTATAATAGGCCTGTAGAGGGGTGTATTGTGAAGGACATTAAACCTCAGGGATCGCCCATACGGAGCCGGTGTGCGGCTTCACTCCAAGTCAGTTTTCCGTCTGAAGGCGCATTTGTCGCTACCGTTAGACTTCTCCATCTAGCTACCCCTGAACCGGTGGGAGGCATTTTAGCGTGAGCAAGTTTGAAAAAACCTGCCCCGAATGTGGGGCCGCTAACGCTGCCGGGGCCGTCCAATGTGGGTGCGGGTACCTGTTTAACCCGCTTTATCTGGAAGACCCGCGCTTGGCCCTGGAGCTCTCGGTTCGAGAGGAAAAACTGATTGAAGAGTATTTGACGGCCCGGCTTGAGCAGGCGGTAGAAGCGGCCAGAGCGGCCGCCCATCGTGCTGATGTGGATCAGGATGATGCGCGCAAAGCGGTGGAAGCAGCCGTGGCACAACTCGATGCGGAGGTGGCACAGGCCGATCTGTCTGAACAGCGCACCCGGGTGGCGGAGGCCGAAAACAAACTCGGGGCAGGTATCGGCGCACCAGCGCAAGTCAGCCAACCTGCTGATACCGCTAGCGCTAACGTTAACCAATCCTGGCAAGCGGTAATCGTTGCAGAGGTCCTAAAAGCTAAAGGTCAGACGTCTAGACCTGGCCCGGCGTTCAGAGCTGCACAAGCGGCCAAGGCGGATAGGGCGGTTGAAGCGGCGAAGGACCTTGAAACAATGACGTGTCCCGCATGTGGTGCGACGATCTCTGTGGCGGCAACGGCCTGTGGTTGCGGGTGGTCGGTACCGCGATCTCTGCCCGAGCGCGGCGCGGCGTCTCAGACACGAAGGACGGGCGAGCGTGCCAAACTGACAGAACAGTTGGGGAGCAAGAAACCCACCAAGCCTCGCTAGCATCACCGGCGTAGCTGGAGTCATGGCTGCGACCTGGTTCACTTCTACTCTGATTGCTACTCCAGTTTTTACCGGGGATGTCTTCCGATTGACGTGTAAGTAGCTCGTTTGCACGCTTTATCACCCAGACCTCTCGCGGTAGGATCAGCATCATCGTTTCGCTCGAACCAACAGCGACGATTTCCCATGAGTAACGAGCATCTGCAACGCAAGCTTGCGGCGATCTTTTATGCTGATGTGGCCGGCTACAGTCGGCTGACCGGTGAAGACGAGGAGGGCACGCACCGCCGCCTCAGTGCCTATCTCGATACGATCACCACCGCCATTAAGCACCACAGGGGGAAGGTTCTGCACTTTGCCGGCGATGCTGTACTTGCCGACTTTAGCAGCATCGTTGACGCGCTAACGTGCGCGGCGCAGATCCAGCGCCACCTCAAGGCACGAAACGAAGACCTACCCGAGGAGCGCAAGCTTCAGTTTCGCATTGGCGTGAATCTAGGCGATGTCATCGTCGACCGAAACGAGATCTATGGCGATGGAGTAAACGTAGCGGCGCGGCTTGAAAGTCTCGCACAACCCGGTGGGATCTGCGTTTCCGGTACCGTCTACGACGCCATCGGAACCAAGCTGCCATTCGCTTACGAGTTTATCGGTGAGCAGTCGGTAAAGAACATTACTCGGCCGGTACGTGCCTTCCATGTGCAAATAGACGCGCACGCGGCCGACGCACGCAAAAAACTAAGATCCCGCCTGCAACAGTGGCGGCCAATGGTCTTGATCGTGATGGCCACCTTGTTGATAGTGGTTGGCGTCGCGGCGTTGTGGCAATTCCATTTACGCGCTACCCCTGACGTGATTGAGCGTGTGTCCGAAGGGGCATCGCTTGAGCTTCCCGCGAAGCCTTCCATCGCCGTGCTGCCTTTCCAGAACATGAGCGGAGACCCGGAGCAGGAGTACTTCAGCGATGGGATGACCGAAGACCTGATTACTGATCTGTCAAAGCTTTCGGGCCTTTTTGTTATCTCCCGAAACTCGGTATTCACGTACAAAGGCATACCCGTGAAAATCCGGGATGTGGGTCGCGAACTCGGCGTGCGTTATGTGCTCGAGGGCAGCGTGCGCAAGGCGGGCGATAAGGTGCGTATCACTGCGCAGCTTATCGACTCGACTAACGGATTTCACGTCTGGGCCGATCGCTTCGACGGTAATCTGACAGACGTGTTTGCATTGCAGGACGAAGTGGCCGCAAAGATCGTCTCGGCTCTGGAGATCAGACTGACGGAGACTGAACGCCAAAGCCTGGTGCGACAATACACCGACAGCTTGGAAGCCTACGATTACCTCCTCCGTGGTCTTGAGCAATTCTCACGCCTTACAAGAGAAAGCAATCTGAGCGCGCGCGGTTTCTACGAAAAAGCCGTTGAGCGCGACTCGGAGTTTGCGCGCGCCTACGCTAACCTCGCTCGCACTTATGCACGGGAATTTGTCGACGGCTGGAGCGACACGCCTGAGCGATCGCTCCAGCAAGCCCATGAGCTGGCGCAGAGGGCCGTCGCTCTCGACGACTCACTCCCTCAGGTTCACTGGGTCCTGGGCGAAGTGCACCTCTTCAGTAAGCATCATGCAGAGGCTATTGAGGAGGTGGAAAAGGCGATTGCTCTCGATGCGAACCATGCGGACGCCTACGGCCTGCTCGCATTGACCTTGCATTACGCGGGCACGCCGAAGGACAGTGTGGCGCTGATGGAAAAAGCGATGCGCCTCAATCCGCGCTATCCTCTCGACTACTTGTACGTCCTTGGTGAGATTTACTTCACTCTCGGGCGATACGACAAGGCGATCGATGCCTTCGAGAGAGCGCTCGAGCGCAACCCCGTTGCCCAGCGCCCACGCATGTGGTTAGCTGCTAGTTATGCGCACGCGGGACGTATTGACGATGCCGAGTGGGAGGTGGAGCAACTCGTTACCCTGGCTCCTGACTTCTCGTTGCGACGGATGCAGCAGGTTATTCCCTATAAGGACCCAGCCCATCTCGAAAAGCTCCTCAACGGCCTGCGCAAAGCGGGATTGCACGGGTAGCAGTTCAGTGTAACACATACTGCAGAAAGCACGCTGCGCAATGGGCAAGCTCGTCCAATGCTTTAGCGTGTAATATGGACCGCGGGCATGGCATGATAGCCAGGCGGAACGTCATTTTTTATTTCTATCGGAGGGAGGAGATAGCTATGCGAAGAAACATTTCCCGAGTCTTGGCAAGCGCGTTGGTTGCTTTTTCTCTAATGTATGCCTCCGGGGTGGTATACGCTGAGGTGGTCAAGCTGCAATGGCTTGGGCAGGCCGCCTTCAAGATCACCACGCCGGGCGGCAAGGTTATCCTGGTGGATCCTTTCATTACCAAGAACCCAAAGACGCCCGAGAAACTTAAAGATTTGACAAAGCTTGGTCACGTGGACCTTATTCTTGTTACGCACGGTCACGGTGACCATATAGGGGATACGGCGCAAATCGCAAAGACGAGCGGGGCTAAAGTCGGTTTGAATGCTGACATGGGGCACACCTTTGCCACGCTCGGATGGGTACCGTACAAGCAACTGATCCGCTTTAACAAAAGCGGCCCCATAACCCCGCTGGGTCCTGGTATTACGATTACGATGGTGCGCGCCGAACACAGTTCCGAGGTGGTGCATACCGATCCCGTGACTAAGCAAAAGACCGTTCACCCCGGGGGCGAGCCCGCCGGTTACATCATCGAATTAGAGAACGGCCTCAAGATCTACCATGCCGGCGATACGGGCGTTTTTGGTGATATGAAATTTATTGGCGAGTACTATCAGCCTGATGTCGCGCTGCTTCCCATCGGTGGGCATTTTACTATGGACCCAGACCACGCTGCCTATGCCGTGCGCAACCTCCTGAAAACGGAAAAAGTGATCCCTATGCACTACGGCACATTTCCACCGCTGAAGGGCACACCCGAGCAGTTAAAGAAGGCGCTCGGCGGCTTCCCAGCCACGGTCATCGTGATGAAACCGGGCGACACGCAGGAGTTCTAGAAGGCTGCGACAGCTTCGGGGGTTCGACTCACTGCGGGTTGTAGTGATGGCTTCAGTGCGGCTGTCAGGCCGGCGCTTGGAGCTTGGACTGCTGGCGTTTTAGGCGTTTCATGTACGCTCCAATCTCTTGGCGATCAGCCAACAAACAGCAATGACCTGTGCGGATCGTCAACAAAGGATTCTTCAGCTTTGGCCTCAGTCCTCGAACCCAACCTCGTCCCAACCGACCACGCCGCCTAACAACTCCCCGTACACCCTAACCAGCGTCCCAGGGGTTACCCCGATCGCCGGATCGAAGAATGCGGCGCGGCCAATGGGCAGATCATCGAGACCTTTGAATTGATCATCGAGGAAACCGATGGTGTCGACCGTCACGCCGAGGATGACCACGTTGGGATCGGCGGCGGTATCCACCGGGCCTTGCAGAGTAACATCGCTGGTCGGTAACTCCCTCCGTAGCTGCGTAGCAACAAGCTTACTGTTCGTATCGAGCCGTCCACGGATCTGCAGGTGATCACCGGGGTTGATGTCATCGAGGCCGGTGGCGTTTGTGAACGTTGTCAGCTCATCGACGTTGACGGTGATGCCCGGCAGCCCGACCAATGTCACCGTATTTTCAAAAACATTCACAACGTCGGCATCAGACTCAAGTGTGATGTTGTCCAAGAACGAGACTTTGTCCGCTACCATCACGCCATTTACTAGCACGCCCTCCACCTCCAGTTTTGTCTCCGCCGCAATCTCAGCGGCGGTACCGCCCGCGAAGAGGGTAGATGAGTTGGTCTGCACCGTCAGGTTACCCATGGTGAACTCGCTCGGTGCGTTTTCATCGTTCTTAACGAAACCGCTGATCTCCGCTCGCTCGGCATTGAAAACGCCGAGTTCCTGCAGTTCGACCTTCGTGGCGAGCAACTCACCGCCGGCGCTAAGAGAATTTGGCCCCTCGGCCGCAACCAGCAAGCCATCGGCGGGGATCCCCCCAGGTAAATCACTGAGGTCAGCCGCGCTATAGTTCACCGCCAGGTCGCCGATGTTGAAGGTCTGCAGAGTAGTGTTGACGTTCTCGATGAATCCTTCGACCCGAAATTCAGTCGGCTGCACTTCGAGTAGCTCGATGCGGGTGGCAGCAATGGAGCCGTTGGATTTCACTAGCCCGCTGACCGCAACGACCATCCCTTCCCGCAATGAATCCAGGCGGGTGAAGTTACCTTCTTCACCGTCGGAGCCATCCAGCACAACCGTGTCATCCACCTGGATGGTTTGGCCGAGCACTTGGACGGTACTGGCATTGGGGTCGGTCACATCTTCGTCAACAGGGCCTTTAACAGCGCTCTCGGCGAGAATTGTCGTGGCAATACCGGTGTCGCCGTCTATCGTGCCTTGGACGGTGACCACCATACCCTTCTTTAGATCGCCTTCAGAAGCCGGACTGCCATCTATGATTACGGTGGCGCCGCTGGTTTGAAACTCGACACCGTTGACAAAGATGCTGCCAAAGCCAGCAATCGGTCCAAAGCTAATACCGGTACCGCCGATACCACCGCTGGCAAGCAGTAGGGCGAGTAACTCCCCACTGCCGCAGGACGTGCAGATAAGTACGGAGAAGACGAGCGCTACTCTACGCGCAAGCTTGGCAATCACGGCAGGTCATCCTCTTCATAGTCTTCCTCGAAGTAATAGATACCCATCCCAGCGCGCTTACGACCGGAACCTTCGATCTTGGGATTCGTGTCGCGATCGTGCGCCGCCATCCAGCGATCAATCCGCTCTAACAACGCCTGTGCCTGCTTGGCGCTCAGGGCGCGTAGCTCTTTGAGTGCCTCGACCGGTAGGTTGTCGTATTCCACTTTGCGCTGAAAGCGGGGTTCGGCCCCTTCTTGGTGTACGTTGTGGTCAATCGTGGCGATGAGGTGTTTAACATCGGTGCCGAGGATGCCGAGCTTGTCGGCCTTACTGTCGCGGGGGACATAGGCCCGCGTCAGCAGACGGATCCGTCCATCCGGCATGCGCTCTACCGCGCCGACGTTAGTAAGTTCGTCGAGGATGGCGCGTGCCGGGACATCGCCGCTGAACTCCTTCACCAGCTCGCTGAACGTTGGCTCTTTGCCTTCAAGCGGTAGCGGCATCGGATCACCACGCTTGTTAATAAACCGGGCATCGCGGATCCAGCCAGTGATGACGCGGGCGGCACGGTTATAGCGATCGGCGACCTCGGCCGCATCGACGGTTGTTAGTTCCTTGATACGCGTGACCTCCTTGCGGGTCAGGCCTGTGATAACGGCGACACGGGAGACGGTTTGCTTGCGACCTGGAATTTCGAACTCTTCGTTTGCGATTTCGACGTAGGCCTGTTTGGCAAGATCGGCAAACAGCCCGTAGGGGATGCCGCTGCGCAACAGCATGCGCACCAGGGGTCGCAGCATTCTCCGCACCGCGAAGGAGAGGATCTGTCGGTGGGCGTGTGCGGGATGGAGACCCGGTCGCCCAGCTGGGCCGGCCATGGGTTGGGAAATTAATCCCAGTTCTTTCCCATGTCAACCCCTACGAGTGGGGCGACAGTTGTGCCCTTCGTTGCGGCAAGTGCTTATAATATCGGGGAAAAATGGATTTAACGGGATAGGGAGAAGCAAATGGATCTAGGCATCGCGGGAAAGCAAGCACTCGTTTGCGCCGCCAGTAAAGGCCTGGGACGCGGGTGCGCGATGGCGTTGGCGCGCGAGGGTGTCGATGTCACCATCGTCGCCCGTAGGGCAGCTCCGTTGGACCGCACGGCGGAAGAGATTCGTAGCGAGACCGGCGTTAATGTGACGCCTGTCGCAGCAGACATCACATCACCCGAGGGACGCGGCCATGCCTTAGCGGTTTGCCCCACACCAGACATCCTGGTCAACAACGCGGGCGGACCGCCGCCGGGAGACTTTCGTGACTGGACGCGGGATGACTGGATCGAGGCGATCGATGCCAATATGTTAACAGCCATCGAGCTCATCAAGGCGACTGTCGATCATATGATAACTCAGCGATTTGGGCGTATCGTCAACATTACGTCGAGTGCGGTCAAGGCGCCGATTGACATATTGGGCCTGTCAAACGGCGCTCGCGCCGGCTTAACCGGCTTTGTAGCGGGTCTTGCCCGCAGGACGGTGCGGTCCAACGTGACGGTTAATAATCTGCTGCCCGGACCTTTTGATACCGATCGCTTGCGAAGCACCGTGGAGACCGTGGCAGCAAACAGCGGGCGGCCCTTTGAGGACGTGTGGAACGAACGCCGCGAAGCAAACCCTGCCGGTCGTTTTGGCTCACCTGAGGAGTTTGGTCAGGCATGTGCTTTCCTTTGCGCACAACATGCCGGCTATATCACCGGTCAGAACTTGTTGATTGATGGTGGCGCTTACCCAGGGACGTTGTAGCAGACGGTTCGCGAGCACGGGCAGCTAGAGAGACTATCGTTTTCGTTTTTTGCGCGCGCGCTGCTGTAGCTGTCGATGGCGACGTTGCATCCGACGCGTCCTGCGGAGTGCAATCATAATCGCAGTTGCAATAACGATTGCGGCAATGGCTCCATATACCCATACGGGAAATGTGTTTCTAGAAAGCTTGCGTTGGATGAGTTTGCCGTCAATAAAGTTTGCATAGTGCACGCGCTTAGTCTTTTTGTCACCGGGCGTAAAAGTTACTTTTATGTTTCTGCTAACGTTCGCTGTTTGTACACGCAGTGTTTTGCCGAGATCAGGATCGTGCAAGTGCAGCCGTATCTTATAAAAGCCTTGCGAGTTTGTCTTCTCGTAACCGACGACCCGATTGTCCATGTAGATACGCACCTGTGCCTCACCGATGGGTTTTTCCTCTTTATCTAATACATAACCCATAACATCATATCGGTGATCGATCTCATGCAGGGCCAGAGCGACAGGAGGCAATAGAACAAACGAGGTAATGAGAATAAGCGCTAGATATGTGAGACGTGTCATGGCGTTGAAATCCAGGGAAGTTGGTCCAATAGCGAAACGAGATTTTTTTCTGGCAATTCTCGTCTTGCTTTCAGCTTGGGCGGTCGTCGCTAAACGATGGACATACCTATATCGCGCAATGGCGATGGAAACTTAATGGTGCCGCTACGGTCGGAACATAAGAGCTGAAAGAGATAGAAACGTCTCTCCAATGCAGGTGTGGCGAAAAACGGTTCCGATAAGAAGGCCATGAGTAGGTCGGGTGTGAAACTTTATCATAAGGCTATCTCGCGGCGTGGCCTACGCTACCACCGAGCGTTTCTGCGCCTGGTGTTGGGGCCTTTCCTGATCGTCACGCTCACAGGGTTCGGCACCCTAGGGCCCGCAAATGAACCGGCCCCTGACTTCACGTTCACGCTTTACCACGGCGAGAACGAGTTGGATGCGGAAAGACTTAACCTTTCTGATCTTCGGGGCAGGCCCATCGTTTTAAACCTCTGGGGCGCACAGTGTCCCCCGTGCCGTGCCGAAATGCCTGAGTTTCAGCGTTTCTATGAAGGATTTAAGGACAAGGTTCGGCTGCTGGGCATCGATGTGGGAGAATTTACCGATCTCGGTAGCCAGGACGATGCACGCAAACTTCTCGATGAATTGGGTATTACCTATCCAACCGGCTACCCCGATGATAGCCGTTTGCTGCGCCACTATAGGGTGCTGGCAATGCCTACCACGATTTTCATCAATGCCGAGGGCCAGATCTTTCGTAAATGGAACGGGGTTCTGAATATGGAAAAGTTGAAAACGATAACGACGAATATGCTGAACCAATAGTCGTACTGTCGTGCCGGTGTGTAATCCCCGGTAATTCGCAGATTGCGCTAGGACAAAACTTTATAGGAGAAAACCCTATGATTGCTAGAAATAAACTACCGGTTTGCGCGCTAGTACTCGGAGCAGCGGTTATTTTTGCAACTACGTTTGTTCCAGTTGACGGAAACGCGCTCGCCTCAGGGCAAGACGTGAAATCCGATCCGAACTACCGCGAGAAGCTAGCCAACTCGCAAATCGCCCCCTATGGGTGGAAGACTGATTTCAGTAAATATTGCGTCTCGTTCAGCGAAATACTTTCCGGCGGTGTTCCCCGCGACGGCATTCCCCCCATAGATAACCCCAAGTTCACAACAACGGCAGACGCCGATAGCTGGCTCGGGCGCGAGGAGCCCGTCATCGTGTTTGAGTTCAACGGGGATGCCAGGGCGTATCCCTTGCAGATCATGACATGGCACGAGATTGTCAACGATGTGGTCGGTGGTTTGCCGGTGGCCGTCAGCTTCTGTCCGCTGTGCAATTCAGCCGTGGTGTTCGATAGAAGGCTTGGTAGCGTCGTCTACGACTTTGGTGTTTCGGGTAATCTGCGCAACAGCGATCTCATCATGTGGGACCGACAGACCGAGTCATGGTGGCAACAGCTCACCGGCAATGCCATCATAGGGCAGTTGGCGGGCAAGAGACTTCGACTGTTGCCGTCCTCCGTGGTCTCTTGGTCGGATTTTAAGGCGGCGAATCCTAAGGGCAAGGTTCTCTCGCGCGAGACCGGGCATGTTCGTAATTACGGGGACAACCCTTATGTCGGCTACGATCGCGTCGACACCCCGCCTTTCTTATTTGATGGTGAGTTAGACGGACGCTTGCTTCCCAAGGAGCGAGTAGTGGCGGTGACCATCGGTAACGCCGATGCCGCGTTTCCGTTTTCCGTGTTGAAGAAGGAGAGGATTGTAAACTACATGCTCAACGGCCGGGAGATGGTAGTGTTTTTCAAACCTGGGACCCGCTCGGCGCTAGGTGCGCGTTCTATCCCGGACGCGGCGGATGTTGGTGCGACCGGTGTGTTCGATCCCACGCTGGACGGACGAAGGCTTAGCTTCCGTGTTGATGGCGAGAAATTCGTCGATCGCGAGACGGGAAGTGCCTGGAATATCTTGGGCGAGGCCACCACAGGGCCACTGACCGGCAAGAAGTTGACGCCTATCGTTCACGCCAATCACTTCTGGTTTGCTTGGGCGGCATTCAAACCGAACACGAAGATCTACAAGGGTGCAGGCTGACCCAATGCGACGGCCGGTGGGAGGTCGTTTCTAAGGACCAACTTCTCCTTTTGCGGGGCAGCGGCCGGGTTTCTTTATGAGAACGGTTGCTCGATAGGTTTGTCTCGTACCTGCAGAAACGAATAGCCTTTGTGAGTGGTTAGCTGCCAAGGTGGGATCACCATTTCGCAACGCACATCGACAAACATCTTTAAAAACAAACTCTTACGCATGATCCGGTCGGCGCCTTGTTAGTTGAGGAGAGACACCGTTTTTTTGTAACACGGTGGTAATAATCTAGGGGCAAAACCGGTCTTATGTAACTTACGACCCATAATCCATAAAGGAGGTAAGTGTAAATGAAGAAGAAACATGTCATCGTCGCGACTCTTTCCGGGTTAGTAATAGCTGCCACTGCGGCGTGGGCGCAGGCGCCGTTCGGTGGGCCCGAGGACGTGAAGTACTCGCAAGCACTATGGAAGGCGTTGACCAAGGCCAATTTCGTTGGCTCAAACGCCATTATGTCCACACCCTACACCGGGCAGCATCCCCACGGGGCGATCCTGGACACTATCGATGGCACCGTAAAGGTAAAGGGGGACACCGGGCGAGTCATCGTCAAACGTAACTACGGCGGCGAGGGCGTGAGCAAACAGGCCGTCGCCAATAATCCGGGTAAATACCTCAAGGCTGTCACCGTCATGTTTAAGCGCAGCGGTTACGATGCTGACAACAAGGACTGGTTCTGGGTGAAGTTCAAGCCGGATGGTGGTTTACACACCAATCCCAAGGGGATGCAATTGGCAGGCCGCGTCGCGAAGGGGAAGGCCAAAGGCTGCATCGCGTGCCATAAGGCGGCACCGGGCGGCGACTATATATTCAACTTCGACCGCTAAGTCGGCGCTCGCATAACGACATCTGCTTTAGCACAGCCCGGGCGCTAACACGCCCGGGCTGTGTTGTGATGATCAGGTCGCTAGCGGCGTTAGCCAGCAGCAGGCGCGTCGCTCATTTCGTGACGCAGCCCCAACCACCCTTGGCGGGGAAGCCTGCGCAACGAACACCGTGCTTAAAGCGAGCCCCTTCTAGCTGAACGCCGATGAGTTCGACAAACTCGAAGGCGAGGTCGACGTCGAGATGCCGAAGGTCCGCCCAGCGGAGATCTGCCCCAATCAATCGCACCTCAGATAGATCGACCCCGAGCAGTCGGGCGCCTTCGAGTTTTGCGCCCTGGAAATTAGCGTTGCTGAGTTTTGCATGCTCAAGCGACGCCCCAGTCATGTCCGCGCCGTTCAGATTGGCACCTCGAAGGTCGGCATCCTTAAGATTGCTCCACCTGAGTTTGGCGCCTTCAAGTGCTCTGCCGCGCAAGTCCGCGCCTTCAAGGTCGCAACCGTTGCAGACCTTGGTGTCGAGCAAAGATTTCAGATCATTCTCATCAAACGCGAGACTAGGTGCGCTGGTTGCGAGGTCGAGCACCAGCGTAGCCAGGGCTGGGATAATCCAATGCCCGCGCGAGCGAATAGAACACATAGCGATATATCGCATCAGTCGTCCCGAGAATATGCGCTGAAGTTGAAGAGCATGCGATATTATATGCCAAGTTTGATTCGTAAAAACTTGTGAACCCTGTTTGACTGAGGGATGCGAGATGAAACAATTCCTGTTCTTGATGGTTTGTTCTCTAGTTGTTACAGGACCAACCTTCTCCTATGCGGCTAAGGGTAACGCCGGGAAAGGTAAACAGTACTATGCGAGCTGTCAGACGTGCCATGGCGAGCATGGGCAGGGGAACAAAGAAGCAAACGCCCCCCGTTTAGCGGGTCAACGCCATTGGTATCTGGCTCGTCAGCTTCAAAATTTCGAGAACGGTATTCGGGGCACTCATGAGAATGACACCCTTGGCCAACAAATGCGTTCAATGGCCCTTATGTTGCTCGTAGACGCACAAGCACTGAAGGACGTCGTCGCCTATATAGCCACGCTCGAGGCCGAAGCTCCTGCGAGAACGGAGCAAACGGGCGTTCCTGATAAAGGCAAGATAATCTTTGCCTCGTGTCAGTCGTGCCACGGTGAGAGTGGGCAAGGAAACGAGACGCTCGGTGGTCCGCGCTTAGCGGGTCAGCATGATTGGTATCTAATGCGTCAACTACAGAACTTTAGAGCAGGTATTCGTGGTGCCCATGAGAAGGACACCTATGGCCAAACGATGGCGTCAATGGCACATGCACTGCTGCCTAACGAACAAGCGATAAAAGATGTCGTCGCTTACATAAAAACACTACAGTAATGCGGTTCTATAGGATACCCAACACTATGGTTGCCAGGCTTTGGATTGCACGTCGGTTAGGCGTTGCCGTAGGAATCTTTGCTCAGGACGGCTCGCACTGTGATAGGCCTGCGCCACTTCAGCCCAACAACCCAGCCGCCGCCAGCGGTCGGCACGTGCTCCCGATAACAGATGGTAGCCTGACAGCTTGCCTCTCACGGCCAAGGCATCCACCGGCCGCAGCCCTGCCTCGGGCCATCGACCATTAATAACCGTAAGAACTGCACGTGTATTGGTTGAGCGCCGGCCGGGAAAATGACAAAACTTCATGGCGGGCTACTCCTGTCCGGAGATTATCTCCCGCGTCAGTTCTTTAGACGAACGGACACGGGCGGGGTCGACATTAGGGCACATCCTGCTGACATCCGTTGGCGCCCGACGTAGGATACAGCGTATTATCACCGTGGCGGCTTTGGCCAAGGCTGAATCAAAGTGCCTCGACACGTGTCGATGGGCGAGCATTCAAATCAAACAACGACAACCATTAGGAGATTAACCATGAAACCCAAATTCTTTAGTCTTGTGTTGGGCGCAGTGCTGAGCGTTGGCGTGGTCGCCTCAGTTCCCGCCAAGACCCTGGTCTATTGCTCAGAAGGCAGTCCGGAGGGGTTCAACCCGTCACTCTACACCGCGGGCACTACGTTCGACGTCTCATCGCGCCAGATCTTCAATCGACTCGTCGAGTTCGAGCGCGGCACCACTAAGATCGTTCCCGCGCTGGCCGAGTCGTGGGATGTGTCCGATGATGGCCTGGTCTACACGTTCCATCTGCGTAAGGGCGTAAAGTTTCAGACGACCAAGTTCTTCAAGCCCACGCGCGATTTCAATGCCGATGACGTGCTCTTCAGTTTCAACCGCCAGCTGAAGAAGGATCACCCGTACCACAAGGTTTCAGGTGGTGGCTACGAGTACTTCAACAGCATGGACATGCCTAACCTGCTGAAAAGCGTCGAGAAGGTCGACGATCATACTGTACGTTTCACGCTAAATGTGCCAGAAGCGCCGATGATCGCCAACTTGGGCATGGACTTCGCTTCAATCCTGTCGGCCGAATACGCGCAGAAGATGCAGGTGGTCGGTACGCCGGAGAAGGTTGACCTCAATCCAGTTGGTACCGGTCCGTACCAGCGCGTTTCCTATCAGAAGGACGCGGTCATCCGCTATCAGGCCCACCCGGACTATTGGGGCGGAAAGGCGGCGATCGACAAACTGATCTTCGCGATTACACCTGATCCGGCGGTGCGCTATGCAAAACTAAAGGCCGGCGAGTGTCACGTGATGCCGTATCCGAACCCGGCTGACCTCGAGGCGATGGAAAAGGATCCAGACATCAAGCTGCTTCGGCAGGAAGGCCTGAACGTCGGCTATCTTGCCTTCAATACGGAGAAGAAGCCGTTCGACAACAAGCTCGTTCGCCAGGCGATCAACTACGCGATCAATAAACAGGCTATCATCGACGCCATCTACCTCGGTGCCGGTGCGCCGGCCAAGAATCCTATTCCGCCGACGATTTGGTCGTATAACGATGCGGTAAGGGACTATCCTTACAATCCGGAGAAGGCCAAAGAGCTACTGAGCGAAGCTGGATATCCGGATGGTTTTGAGACCGATCTGTGGGCCATGCCGGTACAGCGGCCGTACAATCCCAACGCCCGGCGGATGGCCGAGTTGATGCAAGCGGATCTCGGCAAGGTTGGTATCAAGGCCAAGATCGTAACGTTCGAGTGGGGTGAGTATCTCAAGCGGTCCAAGCAGGGCGAACACCAAATGATCCTGCTCGGGTGGACCGGGGACAACGGCGATCCCGACAACTTCATGTACGTATTGCTTGGCTGTGCGGCGGCGAAAGGTGCTAACCGGGCACGTTGGTGCCACAAGCCGTTCGACGATCTCTTGGTCGAAGCCAAGCGCACGGCTGACGTCGCCAAGCGAACCGCGCTCTACAAGAAGGCACAGCTTATCTTTAAGGAAGAAGCACCGTGGTTCACCATCGCCCACTCGGTGGTGTTTAAGCCGGTACGCAAAGAGGTCGCGGACTTCAAAATCGATCCCTTTGGCGGCCACGTCTTCTACGGCGTTGATCTTAAATAAGTCGATCCGGTAGGCAAGGCTTGGATTAAGTGCTGGGGGCGGTTCGCCGCCCCCACTCTGTCTATAGGGATCCGAGTTGCTCCAGTTCCTTCTGAGGCGGGCAAGTCTCGTCATCCCCACATTTTTCGGGGTGACGTTGCTTACGTTCGCGCTTATTCGCCTGGTTCCGGGCGATCCTATCGAGTTACTCGTCGGTGAGCGTGGCATCGATCCCGAACGCCACGCGCAGTTGCGCGCGGAGCTCGGCCTCGACAAGCCGCTACTCGTGCAGTACGGGATCTACATCAGCGGTGTCCTGCGCGGAGACCTTGGCCGCTCCATTGTCACCAAGGAGCCCGTGTTGAGCGAGTTCCTAACGCTGTTCCCGGCCACCATCGAGCTGGCGATTTGCGCCATGACTTTGGCGGTGCTCATCGGTCTGCCAGCCGGCATTATTGCGGCGGTGCGTCGGGGCTCGGTCTTCGACTACTCGTCCATGGCCGTCTCGCTGACGGGCTACTCCATGCCGATCTTCTGGTGGGCGCTGCTGCTCATCCTCCTGTTCTCCGTCAAGCTTGGCTGGACGCCGGTTTCGGGCCGGATGTCGGCGCTGTTCTGGGTGGAGCCGGTTACCGGATTCATGCTCATCGACAGTCTGTTCTCCGACGAGGACGGCGCCTTTGTCTCCGCGGTCCGTCATCTCATCCTACCGGCGATAGCACTTGCGACCATTCCGCTCGCAGTGGTGGCACGGATGACGCGCTCGTCCATGCTTGAAGTGCTTAACGAGGACTACATCCGCACCGCCCGCGCCAAAGGTGTCTCCCCATTTCGGGTGGTAAGCGTGCATGCATTGCGCAACGCGTTGATCCCGGTGATCACGGTGATCGGTCTGGCGGTCGGCGTGCTGTTCGCGGGCGCCATCTTGACCGAAACCATTTTCGCCTGGCCTGGCGTCGGGAAATGGCTGGTCGAGTCGGTGCGCAGACGCGACTATCCCGTGGTTCAAGGCGGCGTGCTGCTGGTTGCCACCGTGGTCATGACGGTCAATCTCATCGTCGATCTGATGTACGGGTTGATCAACCCACGCATTCGACACGCCCGATAGGGGAGGTTATGGCAGCTAATGTCGAAGCGGTGACCGTTGCCCCCGGGGCGCCGCCACACCCACTGGTCGAGTTCTGGCGGTATTTCAGCTCCAACCGTGGGGCGCTGATCGGATTGGTTATCATCTGTATGATCGCGGCGGTCGCGATCGCGGCCCCCGTCCTCGCGCCGCACCACCCCCACGAGCAATACCGGGATGCGTTCCTCGTCCCGCCTGCCTGGGTCGAAGGCGGTTCGACGCGCTTCATTCTCGGCACCGACGACATCGGACGCGATATTCTGTCGCGGATCATCCACGGCTCGCGGGTGTCGATGTCGATCGCTTCGCTGGTGGTGACGCTATCGCTGGCATTGGGGATCGCTCTCGGCCTGGTAGCGGGGTTTTTCAGAGGTGTGGTCGAAATCGCCATCATGCGCATGATGGATGTCATGCTGGCGCTGCCAAGCCTGTTGCTTGCCATCGTCATCGTGGCCATCCTGGGTCCTAGCCTGACCAACGCCGCCATGGCCCTCGTGATCGTTGTCCTTCCCCACTACGTGCGCATCACCCGCGCGTCTGTGATCAACGAGCTTTCCAAGGATTATGTGACCGCCTCGCGGGTCAGTGGGGCAGGGCTGCTGCGACTGATGTTCATTACGGTGCTGCCCAACTGCATGGCCCCGCTCATCGTTCAGGGAACACTCGGCTTCTCCACCACGGTGCTCGATCTCGCCGCACTCGGGTTCCTCGGTCTGGGCGCGCAGCCGCCCATACCTGAGTGGGGGACCATGCTCTCGAATGCGTTGGCATTCATCCAGCGCGCTTGGTGGGTGGTGACGTTCCCTGGGCTTGCCATCCTGATCACGGTGCTCGCCATTAATCTGATGGGCGACGGGCTGCGCGATGCCCTCGATCCGCGGCTGAAACGCTGATGGCACTGCTCGAGATTGAAAATCTGACAGTCGAATTCGTTGGACGCGCAGAGACTCTGAAGGCGGTTGACGCGGCCAGCGTAATCATCGAGTCCGGCGAAGTCCTGGGCATAGTTGGCGAGTCGGGTTCGGGCAAGAGTGTCACCATGCTTGCCGTAATGGGATTGATCGGTTACCCCGGCCGGGTTTCAGCCGACAAGCTCGTGTTTGATGGCACGGATCTGCTGAGGATGACTCCGAACCAACGTCGGCACATCACCGGCAAAGATGTAGCCATGGTGTTCCAGGAGCCGATGACGAGTCTGAATCCATGTTACACGGTCGGTTTTCAGATCATGGAGGCGTTGCGCATTCACGAAGGCGGTAGCCGTACCCAGCGTCGTGCCCGTGCAATTGAGCTACTCGAGCACGTCGGCATCCCAGCCGCAGCGAGCCGCCTGCGTGCGTTTCCCCATCAGCTGTCGGGCGGTATGAACCAGCGTGCCATGATCGCCATGGCGATTGCCTGCAACCCAAAACTCTTGATCGCTGACGAACCCACGACGGCACTCGACGTTACCATTCAAGCACAGATTCTCGATCTTCTGCTTTCCCTGCAGCGCGAACGCGGCATGGCGTTAGTGCTGATCACGCACGATATGGGCGTCATAGCAGAGACGGCGCAACGGGTGGTCGTCATGTACGCGGGCCAAGTGGCGGAGCAGCGCGAGGTGGAATCGCTATTTCGGACTCCCCGTCATCCGTATACCGATGCACTCCTGAACGCACTTCCCGAACGCAATATCGATCGACGGCGGCTGCCAACCATCCCTGGTGTGGTGCCGGGACTATATGATCGCCCCACCGGCTGCCTCTTTAATCCGCGCTGCCAATACGCTGACGAGCGCTGTGTACGCGAGCAGCCGCAGTTGCAGCGGGTGCAAGACAGTCTTGTGCGCTGTCATTATCCATTGGGCGTGGCGGGGGCGAAAACATGAGTGCGGTCGCCGCTCTGATGGAAGCCAAGAGTTTGGCCCGTCACTACGCGGTGACGCACGGTCCTTTTCGCCGCGGTGCGACGCTTAAGGCGCTCGATGGTGTGTCATTCTCGCTGGCGGCAGGTAAGACACTGGCAGTCGTTGGCGAGTCGGGTTGTGGCAAGTCCACACTGGCGCGACAGCTCACGCTTATCGAGCGACCGACATCCGGCCATCTTTTCATCGGAGGGCAGGATGCCTCCGCTGCGGGCGGGGCAGCTATCAGAAAGCTGCGTCGCAAGGTCCAGATCGTATTTCAGGACCCGTTCGCCTCACTCAACCCACGCAAGAAGGTGGGCACGATCATCGAGGAGCCACTGGTTATCAATACTCCCCTACGTGGGGCCGAGCGCGAGACGAAGGCACGCGAGATGATGTCTAAGGTGGGCTTAAGGCCTGAGCATTATAGCCGCTACCCGCACATGTTTTCGGGCGGCCAACGTCAGCGCATCGCCGTCGCACGGGCATTGATGCTCAACCCCTCGGTTGTCGTTGCTGACGAACCGGTCTCCGCGCTCGATGTGTCCATCCAGGCACAAGTCCTGAACCTGTTAGTCGACCTGCAGGACGAGTTCAAGCTCGCCTACATATTCATCTCGCACGATCTATCCGTCGTCCGCCATATCGCCGATGATGTGATCGTGATGTACCTCGGCCGCCCCGTCGAGCAAGGTTCGGCTAAGATGATTTTTGCCAATCCTCGTCATCCCTACACAAACGCGCTTTTGGCTTCAACGCCTCATGTCGATCCCACCCAACGCGCCGAGCGCATTGCCTTGAAAGGAGAGCTACCGTCGCCACTCAACCCGCCATCGGGCTGCGCCTTTAACACGCGGTGCCCACATGCGACGGAAGAATGCATTCGCGTTCGCCCCGAGCTGCGCACAGTAGCCGGCCGGCTGGTGGCTTGCCACTACGCCGAGCAGATCACCCGATCGCTCTCTGACACGTAGCCGAGGCGCATTAGTAAATTGCGCGTGTGTTTACGAACCGATTCTTGTTCGACGGTTCGGCGAACCTTGGGTGTACAATAGGTATCGTTCGCGTCAGGTTTGGCGTTTTTTAATTGTGCTTGTCAGAATCTGAATCCACATACCGCGGTCGGATCGCTTCAAGAGAAGCGTGTAGGCACAGAGCGCCCGGTATGCGTTAGCGAGCAAGCAACCTCGGGATTAAACTCATCCTGCTGAGGAGAAAGTCGTGGAAAAGATCTGGTTGAAAGAATATCCGGCACGCGTCCCTGCCGAAATCAACGTTGACCAGTTTAGTTCGCTCAAAGACATCTTCGAACAGAGTTGCACCAGATATAGACGCCTCCCGGCCTTCACGAACATGGGGATCACCCTGACTTATAACGACGTCGATGACCAAAGTCGGAGCTTCGGCGCGTACTTGCAGAAAGTTATTGGTCTGCAGAAGGGGGATCGGGTCGCCATTATGATGCCGAACCTGCTGCAGTACCCAGTGGCGCTCTTTGGCATTCTACGTGCTGGCATGGTCGTTGTGAACGTGAATCCCCTCTATACCGCCCGCGAGCTCGAGCATCAGCTGAACGACTCTGGCGCGAAGGCAATCGTGATTCTGGAGAATTTTGCGACGACATTGGAAAACGTGGTGGCAAACACACCCGTCAAGACAGTGATTTCGACGCAGATCGGCGACATGTTTCCGTTCCCCAAATCTGCCTTGGTGAACCTGGTCGTAAAGCACATCAAGAAGATGGTGCCGAAGTGGAATATTCACGGCACCACGAGCTTCAAGAATGCTCTACGCGCTGGCAAGTCACAAACGCTGGATGATGTGAAGCTTACCCATGATGACATCGCTTTCCTCCAGTACACAGGGGGTACGACTGGCGTTGCAAAAGGGGCGGTGCTGACGCATAGAAACATGGTGGCCAATCTGCTGCAGGCCTCCGCGTGGGTGAGCCCGCTCGGGAACGAAGGTGAAGACATTGTGATTACTGCCTTGCCGCTTTATCATATTTTTTCGTTGACGGTGAACTGCCTAACTTATATGAAGGTTGGTGCCCACAACGTGTTGATAACAAACCCGCGTGATTTCCCGGGCTTCGTCAAGGAACTCAAGAAATTCAAATTTACCGTCATCACGGGCGTCAACACGCTTTTCAATGCATTGCTAAACACACCGGGTTTCGATGAAATTGACTTCAGTCGCCTTAAGATTGCCTTGGGTGGCGGTATGGCGGTACAGCGTTCCGTGGCGGGATCGTGGAAGGCGGTTACCGGTGTGCCCCTGATTGAGGCATATGGTCTGACCGAGACATCACCAGGCATTTGTGTGAATCCACTCAGTATTAGCGATTACACGGGGTCTATCGGTGTGCCACTATCCTCCACAGACGTCAGCATTCAGGACGATGACGGAAACGAACTCGCTCTTGGGGAATCGGGTGAGATCTGCGCGCGCGGCCCACAAGTGATGCGCGGCTACTGGAACCGTCCGGAGGAGACAGCCAAGGTTATTTCGAAGGATGGTTGGTTGCGCACGGGCGACATAGGGCGCATGGACGAAAAAGGCTATGTCTACATAGAGGATCGGAAAAAGGACATGATTCTGGTGTCCGGCTTCAACGTCTATCCGAACGAGATAGAGAATGTCGTCACCGCCCACGATGGCGTGTTAGAGGCTGCCGCGATCGGGGTACCCGACGCGAGATCGGGTGAGGCGGTCAAGCTCTTCGTGGTGAAGCGAGATTCGGAGTTAACCGCTGAGCGGGTTATTGAGCACTGCCGCAAGAACTTAGCAGGTTACAAGGTGCCCAAGCACGTCGAGTTTCGCGACGAGCTGGCGAAGACCAATGTGGGCAAGATTTTACGCCGCACCTTGCGCGACGAGGAGACGGCAAATGCCTAACTCCGACAGGGATGACCGAAAGATTTCGCGTCCGAGTCGATCCGTCAGTACAGCTCAGAAAGCCCCCGCATCACGAGGTCAGTGAAACTGACGAAGCCTACGACCTTACCGTTTTCGATTACTGGAGCACGTGATAGGTCGAAACGCGTGAATAGGCGTGCGCAGTAGCGGATGTCCATCGCTGGGTCAACTGCGATTATCGGCTTGGCCATGACTTCATAGACATTGACCCGTTGGGGGGCGCGGTCTTGGGCTAATACGCTTCGTGCAATGTCGGAGATAAGCAACAATCCATACTCATCCTCTTGATTGCGCTTATCGACAACTAGGCACTCCGTCTCGTTCTGCTTCATGATGCGCAAGGCCTCCTCAACGGTAGCCATGCCGTCGACCATATAAAACTCGGCCCTCATCACGTCCTGCACCCGGATGAGTTTTTTCTCGCTCATATCTCCTCCTCCACCGCGTCAGTGAGTTTGCGGATCTGCTGAGTCACGCCGACTGCATCATCAACATCAATCTGAAACGCAATGCCGGCGCCGGGGTTCTTGTCAAATTCGCCGACCTCAGCGATGGTCTCTAGAATCTTGCGACTCAAGTGCTCCTCGACTAGGAACATGAGCACGTCGCGCTGCGTCTCGAGTTCAAGACCGAAGAACGTCTTGCTCGTTTCCAGGCCCTGGCCGCGCGCCTGGTTGATGACGGTTGCGCCGGTCGCGCCGGCCTTGCGGGTGGCATTCAACACCGCATCGGTCTTGTCGTCTTCGACAAGGGTAATGATCAGTTTAAAGTGCATGATGGCCCTTCCTCTATTTTAGCCAGATTATTTCACTGCGTATCTCTGGGTTCGCTTCCGCCCGATGTCTCAGAGATAGTCTGCCCCGATGCGCTCTGGGCGTACCAATCGAAAAGCTCCTGTGCCCGTCGCGCGCGTTTCCGGCGCTCACGCCATTCAGCTAACTGGGCATAGCCTATGACGGCCATGATTGGGAACAGGCTGGCGAATGCGATCAGACCGAAGCCGTCTATGATGGGACTGCGCCCCGGCACCGTGCCCGCCAACCCCAGACCCAGGGCGGCGACCAGCGGCACTGTCACCATGCCCGTGGTGACGCCGCCGGAGTCGTAGGCGAGAGCAATTATGAGACGAGGCGCGAAGATCGTTTGCACAATCACCACGATGTAACCGGCAATGATATAGTAGTGAAGCGGCGTGCCCGTGATAATGCGAAAACACCCCAGCGCAATACCAATGGCTACGCCCACCGCCACCGCGACGCGCAGCCCGCGTACACTGATGGCGCCGCCCGATACATGGTGCGCCTTCTTGGCAACAGCGATCAAAGCCGGTTCGGCGATCGTCGTGGAAAATCCGATGGCAGCCGCAAACAGGTAGACCCAGTTGTAATCCTGCCAGCGCAAAACATCAGTTACTGCCTCAATGGTGCCATGGATAAACACAGGATCTGTGAGCTGTTCGGCCATGACTTTGCCCAACGGAAACAGCGCTTGCTCAAGGCCAAGCAAAAATAAAGTCATGCCGATAATCACATAGGCGAAGCCTAACAGCACCCTTTTCAGGTGAGGGATGCGCCGGCGCAGAACGAACACCTGGAAGGCGAAGATGATAAGCGCGATAGGGAGCACGTCACGCAAGGTATCGCGTGTTACGTCGAGAAATGTATGTAGCCACTCCATCAGGTTAGCATTCCGTAAGCCATCACGAAGATAATCGGTGTGAGTGAGGCAAAAGCAACAAGGCCAAAACCGTCCACCATCGGATTGCGGCCCTTGATACTGGAAGCGAGACCTATGCCGACTGCTGTCACCAGTGGTACTGTGACAGCGGAAGTCGTCACACCGCCGGCATCGTAAGCAATGCCGATTATTTCCTTTGGTGCAAACGCGGTCATCGTGACGACGCCGACATAACCGGCAATAAGCAGATATTGAATCGGCCAGCCACGGATAATCCGCACTACCCCTATGACGATGGCAAAGCCAACAGCAAGGCCGACCGTGAATCTGAGCTCGAGCGCGTACACCTCGCGCGCTGACTCGGTATTGCTAATCACGCCATCTTCTGCTGCCGCCACGGCCGCCTTTTTGGCGACGGCAATCAAAGAAGGTTCCGCCACGGTTGTGCCGAGACCTAGAGCGAAGGCGAAGACAAGCAGCCAGGACAGACTACCCTTACGTGCAAAACCGTGGGCAAGGGAATCCCCGATTGGAAACAGGCCCATGTCGAGCCCGCGTAGAAAAAGTGTCAACCCGACAATGACCAGGAGAGTGCCAAAAAGCAGGCCACCGAGATCTGGCAACGGCTGCCGTAAAACCACCATCTGAAAGAAAGCAATGACCAGGATGATCGGTGTCAGATTGCGGACGCTTTCGAATATGGAATCAAGATAGGCAACCAGTCTTGCTTTCATGTCGGTCAGCGTCTTACGGTTTCTGGATGTCGAGCATGTCGCTTGGCGCTTATAGGCGCGCAGGGTTCATCTAGAAACGTATAGTTATACTTGAAGCGTTCCTTCGGTGATTTGTCATGTCGCAAGTTTATCAAACTCCTGTGTTGCTCTGAGTGACTTGTACTGTTGTACGAAAATTATTTCGGTGACAAACTTCAAACCTACTGATCAATGAGATGCCGTCAACACGACTTCGAAGTTGATCAAGCGGTGACCAGCATGATCATCAGCGCGCTTAACGACGACGGTTATACGATCGTTTGGTTGCTTGTCGAGTAACGCAAGTTTCACATCGCTCGGAGTGGCTACCACATCAGCGTTCACCTCCACAATCTGATCGCCCTTCTTTAGGCCGGCGGTTATGGCCGCGCCTCCGGGAACCAAGTCTTCGATTACAACGCTGTGGTTGCGGCTTTGCATGTATATGCCGAGCCTAGCGGCCGGCGGCAGGCTGATCATGGCGGGGAACAGTAGAAAGTCCGCCATATCTGGATGCGGTAATTCATCGCTAGCATTGATCACGATGGCGCTGCGGACCCGTATGCGGCGCATCAGCCGGCGGGGTATTCCGGCGCCATAGAGCAAGTGTCCGTTACCCGCGAGAATGACCATGTGCTGCGTGGGATGCCTGCGCAGATAGTTGGCGGCATGCTCCGCCATCGCCTCATCCCAGAGTAACTGCGCCTGCACGAAATAGTCGAAATTGGTTAGACTGGTGTTTTGCTGGCGATGTTTTTCGAATACGCTGCGTAGACGCTCGCGGTATGCATCATCTGAACGGTCGATTTCGCGTGGGATTTGCCCCCTTTCCTTGTCGTTCAAACCGTCCAAGCCCGAGCGGGCTACCTTTCTGCTTATCTCTGCGGGCAGATTGAGGGCGATCAGCGGAATCCCGTGTTTACGTGCATATTCGATGATTGGGCGGTAAAGCCGATAGTCAAACCCCCAGCGGCTAAAGTATTCTGTTTCCTTCAACAAGGTCTTTTCATCGACATCACCAGCAACATAGGCGTCGAGATACCGCTGAAACGGTGCCTGGAAATATTCCACCGCAATCACGAGATTATCGTGAATAGCGTGAAGCGCCCGGATGATTTCCAGCTGTGCGAGGTGATGGTCGAATCGATCGTGGATCTCGCCGATGAACACGACCTGCTGTTCCGCTAGCCGTGGGATGATCGTGTCTAAGTCCGATAGCGCACGCAAGTCAATGGCCTTGACGTCATGACGAACAGCCAACTGGCCCGATGGGCGTTTGTATGTTGCTACTGATTCAAGGCGGGGGTGTCCTGTTTTTTGACACGACAACAGTGTAATCATGCCCACCAACGCGAGACATAGTGTGAAGATTCGCATGAATAATGGTCGCCTGACCGGTACCGTCATTTCATGACATTGTACCCTGGAAATGCTGTTTTGGGTGCCGCGTGCTTGTTGCAGCGAGGATAGCAAGGCGATGAGCGCAATTTTTCGCAAGCTGTTTCGGATCACGCTGTTTGTCCTTAGCATGCCGGCCTTTGCGGGATCGGTGATCCATCACGATCTCAAGCTCTCGGTTCATCCAGCGAGTGGGGAGCTGCAAGCGCGTGACACGATCACCCTGCCGCAGAGCATGATCGCGCGCGAGCATGAGTTCTCATTCTTACTCCATGCCGGGCTGCACCCTTCCATCGAAGAGCCAGGGATCGTGCTTATGCGTGACGGTGGAGCCAACGCCACGGTACCTGTGGAGCGCTTCCGGCTACGTCTGACATCGGCGCAGAGGCATTTCACATTGCGGTACCGTGGCACGATTGCGCACTCATTAGTTGAGTCAGACCCACGTTACGGTAAGGCTGGCCGTACGACACCCGGGCTGATCTCCACCGACGGCGTCTATCTCGCGGCATCGAGCTATTGGTACCCCGATTTCGGTGGACCACTATTGACCTTTTCCCTAGAAGTTGACTTACCGGCGGGCTGGTCGGCGGTGAGTCAAGGGGTGGAACGGCGAACAGACGCCGGCAGTGATTTGTCACGAATCCGCTGGCGTGAGCATAGGCCCCAGGAGCAGATTCTGCTGGTCGCTGGGCGGTATCGCGTATACCAGCGTGAGGCCGGGCGGAACGCAGCCTTGGTACTGCTGCACGGTCCAGATGATGCGTTGGCGACAATGTATCTCGACGCTACGGTCCGGTACATCGATCTATACAGTCGGCTGTTGGGGCCATATCCCTACGAAAAGTTTGTGCTGATCGAGAATTTCTGGGAGTCGGGTTACGGTATGCCGTCTTTCACCCTACTCGGTCAACGCGTGATTCGTCTACCGTTCATCGTTGATTCTTCCTACCCTCATGAGATTCTTCACAACTGGTGGGGCAATGGCGTGTACGTCGCGGCCGCTGGCGGCAATTGGAGCGAAGGTCTAACTGCCTATTTGGCCGACCACCTTATGCAAGAGCGACGAGGCAAAGGGGCTGAATATCGTCGCAGCGTCCTGCAGAAGTACAGCGACTATGTCAGTAGCACGCGGGATTTTCCGCTTACTGAATTTCGCGGCCGGCACGGAGATATAAGCCAGGCGGTGGGTTATGGCAAGACGCTCATGTTCTTTCACATGCTGCGGCTGCACCTTGGGGATGCCACGTTCATAGAGGGACTTCGGCGTTTCTACGACGCCAACCGGTTTCGCCGGGTTAGCTATGCGGAGATCCAGCACGCACTTGAGGTTGCAAGCGGACTTGATCTTGGCAGCGAGTTTACACAATGGCTACAGCGCACAGGAGCCCCGCGTTTGCGCATAGACAAGCTTCGCGTGCGTCGGTACGGTGGCGACTACCGCGTTGTTGGCGTTTTGGAACAGGTCCAGACAGGTCCCACGTATGTGCTTCGCATCCCGGTAGTGATTCACTTGAAGGCGCATGACCAGCCTTTCGAGACGACAATCGTGATGAGCGAGCGGCGAGCGGAGCTTAGTTTTGCTGTGCCGGCACGTCCCTGGTTGCTGGAGGTCGATCCTGCGTTCGACGTCTTCCGGCGGCTCGAGCGCAACGAAATGCCTCCATCATTAGGACAACTCTTTGCTAGCGAACGGATGCTGATCATCGTGGCCGCTGACGAGCCCAGTGCTACTCGAACCCAGTACCGCGATCTCGCGCAGCGCTGGGCGCGCGCTGGCGCTGGGATTCAGTGGCGCTGGGATAATGCACTCGAGAGTTTACCTTCGGATAGGTCCATCTGGTTGTTCGGCTGGGCAAACCGGTTCCGTTCCCAATTCGTGGCCGCATTGGCTGCTCAACAACTGTCCTTTCGGTACAACGGTGCTCGCATCGGCGAATGGGATGTCGAACGCCCTCGGGAAGCCGTCGTCGTTGCAGCCAGGCATCCGAAAAACGACGCCCACACGTTAGCGTGGCTCGCCTGCGACGATCCGATGGCTTTTGCGGGATTGGCGCGAAAGCTCCCACACTACGGTAAGTACAGCTACCTCGTGTTCGAGGGTAACGCCCCACGCAATGTGTTGAAAGGCCAATGGCCGGTACTGGATTCGCCGCTCAAGGTTTTGCTGGATCAACGCAGTGGTGCCACCTTGATTCCGCCACCGCACCGTAGCCGCCCACCGTTGTCAGCGATCTTAGATTGAGTGATATCGATCAGCCAATATTCTGGCCTTGCATTTTGAACACGGGAGATACTACATTTCTGTCACGTCATATTTTGGCCCATGCCGTAGGAGCGTTCCATGAAATACAAACACGTCACCCTCCCCACAAATGGCGAGAAAATCTCGGCAAGCAAAGGCAAGCTACGTGTACCGGATAATCCCATTGTGGGCTTTGTAGAGGGCGACGGTATCGGCCCGGACATCACGAGGGCGAGCCTGCGTGTATGGGACGCTGCAGTGGACAAAGCCTACCATGGCAAGCGCAAGGTCCACTGGTGCGAGCTCTATATGGGGGAGAAGGCAGCCGCGCTTTATGACGGTGACTACTTTCCGAAGGAAACACTGGACGCGATTACGGAACTGGTTATTGCGATCAAAGGCCCCTTAACGACGCCTATCGGTGGTGGTTTCCGGTCCCTCAACGTATCGTTGCGGCAAGCACTGGATCTGTACGCCTGTGTGCGGCCAGTGCGCTACTACCACGGCGTTCCCTCGCCGCTGCGACATCCCGAAGAAGTGGATGTAGTGATCTTCCGCGAAAACACGGAAGACGTATATGCCGGCATCGAGTATCCAAGTGGCACGCCTGAGAACGAGAAGCTTGCACGTTTCTTACGCGAGGAGATGGGTGCAAAGTTTTTTGACCATGCCGGCCTTGGCGTGAAGCCGATTAGCCCGTTCGGGAGCAAGCGTCTCGTTCGCAAAGCGATCCAGTATGCAGTCGACCATGGTCGCGAGAGCGTTACCCTGGTGCACAAAGGCAATATTATGAAATACACCGAAGGTGCGTTTCGCAACTGGGGCTACGAACTGGCCAAGGAGGAGTTCAATGACTATACCGTGACGGAAGAGGAGCTCTACAATCAGTTTGGCGGTAAGCAGCCTGCCGGGAAAATCCTTATCAAGGACCGGATCGCCGACGTCATTTTTCAGCTACTACAGTTACGACCGCGTGAGTTCGATGTCATTGCAACCATGAACTTGAACGGGGACTATCTGTCCGATGCGGTTGCAGCTGAGGTAGGTGGCATTGGTATTGCGCCCGGGGCGAATATCGGTGACGCGGTAGCTGTCTTCGAGGCGACACACGGTACCGCCCCCAAGTATGCCGACCAGAACAAAGTAAACCCGAGCTCACTGCTCTTGTCCGGCGTCATGATGCTCGAGTACATGGGTTGGAAAGAAGCAGCTGATCTAGTTAATGCCGCCTACCCAAAGGTAATTGGCGAGAAGTTTGTCACCTACGACTTTGCCCGGCTAATGAAAGGTGCCCATACGATCTCGACCAGCACATTCGCGGATGCCTTGATCGCAAGGATCACTGGAGGCCACGAGGATCTTGCACGTTTTGAGCGGGAGCGTCGCGAGGCCTTGAATCGGGAGCGCAAGGAGCGCGAGGCGCAACGCGTGGCTAACCCAGTAGAAGCCATGAAGGCTTCTGGTCGCCAGCCGCTGACGGCTGCTGGCGTGATGTCTCCCATAAAGAGCATATCCGCCGACGCGACAGTCGAAGATGCGATGCACTGCATGCGTGAGAACGGTATCAGCTCGATTCTGGTAGAGCCGAATGGTGATGGGGGATGGGGCATAATGACGCAGCGCGACATCGTCGTGAAGATTGTTAGCGCTAACAGGTCGGCAGCCAACATCAAGGTAGGGGAAATCGCCAGCAAACCGTTGGTCACTGTTTCGGCCAACCTTACGCTGCGAATGGTTTCTAAGACAATGGCGGACAATAGGATCCGCCGCGTTATCGTCGAAGCCAAGAACACCCCGGTCGGCATCGTCTCCGAGACTGATCTGTTTCGCATCGTCGAGGAATTTGGTTGGGACGCCGAGGACTAAACGTCTAAGGCGCCCACTACCGCGCAGCGCGACAACGGGGAAGGTTTCGCAACGTTGTCAAGATGGCCACCCAAGCCTCGTTCACAGCAGCCTTCTTCTGCAAGGGAAACGGTCTCGAGCATCGCGGACCGCTTTAGCATACGCGACCGGCTCGTGGATGCGGTAGCACTGAGAAGCGGCCACATTCATGACACTTACCTTGCCACGTACACGGAGGGTGGTCACACCATCCGTTATATCCACCAGTGTATCAACCAGCACGTATTTCCTAACCCGGAGCACGTGATGGATAACATCGCGCGCGTGCTTCGACACATGCATACCAGACTTGAGCGCGAAAGCACGCCAGATATCGACCGTCGTGTGCTCACGCTTATCCCAGGGTGCGACGGCAAGCCGTATTATCTCGATCAGGCGGGCCGCTGTTGGCGAACCTACCTGTATATTGAGGGCACACGCATCCATAACGTTGTCGGCCCGCCGGCGTTGGCGTACCGTGCGGCCGCGGCATTCGGGCAGTTTGGACAGTTACTGACGGACCTAACCGGGCCACGGCTGCACGATACGGTTCCAAACTTTCACCACACGCCAAAACGCTATCAGAACCTGGATCAGGCGATAAAAGCAGATGTGTGTGGGCGCGCGGCGCGCGCTCACCAAGAGATTGACTTCGCGCGGGAGCGTGAGTCAATCGTTAACACCATTTCCGGGTTTCACGCGCGCGGTGAACTTCCTGAGCGTGTGACCCACAATGACACAAAGATCAACAACGTGCTGTTCGATGCAGTGAGCGACGAGGCGCTCTGCATCATCGATTTGGATACCGTCATGCCAGGGCTCGTGCTCTATGACTTCGGTGATCTAGTGCGCACGAGTACGAGCCCGGCGAGCGAAGACGCGCGTGACCTCAGTCGGGTCTACATGCGGCTGCCGATATTCGAGGCACTGGTGAAGGGTTATCTGCAGGCGATCGTGCTCAACGAACGCGAGCTCGATCTCTTGCCGTTTGCGGGAAAGCTCATAACATTCGAGACGGGAATACGCTTCTTGACCGATTACCTTGAAGGAGACATCTATTTCAAGACCGCACACGCAGATCACAATCTTGACCGCTGCCGCAACCAGTTTCAGCTCGTGCGAAGCATGGAAGCACAAGAAGACGCCATGGCCGCGGTGGTCGAGCGTGCGCCTCGCGGATAGGGCGCCCCTGACGTCGTCGCGTGTTCCTTGACCGCGTACTATGTTTACTCTTCTATGGTTTCGCTGGGCACCAGCGTAAGCGCAAACGAACGGCGGGGATTGTGATATCACAATCCCCGCCGATTAGCTTATTTGAGAGTCGTGATGCTTGTCGAAGGTTCGTTTGGTTCGCGCTGTTACATCAGGAGCCAAATGAATACACCGATCAAGACCGCCAGTACCAGGTACTTTTTGGGATCTTTTTCCGCCTTCAATTTCATTACTGCCTCCGTATTTCAGAAATTGCCCACCCCGGGGCGTCTTGAATGTCTCACTCTATTGTAGACTGTCTTTTCGCAGTTGCATGTCCGTTGCGTCGTCGTGTAAGTTTGGGTGTACCTAAGCACACGCGGCAGAATACGCGCCGTTTCACAAGAGATTAACCGTTCATCCCCCGCATCGCACCGTTCATCTGTTGGCAATCCTGGAGCACATTTTTCCAGACTAAGAAGTAGACATAAGAACCTTGTGGACTTCAGCGGGGTTGGGGTTGAAGTTAGGTTGTGTTGGGCGGTCGGCTAGAATGGCCGGTCTGTGCTCTTTGCAAATTTCGTTCTGGGCGGAAGCGATAGCTAGCACCCGATCGATGTAAACTCGCGCTGCGCGCACGCCGTCTGCGCACGGGCGTGCGGTCGAGTCGAGCAGGGATGTTACCGATAGTGCCGCAAGGCAGGCTGAAGCGCGCCACAAACGCATTATCGATGCGGAGATACTGGCTAGTAAGACAGTAACGGTTGAGGCCTTATCGGACGCGTTCTTATGGACGGAGCCCGCGACAGATATTCCACAGCCGCTCAGCGATAAGAGAATCGCCACCTATCTCGACACTTTTCGGCATACCGAAACGACTGCAGCTTATTCGGCGGTTGATGAGTATGCGTGATTGACCCACGCCGACGTGTGTCTAGAGTCGCTAGGCCAGCCACGTCTTTGACTACAGCGCGCCGTGGGCGGTGGCCGCACACCCGGGCTCAATTTCTTTGTTTGCTGGTAACGGCTGGTTGATGCCCTTCAGGATATCCTGGTTGACTTGTTGTTGACTTTCCAGCGTTTGCTTGAGGGCTTCCAGCTCAGCAATGCGCCCGTTGAGTGTTTCCAGGTTCCGGTTAATTTTCTTCAGATTTTCGACGCGTTGATCCATTGTCAGCTCGTGCTCGCGGATGCGGGCAAACACGGGCGCCATTATGGCACGACTCCATGCCTCGCTACCTTTGTTGGTTTCGTCGAACAGTTGACGTGCACGGCTCACCAACGTGATAAAAAACCGCTTGACCACAAAATGCTGTTCGGTCATGACCATAGTCGGGCTATTGCGGAATACCTCGGCCTCTTTGTATAAGCGTGTAAGCTCCCGGTAGTAAGGCTCCAATGCGAAGCTCTCGAGCTTGATTTTGGCGAGCCCATGCTCGATCTGGAACTGCTGATAGATCCCCTCGACCATTCCCTTGATATGTTCGGTTTGTTTGCGGACCTTTCGCATTGTTTGCATGGCGCCGTCGAAGAACGTCTTCATCCCGCGCTTAAGTCCATGCGTGGTCCAGCTGTCCTTCATTTCCTTGCGTGTTTTGTCGATTAGAGCATCGAACGCTTCGATGCTCAGGTACGTCAACAGGATTTTAGCTTGCTCACCGAGCTGGCGGTGGGTGTTTTCAAGATTTGCCAGCTTTTTGTTGTAGGCTTCTTTATCCTGTTGTCTCTTCGCCATCATGTTTTGAATAACGTCTCGATTCTTTCCACTCATTCCTTTGAGCTCCTTGAGTTCTGCGTTCGTCGCGGACAGCCTTGCATCGACCGTCGCCGCGGTGGTTTCGACTATACTGCCAATTTCTTGTACGACCTTTTCACGGATGAGCGCTTGTTTAGCGGGGACGATGTCCTCTGACAACTTGGTCTCGAGCACCGGTAACCCGCTTTTCTCGACAAGTTCGTTGTCCTCCTTGACTTTGCCGACCAATCCTTTCTGTGCGGACACCGGGAGCACCTGGCTTTTCCTCATGGCCAGCGCGGCTGCGGTCTCCTGCGCCTGACGCGATATACTCGCCGACACAGCGGCGGGGCCGCGCAACTCGTCCCACAACGTGTCGATTTTATTGAGCACCACGATGCGCCCCTCATTCTTATCTCCCTTCGCCACACATACATGGTTTTGCCACACTTGCAGATCCGACCTCGTCACCCCCGTGTCGGCAGCGAGCACAAAAACCACCACGTGTGCATTTGGTAGCATGCTCATCGTCAGTTCGGGTTCACTACCAAGGGCATTCAATCCGGGAGTGTCGAGCAGCACGAGCCCCTGCTTTAGCAGTGGGTGCGGATAATTGATAATCGCGTGACGCCACACGGGGATTCTTACTTGCTCGCTGCCAGCGGCCGTATCGGGGTCATAAAGGCCTAAAGACTGGGCCTCATCTGTACTGACGGACCTCGATTGTACGATCTCGTGAAACGCCTTAGCTATCTTCGTTGGCGAGTCGAGCTCGAGCGGTAGTGTGGTCCAATAAGCGGAAGAACGCCTTAGTTCGGCGATCGTCTCAGAGCCGTGCCGCGTGCCAATCGGCAGCAGCTTGATGGACGGTGGTGTGTCTTCATCGAAGCGCAGCTCCGTCGGACACATGGTGGTGCGGCCGGCCTCTGTAGGTAGCAAGCGCTGTTTGTGGTCGGCAAAGAAGATCGCATTGATGAGTTCGGTTTTGCCGCGTGAAAACTCGCCTACTATTGCAATCGTGAGCTTGTCGGATTTAAGGCTGTCGATGAGCTCATAGACGCGCAGATCCGACTCGCCATCGGCGAGACCCTGTTGCTCGATCCACGACTGGTAGTTCTCGATCCTGGCGATCAACTGCTCGCGCCACTGTTGGTAGTCGCCAAGCCGTCTACCCAGGGGTTTACTAATACTGCCGTCAGAGGTCATTGGTACCGTACACCGGCACTCCCGGTCGCCGGCTTTTTCGGCCGCACGCGCGCGAGTGCTTCCGTGGTTATCTGCTGATAGCGGGGGAAACTTGATGTGGGCGCGGCTTTGGATCGCGGAACCGAATTCACCGCTTGACTGCCGCCCATTCGTCGAACTGTGCCATCAAGCGCCCTTCATACACCTGTAATCAGATACAAAAGCCGTGCCAAGCACCGTTTGTCGCCCGTGTACGTTAGCCGGTTGGCCTTATCTTGGCCATTTCGCCAAAAAAACCGCTGTTTTTGCCTGATTCTGACCACCCCCAGCGCAAACCCGTCGTGTGTCTACGCTGACGGTTGCCACCCATGCGGGCGCGCGCTGGCGCCAGGGACGGCACTAGGGCAACCGGGAGCTGCCGCTGGGGCGTCCGACGAGGATGTCGGGGAGAGGTTTATGGCGCCGAGTGTCAAGGCGCGAAAGCAACTCGATCACACGCAGATGCGTGTTCAAATCCAGCAATAACTTATTGTTTAAGAACACATTTATCATAGACATGTTTTAGGCGCGCGTTTGGGTCGTACTTGGCCTTGAGCCGTTCATAGGCGGGTCCGTTGTATCGTTCGCGGAATTCATCGGCGGAAAAGTATGAATCCGAGTATAACGACTTGATACCACCCAGTTCCGCTACTTTGTCCTCGATGCGCCTGTTGTAGTAACCGGCGGGAAGCTTTCTGCGCACGCGTTTCGCGTCCCAAAAGCCGAAGTTGACATAGGTCGTGTCAGGATTCATGGGGTAGAGGTCGAAACGGACGGATTTGTCGTGGACGCGTAGGGGACATATCCAAATCGGTGCGATGGCTATCTCCGTACGGAAAAAATCCAAGAATGCCGGTGCCTTGTCGATGGGGATATCCACATCCTGTATGACTGACTCGCGGTGGATGCCGGCCAGTCGGTTCATCCGGTGGGTGAGCCGCCATTTGGTGTTCCAGCGCATAATCTTCGTATAGGTCACCGAATTTAGGTAGGACTTCCCCACGAATGCGCGTACCAACAGGTTTTGTGCGTAGAAATGCTTTGAACACCAGAACCAGTCAGTGTCCCAACGCCAGGCATAGTCCAATGTCGTTAAGTAGTCGACCTCACGTCGCCGAATGGATTGGTAGTAGATGTTTTCATATGTGTAATCGCTGGTATAGGGCACCTGCTCGACAAATTTGCCCGTTGTTATGTACATTTCATCAGGGTTGAAGATAGTACCATCGACAAAGTCTACCTCTTGGTCGCACGTGCGTTCCAAATCTTCGAAGTACGCGCGCGCGTCTGTATGACGAATGTGATTAAGCTGCACATATCGTTTTGCGGGGACAACCCTGACTTTCAATTTCAGCGCGTAACCGAGCGTCCCGTAGGAATTGGGGAACGCGAAGAATAATTCTTTGTGTTCATTGTCAGGAGTACAGGCGATGACAGTACCATCAGCCAGTAGTACCTCCATTTCCATTATGGTTTCATGCACCAACCCGTACTTGAAGGACGATGACTCTATACCGACGCCAGTCACGGCACCACCAATGGTGATCGATTTCAGCTCCGGCACGACCGTCGGTAACACGCCGTGGGGTAACGTGGCGTTCACGAGGTCTTCATACGTGGTCATACCCTCGGTCTCCAGCCACAGACCATCGGGGTCTACCGCAAGCACCTGTTTGAAGTCGCTGACGTCGAGTTTGTGATGATCGGGTGTCTTGCGGTCGCGAAACAGATTGGATGTGGCCTTATTGAGCCGGATCGGTCCACTCTCTTGGGTACGCAGTTGTTGGATAAGGTGTTGTTTTTTTTCTTCATAACTATTCATTGACATCTGTGGGGCCTCCGTGAAAACGAACAATGTAAGGTGCCGGAGAGCAGGGCCGTTGTAAAGCTTGGATCGCAGCAGGTTGCGACTACCGCGGTGATGACCCGCACCAGCGGTGCGGTGGCACCGTTACGGAGTAGCTACAATTATATCAACGAAAGGTGACTCGTCGCCGCGGGCACGGCGGCATTCGTTAGTTTAGGCGGGTAATACCCGACGATTGGGTACTGTTGCCAAGGGCGGCAACGTCTGAATCGCTCAAAGATAGCGAGGGCATTTTCTCTTCGGCCGCCGGGAAGGCAAATCCGCAGCCGCATTGCTGTGCATCCCGCGGTATCCATGCGGTACAGTTTGGACAATCCTTCATATTCTGCTTGTCCGATGTATCCGATGTCGCCGCCGGAGAGGTCGCTGGTTTTTCTTGATCCAAGGCTGCGGCCAGTGTGTCGAGCGCGGCCGTCGATTCCTGCCGCGTCTCATTAGCGCCTTTAGGCGCATCGGTGCTCGCGTCCGCCTCCGCGGCCTCGTTTATCGAGGCTCCCGGCCCACACGACTCGAGCGCTCGCAATGCCGCCATAAGCTCCTCGTGCGTATCGGTTGTTGTGCTAGCGGCCGGTGATGTCGATGCCGCCGCCGCGGACGCGTTAGTGGCGTCGTCGGCGGTCACTGAGTGGTCGGCGCGTTCGACTGGCATCGCCTCATCGACCGACGGGGACGCGGTGTCCGGCGGCAGCGCCGTGTCATCGTTGGTAGACTCAGCCTCAGCGGTGGCCTCTATGGTGTCTACGGGTTCCGGCGGTGGGAAGAAGTCCATCAGTTCCGTTGCGGGCCCGCCTTGGTTGGCGTCCACGTCTTTTACCGCTTGCTTGGGATTCTCGGCAATCGCTTGTTCAGGCCGAGGTTCCTTCGGTATCGCCGGGAGTGTCGGTGATGTGGAATTGGTTGCCGTAGCGACTGGGTTTGTTGTTCTCTCGGCAGCGGTCGCGGTTCGCGCGGTCGCTGTCACCTGCGTCGCCGCGGCCTGCTGCTCAGCACCCTTAGCGGCGGCCGCCCGTGATTTGGCCGTTCGCTTGGCCTGCGCCGCCCTTAACATTTCTTCAAGCTTTTTGGCGCGGGCAGCAGCCGCCTTCACGTCCGCGCCCAGTTCTTGGCTGCCAAGCGACCTGTCGGCAGTATCCGTGGGTTCCGAACTCGCGTCGTTATCGGCGGCTTGAGCTCCTGACGTTGGCGACCCACCGGCCTCGACTTTAGAGGGCGGCGCGCTCAACTTTGGGGCAGTGGGGGTTGCGCTACTGTCGGTTGCTTGCGCGCGCGCCGACGCAGTCGCAGGCTTCGGCTTATCGGGATCAGCCGCCTTTGCTATGGACGCTAGGGCCGCGCCAACGGGTTTCGCAGCGCGTTGCACGCTCGCCGCCGGCGTTGTGGGCTTTATGGACGGGCCATTGTTTTGTATTGGCGTGGACGACAAAGCGGCAGCGAGTTTGTCGGACTGCGCTGTGGCGCTTTCGCGCCCCGCGGCCGTGCGCGTCGTTGGTGGGGTGGGCGTGGCGGGGGCGGTAGGTGTAGGAACCGTGGTGTGCTTGCTGTTGACGGGCGCGTGATCGACCTTGGTGGTTTGAGTTGGCGTTTGCTTGTCGTCGCCCGCTTGTGCGGCCTCGCTGGCCTGTGCCGCCATGGGGGCCCCCAGGCCGCTACCAATTACGCCCAACTTGGCCTGGTGGGCCGCGAGTTCCGCCTTTGCCCCTTCAGCCGTCGCGTTCGCCTGTTCCGCCTCTTTGACCTTTAGGTTGTTACCCGGCTGGGCGGCGGCCAGTCTGGCCGCGTCGTAGGCCGCTGTCGCGGCCTGTTGTGCGCGCGCGGCCAGATATTCCTGATAGAGCTTTTCTTCTTGCAGACTGAGTTTCGCATCGGCCTCGCCTTCACTGTCCTCGTCGGCACTGTTGAACGCGAAGCCGCAGCGACAGCTCACCGCGTACGCGGCGTTGGTTTCTCCACACTGGGGACAGTCTTTCGAAAAAATGCTCAAGTTACTGCTCGCTTTGAGACTTCTTGACGAGTTACTTATTGGTAGACGTGCATATTGCTTGAACCAGCAAGTACTGTGCCAATGAGTCAGCCTCCGCGCCTGGGTTCGCTCGAGCTTCATTCGCCTCGGCTTTCGGCTGCACATGAGGGGCTTTGACGATCCCCTACGCCGTTCCAGGGCAGGGCCGAGACGCTCATTGTCAAGAACCGGTGGCCTCACGGGCGCTAAGCGCGCGCACCCCGCCAGACGCGGGGCGGGGGGCACATTAAAGGAGTATAGACAAGGTTGTCGGGGATGGCGCTGAGCCTTAATTAGTGCGCCCTGTGCAGCGCCCTTTTGTCAACTGCCAGGGCCGCTTCGTGTACTGCCTCCGACAACGTTGGATGGGCATGTACGGTGCGCGCAAGGTCCTCCGCGCTGGCGGAATATTCCATGGCCAGAACCGCTTCCGCAATCAGCTCCGACGCCAACGGACCGATGACGTGTACCCCCAATATGCGGTCGGTCTGTTCATGGGCGATAAGCTTGACCATACCGACGGGTTCCTCCAGTGCCCGCGCACGCCCATTGGCAGCGAACGGGAACACGCCCGCTCTGTAGGGCTCGCCGGCTTCTTTTAGCGTCTGTTCGGTCTGTCCCACCCACGCGATCTCCGGCGAGGTGTAAATCACCCAAGGAATCGTGTCATAGTTCACATGCGTGTTGCCGCCTGCGATCATCTCCGCCACTGCGATACCTTCTTCTGAGCCCTTGTGCGCAAGCATGGGGCCACGCACCACGTCACCGATGGCATACACATTGGGCAAGTTCGTGCGGCATTGTTCGTTGATGTCGATGAATCCTCTCTCATCCAACGCCAGACCAGATTCGGGGCTGAACAGGTCTTCGGTTTTCGGGCGGCGGCCGACTGCCACGACCAGCCGATCTACCCGTAGATCATGTTCCCCCTCTCGGTTTTGGTAGTGCACCGTAACCTGCTTTTGGATGGCACGGCTGGAGACGACACGTGCACCAAGGCGAATGTCGAGGCCCTGGCGGGTGAATTGTCTCAGTGCTTCTTTAGCCAGCTGTTGGTCGACTGCGGGCAAGAAGGTATCGAGCGCCTCGAGTAGCACCACCTCCGCCCCGAGACGACGCCACACACTGCCGACCTCAAGCCCGATTACACCTGCACCGATGATGCCGAGCCGCTTGGGCACCTCTAAGAACTCTAGTGCTCCTGCGGAATCCACAATGCGCTTCCCATCCATCGGTGCCTCGCCGATCGTGAGGGGTTCGGAGCCACTCGCGAGGATCACATGTGACGTCTCAACGATTCCCTTGCGTTTGTCTGATTTAGGGTCGGTAATTTCTACACGCGTGCCGTTCAACAGGCGTCCATGGCCGTGCACATGTGCAATCTTATTTGCCCGAAACAACGTGGCTACACCATCGGTAAGGCCTTGGACGATGCCGTCTTTATGCGCAATCATGGTGGGCACGTCAATGCTGGCTTTTTGCACGCGGATCCCGTAGGCCTGGAACTGGTGTTGTAGACGGTGGTAGTTTTCCGATGCCTGCAGGAGATCTTTAGAGGGAATGCATCCCACATTCAGGCAAGTACCGCCGAGTGCGGGTTTACCCTTCTTATTGATCCATTCGTCGACGCATGCCGTACGAAGCCCAAGCTGCGCACAACGGATGGCCGCCACGTACCCGGCAGGTCCAGCACCGATTACCACGACATCGTAGCTTTTGGCCATAGTCCCCCCTGTTAGTGGAGCTTGACAGCGGTTCTTAGTGACTCTTATTTATTGACTTATTACGTTGCTGCTCTGAGCCAATACTCGTTTGGAAACTCGAAGTCAAACGCAGAGAACGCGGAGACGCGGAGTACGCAAAGAGTGTATCCCCTGCGATCTTAAGAAACACGCTCCGCGATCTCTGCGTCCTTTGCGTTGAAAGACGGGCTTAATCGTGGAACCTGGTTATATTTGGAGTAACAAACGCGCGGGGTCCTCCAACGCGTCCTTAATGCTGACGAGGAACTGCACCGCTTCGCGTCCGTCAATAATGCGGTGGTCGTAGGTGAGTGCGAGGTACATCATAGGTTGGATACGGACCTCGTTATCCTCGGCGATCGGCCGCTGCTGTATTTTGTGCATCCCGAGAATGGCGCTCTGCGGAGGATTAACGAGCGGTGTCGAGACCAGCGAACCGAACACGCCGCCATTGGTAATCGTAAACGTGCCACCCGTGAGGTCTTCCATCGCCAGGTTGCCGTCGGCTGCCTTTTTGCCGAACTCGGTAATACGCGTTTCGATATCGGCAAAACTTATACGATCGGTATCGCGCAAGACTGGCACTACCAATCCACGCGATCCAGCGACGGCGATACCGATATCGTAATAGTCGTGATAAATGATGTCCTTGCCGTCGACCGAAGCGTTAATTACGGGAAACTGTTTGAGCGACTGCACGCAGGCCTTCACGAAGAACGACATGAAGCCGAGTCTGACTCGGTGCTCTTTCTCGAAGCGCTCACGATACTTTTGGCGTAGCGCCATCACCGCCTGCATATTGACCTCGTTGAAGGTGGTCAGCAGCGCAGCCGTCTGTTGCGCGTGCAGCAGCCGTTCGGCGATGGTGGCCCGTAGCCGCGTCATCGGCACTCGCCGTTCGCACCGTTCATCGGTGTCCCGACGTGCGACAGCCGACTCGGGTGCCGCCGCGGGTTCTGTGGCCGGTGCTTGCAGCTTCGCCGGCTCAGGGGCGGGTCTCGGCATCTCGCCGCTCTTCAGGTAGGTGAGCACATCTTCCTTGGTGAGGCGGCCACCCTTGCCCGTGGCAGGGACCTCGGTGGGTTCCAAATCATGCTCGGCCAGCAAGCGGCGCACCGCCGGACTCAAGGCAGCTTGTGCTGTTGCGGCTGCAGGTTCGGTCACCGGTTTGTCTTGGTCTTCGGTTTGCGTTGCCGGTTCGGGAGCTGTCTGCTTGGCTTCGCGTTGCTCGCCTGTCGATGCGGCCGCACCAGCGCCCGTCTCGATGACCGCGATGGGTTCATCGCTGCCCACCACGTCGCCGTCGCGCTTCAGGACTTCTTGCAGAATACCGTCTTGCGGTGCCGGTACCTCCAGCACGACCTTTTCGGTCTCGATATCGACGAGGTTCTCATCGCGCGTCACGCTATCACCGGTGCTCTTATGCCAACTGAGCAGCGTGGCCTCGGCGATGGATTCCGGCAGAGTGGGAGATTTTACTTCAATACGCATCTAACCTTTGTTATTCCTTTCGGCTTGCTGATTATATTTGTCTGTTGTGCTTGTTTATGCTTGTCGCTTGAGTTTAACTGCAGTGATCGTCAGCGCGTCATTGACGAGCGCCGTCTGCTGCTCGACGTGCAACGGGAAGTGACCCACGGCCGGGGAGGCCGAAGCGGCCCGACCTGCATAGTGTAGGTTTTGTCCAGAGAGCATGCAGGCACGCACGTGGTGCTGAATCTGATACCAGGCTCCTTGATTCTGTGATTCCTCCTGGCACCAGACGATCTCCTTGGCCTGTCGGTAGCGCTTGAGCTCGGCGGACAGCTGTTCGCGTGGAAACGGATGCAGCTGCTCAATGCGAATGATCGCAACTTTCTCGAGCTCACGCGACCGCCGCTCTTCCACGAGATCGTAGTACACCTTGCCACCACAGAGGATAACGCGTTGCACCGCTTTCGCTGTCGACGGATCGATTTCGCCGATCACGGTCTGAAACTCGCCGCCTGATAGATCCTCCAACGTGGATGTTGACAGTTTGTGGCGCAGCAGGCTCTTCGGGGTCATTACGATCAGCGGTCGGCGGAAAGGGCGCAGCATCTGCCGTCGCAGCATGTGAAACATCTGCGCCGGTGTTGTCGGCATGCATACCTGAATATTGTGTTCGGCGCACAATTGCATAAAGCGCTCGAGCCTGGCCGATGAGTGTTCAGGTCCCTGACCCTCGTAGCCATGGGGTAGAAATAGAGTCAACCCGCAGCAGCGTCCCCATTTGGCGTCGCCGCTGCTGATGAACTGATCGATAACGACCTGGGCGCCGTTGACGAAATCGCCAAATTGGGCTTCCCAGATCACCAGCGTGCTGGGTTCCGCGGTGGCGTAGCCGTATTCAAAACCGAGGACCGCCTCCTCGGACAGTAGTGAGTCGATCACCACAAAGTTGGCTTTACCATTTCCCAGGCGACGCAATGGAGTGTCGGTGTCTCCATCTTTCTGGTTGTGGAGTACGGAGTGGCGATGAAAGAAGGTACCGCGCCCTGAGTCCTGGCCGCATAGCCGGACCGAATAGCCGTCGCGTATCAAGGTGCCGTACGCCAGAGTCTCGGCGAAACCCCAGTCGATAGGATGCCCACCGGCAGCCATCTTACGACGATCGTGCAAGATCCTGGCGACGCGCGGGTGCAATTCGAAACCCTCGGACACCCGATTCAATTGCTCGGCAATCTCGCGCAGCCCGTCGATTGGCACGGCGGTATCGACAGGGTGGGTCCAAGGCACGTCTTTGTAAGGCGTCCAGTCGACGTGATACTTATTATGAATACCCGTCAAGATCTGACGCGCGACGACCTGCCCCTCGTCTAGCGCGTCGCGGTAACCACTCACCATCTTCGCTGCCTGCTCTTGGGAAACCACGCCTTCTTGCACGAGCCGCTCCGCGTAGATCTTGCGCACCATTGGGTGGGCCTTGATCTTCTTGTACATCATGGGTTGGGTGGCAGCCGGCTCATCGGCTTCGTTGTGCCCATGGCGACGGTAGCAGACCATGTCGATGACGACGTCCTTCTTGAACGCGGTGCGGAAGTCGAGTGCCAGCTGCGTGACGAAGACGACCGCCTCCGGATCATCGCCATTTACGTGAAAGATGGGTGCCTGCACCATCTTTGCCACCTCTGTGCAGTACAGGGTTGAGCGAGAATCGAGGGGATTGCTCGTGGTGAAGCCGATTTGGTTATTGATGACGATGTGCACCGTCCCACCGGTGGCGAAGCCTCGTGCCTGGGACATGTTGAACGTTTCCATCACGACACCTTGCCCCGCGAACGCCGCATCCCCGTGAACCAGCACCGCCAGGACTTCGTTACCGACGCGGTCGTCGCGGCGTCGCTGGCGCGCTCTCACCGAGCCCTCGACCATCGGGTCAACGATTTCCAGGTGCGAGGGATTAAACGCCAGCGCTAGGTGTACGGGTCCGCCTGGCGTGTCGATGTCCGACGAGAACCCCTGATGGTACTTGACATCGCCCGAAGCGTTCTGCTCGTTAAGCGCGTACTTACCCTCAAATTCGAGGAACAGCTCCTTCGGCGACTTGCCTAGAATATTGACGAGCACATTAAGCCGTCCGCGATGGGCCATGCCAAGCACGATCTCCTTGACTTTTTGTGTGCCGGCTCGTTGGACGAGTTCGTCCAGCAACGCGATCAGGCTTTCCGCGCCCTCTAGCGAAAATCGCTTCTGCCCGACGTACTTGGTATGCAGATATTTCTCCAGCCCCTCGGCGGCAGTGACGCGCTCGAGGGTCCGCCGGCGGGCCTCGGGTGCATACTTGGGCTTGCCGAGGGTGCGCTCGAGGCGATCCTGAATCCAACGTTTCTGTTCGCTGTCCGTCATGTACATGTATTCGCTGCCAACGGACCCGCAATAGATCTGCCGAGCATGCTCGATGATCTTCCTCAAGGGCAACCGATCAGAGGCAGCCAGCGCGAGTGAGCCGCTCTGCTGGTAGCGCAGGCCTACGGTGCGGGCGTCCGTATAGAAGACGGTAGCCATGTCGTCTTCACCGAGGTTGTGATATGCCGGATCGAGGTCCGGCACAATGGGGCGTGGTCGAAGCCGTAGCGGGTCGATAGCGGCCTGTTGGTGTCCCCGCACCCGGTAGACGTTGATCAAACGCAGGACCGCCGCCTGCTTAAGTGCATCGGTGCTGAGTGAAATGGAAGGAGCCTTGTCGGGTGCGGGCCAACTCGTCTCGGGTCGACGTGTCGCCGCCGCTGCCGCCGCCTCGCGCGCGCGCGCGTCCGGGCGACCGTCTTGAATCGCATCAAAACACGTGCGCCACGGCTCGCTGACGGCGTTGGCGTCTTGCAGGTAACGTGCATACAGCTCTTCGATATAGTAGGCGTTCTCACTAAAGAGATAGGATTGGTGTTCTACGTTTTCAGGTGTGGGGGGTGGTACTCCGATCATGTCGATAGGCTACGCGTTTTAATCTTGGGTTGCAACTTTGAAGCTTTGTTTGATGGACCCGTCGGCGCAACAGTGTCGTATGTCATTCTCGAAACAATAACCTTGCGGCATGAGCTATTGGCAAGCAAGTCGGTGGACGGTAAATAGTTATCGTCCTGTCGCGTGGGTTTGCGCAGCATCGGCACCAATGACAGGTCTTACCCACTGGAGCGAAGTGTCCGCACGCGGCGCGGCGTATCCGTAGCGCGGTTGCGTGCGGTCTCGACTTGCTTTCGGTAAGGCTTGGGGTACTGTCGGTGCGTGGTTGCGTTCGGCTATTCCACCTTCAACATAATGGAGTAGGCCTCACTTGCCAAGGTGGCGCCATTGATCAGGATGGCGTGCGTAACCGCGTTTTTGGTTACAAGCACGCTCCTCAGGTCACCTGCCGATGTCGACGAGCACCGTGGTGCAGTTCATGAAACCTGACTGGCTGAATCACATGTCCCGTATGGAACGACAACTTTGGCGTGATCTCAATTTCCACTTGCTCCCCGCACAGGTGCGGTAGTACCTCGAAACCAGTCGTCACGTTCTGATAAGCGACGTTCGCCTGGAGACCAAGGTGCTTGTGCGATAAGACGAGAAACGGTTGTACGTACGGAATGGACTGACCGATGCGAATGTTTGCGGCTACAGTGCACGTTACCGCTCGAGATGGAAGCGTCTGGCTTCCGTGAAGTGGCGGCGCCAGTAACGGCTGGTGATCATAGAGACGTACACATGTTTCCCGGATGACGGCGCGTGCACGAACCGGCTATCACCGATGTAGAGTCCCACGTGTGATGCGTGTTTGCCGTTTTGATTGAAGAAGAGCAGGTCGCCAGGCCTGAGTTCGTTCCGAACTACCCGCCGGGAGTATTTGCGCTGTTGGCGGGTAGTGCGCGGTACAGTGAAGCCGGCGCGCGCGTAGCTGTAGTGCACGAGCCCGCTGCAGTCGAACCCCCCGGGCGTGTTGCCGCCGTAGCGGTAAGGAGTTCCCACCATGGTAATCGCATAGCGTGCTGCCAAGAAGCCCGCGTCAGACGGTGCTGACGGACCCTGAACCGGTTGGTGTGTACATCCCCATAAGAGCGCAACGGCGAGCGCCAAGCAGCGTCCGATGTTGAGTTTCCCCAGCCGCATAGCCAAACCGGAATATCTCAAAGCCCCAGTTTATGGATCGCGGTTATCGCTAGACTGCATTCCCACATATGCTCATGTTGATTTGCGAAATGCTTGGCCTTACGCGTGCCCTCGAAGCCCGCAATGTAGTCCTGTTTCTGCGTATCCGGCTGGTGCAGGTACGCATTGTCGTCGATGATCAGGAACATCTCCTGTAGGCCAGCATGGTCCTCATCTACTGCACGTATCTTGATGAAGTCGCTCAGTCGCCGACATAACTCGACTATGCGGGCATTATGGTGCAGCGACTGGTCGACGTCTTCGATCAGAAAACGCACCAGGTTCTTGCGGTGGGCGGCGGCGAAGCTGGCCAACGCCTTAGCAATAGGTGCGGTGTTAAAGAGATAACCATCGAGCGTCGGCGAAAATATGGAGACCTTGTGTCGCGCTTGCGCCAGCATGCCGGCGATAATCTCCTGAGCCTCACCACGGCCATGGATACGCAAGTGTTGATCGCGCTTTCCGGTTGATGCTCGTTCGCCGGTTGCCATTACATTCTCCACGCGAAGTCTATTGTCAGGTGGATTGTGTCTGTATATTTGTTGTACTAATAAGTATAGCTAGGGATTCGCGCTAACAACCAGGAGATACGGTAAATGAAGGTGCATATTCAAGTGAACCTGTTGATTGCAGCAGTTCTGTTCTTGCTATGGGCGCTGGCCTTGTTTATGGGGCAAAACGAGGTCCACCCACTACTGAGCACGGGACCGTACGACGCGGTCGCGAACTCAATGCTTGGTGCGTCCATGTTAGCGTTTGTTGTCCTGTTTATCATCGGAGTCGTGAACCCGATAAAGGAACTGGTTTACGCCTCGGTTACGGCTATGGCGTTTCTCGGCCTGGTGGCGGCTTATCACATGTTTCTCAGCGATGGGATGCCACAGAATCCGGTGACCTTTTTCAGTCTGGTTATCACTTTGTCGGTCGCGGCGATATTGTTCTTCTCGATGATCCAGAAGCCAGCCTCTTCGGCCACCGGTTCCTCGGTTCGCGCAAGGCGGCGTCCGCGACCATCGCGGCGGCCGCACACGGAAAGCAGCACGAAGGTGGTGCGTCGAGCACCTGCGCGCAAGACAGGTGTCAAAAAGAGGGTTAGAAAAAAGGCGAGTCTCAGGCGTAAGCGATGATAGCTAAAACCAGTGAACGCCTGCCAACCATGACGGGCGTTTTTTTGGCAGACGGGCAGCCCCCCGATCAGTCGTCTTGTTTACGCACCCCCGCGGCCAGGGTAGCGGCATTGCCCGTATAATTTGCTGGCCGCAACGCGAGTAACCCCTGTTTGGCGTTTGCTGGTATATCTAGAGAGTCGATGAATCGCCGCAGTGACTCACGGTTGATGTCCGTCTTACCGCGCGAATAATGCTTGAGCTTCTCATAGGGCTGCTCGACGCCGTGGCGGCGTAAGACAGTCTGAATGGCCTCCGCCAACACCTCCCAGCTGTTGTCCAGATCTCGCGCAAGACGCTCTGGGTCAGCGTCAATCTTGTTGAGCCCGTTTAGGCACGAATCATAAGCAAGCACGCAGTAGCCGAAGGCAACACCGATATTGCGCAAGACAGTAGAGTCGGTGAGATCGCGCTGCCAGCGACTTATCGGGAGCTTGTCGGCGAGATGACCGAGCAGCGTATTCGCGAGCCCGAGATTGCCTTCGGAGTTCTCAAAGTCGATGGGGTTAACCTTATGCGGCATTGTCGATGAACCAACGTCACCCGTCCGTATCTTCTGTTTGAAGTAACCGAGTGATATGTATGACCAGGCGTCGCGGTTGAAATCAATCAACGCCGTGTTGAATCGGCTAAGCGTATGGAACAGCTCGGCCATGTAGTCGTGCGGTTCAATCTGGGTGGTATAAGGGTTCCAGCTCAACCCCAGCTGTTTCACGAAAGCCTTGGTCACTGCTGGCCAATCGATATCCGGGTAGGCGACGACGTGGGCATTGTAGTTGCCCACGGCACCGTTAAATTTGCCCATGATTTTGACCGCCGCCAGCTGCTGTCGCTGGCGCCGCAGACGCACGGCCACATTTGCTATTTCTTTGCCAAGTGTCGTCGGGGACGCCGGCTGCCCATGGGTTCGCCCGAGCATCGGTTGGTCTGCGTGACGCTCTGCAAGGTCTTCCAGCGTCGCGACGAGCTGATCCATGCGCGGCAGCAGAATGTCGGCACGCGCCTCGATCAGCATCAGTCCATAGGCGAGGTTGTTGATGTCCTCCGATGTACACGCGAAGTGAACGAATTCTTTAGCCGCGTCGAGCTCAGCCGTGTCACAGATCTTTTCCCTGAGAAAATATTCCACCGCCTTGACGTCGTGATTGATCTCACTCTCGAGCTGCTTTATCCGAAACGCGTCGCGTTCCGAGAAACCGTCGGCGATGTTGGTTAGCTTCGCAGCGGCCGCTGGAGAAAGCGCTAGTACCTCCTTGATTTGCGGATGCTGCGCGAGCCACATTAGCCACGCCACTTCTACGTGGACACGATTGCGTATTAATCCAAACTCGCTGAAAATGGGAGCGAGTAGCGCGACCTTTTGCCGGTAGCGCCCGTCCAGCGGTGATAAGGCGGCGAGGCTTGCGCGATCGAGTTCAGTTTGGCGGCCGGGCTGATGGTTTATGTACTCACGCAGCTTTTCGATCTTGCTGGCCCCGGGATCATGGATGTGCCCCGCCACCAGTTTTCGCAACCACTCCAAGCCGAGACCAGCCTCTTTGGCGATCCTGGGCAGGCGACCCTTTTGGGTTTCCAGAAACTCGATGATTTGGTTGACGGAGAGGATGGTCACAGCTGCGCTTCTAGTAAGATATTACCAGTTCTTGCAGCCACCTGCCAATGGGAGAGATGTACCCTTACCACGACGTGTGCAATTATCGGCCTGGTTTTTAAAACTGAGCGGCCGGTTCGGCTGTGCGCGCGCTACTCACCCCCAGCGCTGCCTTATGTCTGAACGCACGGGTAATGATCCCGCCGCCTAGACACGCATCGCCGCGGTAGAACACGACTGACTGACCGGCCGTGACCGCGCGTTGCGCATGCGAAAAGGTGAGTTGCAGAGTGTCCGCCGGTCCTCTTTCGATCAGGCAGGCCGCTTCGGTCTGACGATAACGGATCTTGGCACGACAGGCGAGCGGCAACGCGGGAGCTGATCCGGCCACCCAATGGACGCTATCCGCCCCCAATGCCGTGCTGAAAAGCGCCGGGTGGTTATGTCCCTGTACCACATAGAGGATGTTTCGCGCTGGGTCCTTGTCAGCTACAAACCACGGTTCCCCGCGGCCACCGATGCTCAGCCCGTGGCGTTGGCCGATGGTGTAATACATGACGCCATCGTGTTCGCCTTTGGTTTCACCCGTCAGCGCCCGGATCTCGCCCGGACGACGCGGTAAGTAGCGGTGCAAGAACGCCTTAAACGGGCGCTCGCCGATAAAGCAGATCCCGGTGCTGTCTTTTCGTGCGTAATTCGGCAGCCCGGCCTGACGTGCTAACGTGCGCACCTGGAGTTTCTCTAAACCGCCAAGAGGGAATTCAATCCTCGCGAGTTCGCGTTGGCCGAGCGTGTAGAGAAAATAGCTTTGGTCCTTGTTGGTGTCGCACCCCTTGAGCAACTGGTAACGGCCATCGGCGTGGGCGACGCGCGCGTAATGGCCAGTGGCGATAAGGTCTGCACCCTTAGCCCGCGCGTAGTCCAAAAAGGCCCTGAACTTGATTTCCCTGTTGCATAGGACATCCGGGTTGGGCGTGCGTCCGGCCGCGAGCTCGCTGAGAAAGCGGCTAAAGACAAGGTCCCAGTACTCGGCGGAGAAGTTGATGCCGAGGAGCGGAATCTCCAATCGCTCACAGACGCCGCTGGCGATCCTGTAGTCCTCAGCGGCGGCGCAATAATCCCTATCGTCATCCTCTTCCCAATTCTTCATGAACAAGGCGGTGACGCGATATCCCCGCCGCTGCAGCAGCAGCGCGGCCACAGCAGAGTCGACGCCGCCGGATAGTCCAACGAAGACGTGCTTTGTGTCTGCTGCATTCATAGGATGGACATGTCTCGGGCGGGTGACGATACGCCCCGTATTAGTGCAGAAAAAACCCGGCTAACGCCGGGTCTTGTAAAAACAAAACCGGTCGGCGTAATGCCTACTCGGAAACGGTCCGAATGTTCGAAGCTTGTGGGCCCTTAGGGCCGTCCTGAACATCATACTCCACCTGTTGTCCCTGCTTCAGGGATTTATAGCCTTCCATTTGAATAGCCGAGAAATGCGCAAAAACATCGGAGCCGCCATCGTTGGGAATAATAAATCCATACCCTTTGCTGGCGTTGAACCACTTTACAGTTCCTGTTGCCATACCCATCCCCCTAGTACTGCTAGCGTGCGACACTGGCTCTACCGCACGTTGGTTATATGAATCCCGCGATTTCGTTACCACGCGGGTACAATCATGATCCTTCTTTTTTTATCTAAGTCAAGTCATCTGAATGGAAATTAGCCCAAAAAAGCATATCAGGGCGAGCGTAGAGTCTCAAAATTCATGCCATAATTTTAGGGTTGAAATTTTATCTGTGGGCCGCAAAATGAGCGATTCGGAAGGCAAGCAAAATCGAGTATTCTTACGACCATGAGCGTTAAACACCCGCAGCCCCTTGACGGTCTTCCCGTCCAAGAAGCCAGACCTAAGCTTAAAAAGCCGGACCTATATAAAGTTATCTTACTGAATGATGACTATACTCCTATGGAGTTCGTGGTGGTGATCTTGGAGCGATTTTTCCGTAAGACCCGTACGGAGGCGACGCGAATTATGTTGCACGTCCACCAGAAGGGCATCGGCGTGTGTGGCGTGTACACTCGCGACATCGCGGAGACGAAGGTGAAGCAGGTTATGACCTGTGCGCGCGAGAATCGGCACCCGTTGCAGTGCACCATGGAGCCTGCATAGGTAGCAACCGCGGAGATTTTTGATGTTATCGTCGGAGTTAGAGACCTCGCTGAACGCCGCTTTCCAGGGCGCACGCGAGAAACGGCACGAATACATAACAGTGGAGCATTTGCTCAACGCCCTGTTGGACAATCCAACAGCGGCGCGGGTGCTGCGTGCCTGTGGCGGTGACATCGGCGAGCTGCGCCGAAATCTCAACGAGTTTCTTGAAGAAAACGTGCCGACGCTACCGGCGGGCAGCGAGATCGACACCCATCCGACGCTTGGTTTTCAACGAGTGATTCAGCGGGCGGTGTTGCATGTGCAGGGGGCTGGTAAGAGAGAGGTGACCGGAGCCAATGTCTTGGTCGCGATACTGGCGGAGAAAGAGTCGCATGCTGTTTACTTCCTTTATAAGCAGAATATCACGCGCTTTGATGTCGTGAACTATATCTCCCACGGCATCTCCAAGGTGCCGGAGGAAGGTCAGGGGGAACTTCCATCTGCGGAGGAGCCCGACGATGGGACACCGGCGCCCGAACGCAGCCCGCTGGACGTTTTTGCGGTCCACCTCAATGAACAGGCGCGCCAGGGTAAGATTGATCCGTTGATCGGACGCGAGAAGGAAGTCGAGCGCACGATCCAGGTCTTGTGCCGGCGGCGCAAGAACAATCCGTTATACGTAGGTGAATCGGGCGTCGGCAAGACCGCGATCGCCGAAGGCCTCGCGAAGAAGATCGTCGATAGCGAAGTTCCTGAAGTATTGGAAGCGAGTAACATCTATGCGCTTGATATGGGTGCCTTGCTGGCCGGGACTAAGTACCGCGGGGATTTCGAGAAGCGCCTAAAGGCCGTGTTGCAGCAACTCAAGAAGGAGCAGCACGCCATCCTGTTTATTGATGAGATCCATACTGTGATCGGTGCCGGCGCGGCCTCGGGTGGTGCCATGGATGCATCCAATCTGCTTAAGCCGGTGCTGCAATCGGGAGACCTCAAGTGCATCGGTTCTACCACGTATAACGAGTACCGCAATATATTCGAGAAGGACCGCGCACTGTCCCGACGTTTTCAAAAGATCGACGTGACCGAACCCTCGATAGACGAGACGGTGCAGATCCTGCGTGGCCTCAAGAGTCGGTTCGAAGAACATCACCAGGTGAAGTATACGCATCAGGCTTTGCGCAGTGCCGTGGAGTTATCGCACCGCTACATTAACGATCGGTATCTGCCAGACAAGGCGATCGATGTGATTGATGAAGCCGGTGCGAGCCTGCATCTGTTGCCGGCAAGCAAACGGAAGAAGACCATCGGTGTTCACGACGTCGAAAGCATCATTGCCAAGATGGCACGCATTCCGCCAAAGAGCGTTTCCACGTCGGATCGCGACGCGCTGCGTAATCTGGAACGCGATCTGAAAATGGTGGTGTTCGGTCAGGACGAAGCGATTGAGGCATTGGCGACCTCGATTAAGCTTTCACGGACGGGCCTTGGGCAGCCGGAAAAGCCGGTTGGTAATTATCTGTTCTCGGGCCCCACAGGTGTCGGTAAGACCGAGGTCACGCGGCAACTCGCACAAGTCATGGGTGTCGAGTTGATCCGCTTTGATATGTCGGAGTATATGGAACGACATACGGTTTCACGCCTGATCGGCGCACCCCCTGGCTATGTCGGTTTCGACCAGGGGGGGCTCTTGACCGAGGCCGTCAACAAACACCCGCACGCAGTGCTGCTCCTGGACGAGATCGAGAAAGCGCACCCGGATGTGTTTAATCTGTTACTGCAGGTGATGGACCACGGTACGCTGACCGACAACAACGGTCGCAAATCGGATTTCCGCAATGTGATTCTGGTGATGACGACCAATGCCGGGGCCGAGCGTCTGGGCCGCGCCAGTATGGGCTTTACGCGCCAGGATCACAGCGGTGACGAGATGCAAGATATCAACCGCATGTTCAACCCTGAGTTTCGCAACCGCCTGGATGCGATCATTCACTTCAAGTCGTTAGATGAGGAAACCATCGGGCACGTGGTCGACAAATTCATACTGGAACTGGAAGCGCAGCTAGCCGACAGACACGTTACCATTGAACTGGAGGCCGCCGCGCGCAAATGGCTCGCTACGCATGGACACGACCCGGTCATGGGCGCTCGCCCGATGGCACGCCTCATCCAGGAGAGGATCAAGAAACCCCTGGCCGACGAGCTCCTGTTTGGCAGGCTCGCTCATGGCGGGCACGTGAAGGTGTCGGCGAAGAAGGGCGAGCTCATCTTCGATATTCAGAACCCCAGCTAAACCTCCGACAGGGATCGAACGACTCAGCAGGGTGAGCCTTTCCCGATGGGACTGGCCTGTCTCTATTTGGGTGTGCCGCTAGCCGCTGTCGTTATCGTACGCGGTAGACGATGCGCCCCTTGCTGAGGTCATAGGGGGTCAACTGTACCGTCACGCGGTCACCCGTAAGGATGCGGATATAGTGTTTTCGCATCTTTCCAGAGATGTGCGCAGTGATGACGTGTCCGTTTTCCAGCTTGACCCGGAACAACGTATTTGGAAGGGTCTCGATAATGGTTCCTTCCATTTCGATATGTTCTTCTTTGGCCACTATTTGTCTCTGCTTAACAGATCCAGTCGCGTCTAATGCGGTATCTTCGCATCAAACTTGGCGGCGTATGATGCCGCATACGTCTCTGGCCGTAAAGCGCTGGCCAGCTTTCTCAAGTAAGCGCGGACTCTTCAAGCAACGACCAGCGCCCGTTGCGGTAGGCCTCGAGCGGGCGGAAGTTGCACTTGTAGTTCATTTTGCGACTTTCCTTGATCCAGTACCCCAAGTACAACCACGGCAGCCCCAACCACTGCGCTTCTTGAATCTGCAAGAGAATTGCAAACACACCGAGACTGCGCCGGCTTTCTTGCGGATCGAAAAACGTATAGACAGCCGAGAGTGCGTCCGGAAGCACATCGGCCACGGTCACCGCGACCAATCGTTCGCCAAGCCGCAACTCGTAGAATTGCGTCTGCACGTGCCGGGTGACTAAGAACTTGAGGTACTTGTCCGGGTCACGCTCATCCATGCCGCCGCCCGCGTGGCGCGAACGTTGGTAGCGCAGGTACAACTCGAAATGCTCCGCCTTGAATGCGGCGGTGCTCCGCCGTACGGTCAGATCTCGGTTCTTATTGCATGTGCGCCTTTGTGAGCGACTGGCTGTAAACGCGTCTACCGGGATACGCACCGGTACGCAAGCGGAACAGTCTTGGCAACATGGACGGTACACGAAATCGCCGCTGCGTCGAAACCCGTGGCGGGCGAAATGTGCGAAAACCGGCCCATTAAGGCGCTGTTGTGGGTCGATAAATAGGGTCGTCGCCACACGCCCAGGCAGATAGCTGCAGGGGTGGGGAATTGAGGTAAACAGTGCCGGTTCTTTCAAACGAATCGTCATATGATCACGTTTCTCCGGCTAGAGTGACCTCAATGTCAGGCGCAAGGTCCCATGGACCTGGCCGACCAGGTCGGGACAGCGCACGATCGAGCATTTGCAGAAAGTCTCGGCGCCGGATTTCCTTCGTCCCGAGGCTCGTCAGGTGTGCGGACGGCAACTGGCAGTCAATGAAGTCGTACCCCCAGGCATCGAGTTGCTTCACGAGGTAAACGAACGCAACTTTGGAGGCGTCAACTCGGCGGCTGAACATCGATTCGCCAAAGAAGGCCGCGCCCAAAGCGACACCGTAAAGCCCCCCGATCAGTTGCCCGCGGGCCCATGTCTCGACCGAGTGCGCATATCCCTGCTCATGCAGGTGACAGTAGGCCTCGTTCATTTCCGGCGTGATCCAGGTACCGCCTTCCGGGCTTTGCTCACGCGGCTCCGCGCACGCCCGGATGACGGCTGCGAACTCTGTATCGAAGGTAACGCGATAATCGCCCTTGCGTAATGTTTTTTTGAGGCTGCGTGAAACCTTGAGTTCCGAGGGCAGAAGGATCGCCCGCGGGTCCGGCGACCACCACAAGATCGGTTGTCCCTCGTTATACCAAGGGAAGATCCCGTGCCGGTAGGCCTGGAGTAAACGCTCACGGCGGAGGTCGCCACCAATGGCCAGCAACCCTTCAGGTGATGCCAACTCGACTGGCGGGAAGCGCAAATCATCTGAATCAGACGGGAGTATAAACATGCCAGGCCGTCACTCGGTTGTGATAGGACCGCGAATGCGAAGCGGCCCGATTAAACTTAAGCAAAACGCAGTTACGTACTTAGCCATGTTGTTTAAAGGGCGAATGTTCGTTCAGCTCATCGATATAGTATTTTATTCCATCTCGTTCGTGTGCCAGGAAGTCAGCCACCGCGCGACCGAATTGCGGATGACTTAGCCAGTGCGCGGAGTAGGTCGTGGTCGGCACAAAGCCGCGCGCGATTTTGTGTTCCCCTTGGGCGCCTGCCTCAAAGCGCTTAATGCCGTGCTCAATGCAATACTCCATTGCTGAATAATAGCAGACCTCGAAGTGCAAACCCTTGATATACTTATGGTTTCCCCAGTAACGGCCATATAGAGTATCGACACCGCGTAAATTGAGGGCACCGGCGATGTAGCTGTCGTCCTGACGCGCCAACACGAGCACGACGTCCTTGGCCATGGCCGCGCCGAGCTGGCAAAAGAACTCGCGCGAAAGATAGCGGATCGCACCGTAATTCTGGATAGTCGAGAGGTAGAATTGATAGAAGATATCCCAATGCTTCGGTGTAACGGCGTCGCCAACCAGGAAGTCAATGGTCACACCGGCCTCTCGCACATAACGCCGTTCTTGTTTCACCTTTTTGCGCTTTGCGGATGAGAATCCTCTTAGGAACTCGTCGAAAGTTTGATAGTCTCGATTGTGCCAGTGAAACTGGCAGCCGGTACGGCGCATGTGACCAAGACGCTCGAGCAAGACGACGTCTTGCGAGGGGGTGAAGAGCCAGTGCAGCGACGAGACATGCACGTCTTGGGCGCGCGCTAGCGCCCCCTGAATGAGGCGCACTTTGATATCCTGCTGGCCATCGTTGGCGGCAACCAGCAGCCGTGGCCCCGTGGCCGGGGTGAAGGGGACGGCCACCACCAGCTTTGGGTAATAGCGCAACCGTGCCCGCTGATAGGCATTCGCCCATGCCCAGTCGAAAACATACTCACCGTAGGAATGGGTTTTCAGGTACATCGGCACTGCACCCAGTAGCCGGCCGCGCCCGCTTGCATCGCTATGCACGAGCAGGTGTTGTGGCAACCAGCCGGTCTGTGCGTTTGCACAACCGGTCTCCTCAAGCGCGCATAGGAAGGCGTGGCGAAGGAATGGATTACGATCATTGACGAGGCGGTCCCAGTCAGTGGCTGGGACCTGAGCGATGCTGTCTACTACACTGAGGTCCATGAAGGTATTCTACAGATTGTTAACGCAAATCGGGTTGACACCGATAATGGCGTCACCACTTATTTCTCAATAGCTACGTCGCCGTTGTTGGTTTAAAGCCCAACTTGGCGGGGCTTAGGCTTATACTCGAAAATAAAGCCGGTGTCGGATGAGTTTATGAGCCAAATACTGCGTATTGTCATGGCCCAGCTGAACCTGCTGGTGGGCGACGTCGCTGGTAATACTGATAAGCTCATTCGCGCTGCCGAACGCGCCCGCGACGAATTCGGCGGCCATCTTGTCGTCTTTCCCGAACTTGCCATCACCGGATATCCCCCCGAGGACCTCTTGTTTCGCACGAGTTTGCTGCAGCGCGCTGATAAGGGACTCAAGACGCTGGCGCGAGCGATAAAAGGGATCGACATCATTGTCGGTCATCCACAGCGTCAAGGGGAAGAGCTGTTTAATGCGGCATCGCATATTCGCCAAGGGAGAGTCGTTGCCACGTATTTCAAGCACCACTTGCCCAACTACGGGGTCTTCGATGAAAAGCGCTACTTCGTATCAGGTTCTGCGCCCTGTATTGTCGATGTCAGCGGCACCGCAGTGGGACTGACCATCTGTGAAGACATCTGGGAACCCGGTCCCGTCGAGCAAGCGGCGCAGTCAGGTGCCAGCGTCGTCGTTAATATCAACGGCTCGCCTTATCACGTCAACAAAGTGCAGGAACGCATCGACATCGTTGCGCAGCGCGCCCGTGCAGCCAAGGTACCGATCGTTTACGTCAATTTAGTCGGTGGACAGGATGAGCTCGTCTTCGACGGTGAATCGTTTGTGGTAGATGCTGCCGGTACGGTGACCCAGCGCGTCAAGGCGTTCGAAGAAGGTTTGTATCCGGTCGAGCTCGCCACTAAGCCTAGTCCCGTTGTGCCGGTCCGCGGTCACATCGAGCCGCTACTGGGAGAGGTCGAGAGCGTCTATCGCGCCCTCGTGCTTGGGGTGCGCGACTACATCAATAAGAATGGCTTCAGGGGCGCTGTGCTCGGATTATCGGGGGGCATCGATTCGGGTTTGACACTGGCTATCGCCGTCGATGCCATTGGGGCGGATCGAGTGGAAGCGGTAATGATGCCATCGCGCTACACAGCGGACATCAGTTTAGAGGACGCGCGCGCGGAGGTCGAGTTGCTCGGCGTTACCTATCGTGTGATCCCGATCGAACCTATGTTCAACGCTTTTCTCGACGCCCTAAAGGATGAGTTTCGCGGACTGCCGCGCGATGTCACAGAAGAGAATATACAAGCACGGATCCGCGGTGTGTTGTTGATGGCAATCTCTAACAAAACCGGCAAGATAGTCTTGGCTACCGGTAACAAGAGCGAGATGGCGGTGGGTTACGCTACGCTTTACGGCGATATGGTCGGTGGTTATTCCGCTATCAAGGACGTGCCGAAGACACTGGTCTACCGCCTTGCGGAGTACCGCAACCACCTCGGATCCGTGATTCCAGCGCGCGTGATCGAACGTGCACCGTCGGCCGAACTAACGCCCGACCAAAAGGACACCGACACACTGCCACTTTATGAGGTTCTTGATGCAATCCTCGAGCGGTATGTTGAGTACGAGCAGAGTCCCGAAGAGATTATTGCCGAGGGGTTCGAGCCGGCAACCGTACAGGAAGTGATAGCCATGGTGGATCGCAACGAATACAAACGGCGTCAGGCGGCGCCGGGTGTACGTATCACGCCCCGTGCTTTTGGCCGCGACCGACGTTATCCGATCACATCTGGGTTCCGTCAGAAGACGTTACAGAAGCGCGATAAGGCGAGAGATCACGAGCTAGAAGCAAGGCGCAAGAAGTCTGGATGAAAGGCCTTTGCTCGTGGTCTAGTTAATAGCTTACAACCGGACCTTCCGTTTTCTGCTTCTTCTTTTTCTTCTTTCTTTTCTTCCCCTTCTTTTTTTTGCTTTCTGGCGCGTTGATATCTTTTAAATGATCGCTATTGGGAAAATTCATTTTCAATACGCGCACCGTGTCATCCATGAGGTCGGTCAATCCCATCAGTTTGTACGCCTTTGCCTGAATCGCGAGCGCATCTTCGACCGCGGGTGTGCGCCCATAATTTTCAAGCACGTACTTTGTACGATTTACCGCTGCTACGTAGGCATCCTGGTTAAGATAGAATTGAGCGACTCGGACTTCATGCTTGGCGAGTGTATTTCTCAGGTAAGCCATACGTCGCGCCGAGTCCTGCGCGTATGTGCTGTCAGGGAAGCGTTCCACGACCTCTTCAAAAGCATCGTACGCCTGCTGGGTGACGCTTGGATCTCTTTTCGCCTCGGCACCACGCAAGTTTAGCCAGCGCGCTATCCCAGTAGCCCCCTTGCCTATATTGATAAGGCCCTTGAGATAATAGGCGTATGCTACGTGGGGATGTGTAGGGTGTAGGCGGATAAAGCGCTCGGCCGCTTCTTTCGCCAGTTCAGGTTGGTCGGCCTTAAAGTATACATAAGCGATTTCGAGCTGTGCTTGCTGGGAATAACGGCCATAGGGATATCGCGCTTCCATGGTCTCGAAGAGTTTAATAGCGCGCTCATAGTCTTCCTTCTCCATCGCCACCTGCGCTTCGTTGTAGAAGCGTTCGGGTGTCCAGTCTTTGGTGGGGTTTTTGAATTTGGCGCAGCCGGCCGCAAGTATTGCAGCGCTTACGGCGGCAACGAGCAAAGCAGCTAAGCGCATAGATTATTACTTAGGCCATTGAAATTCGGGTTGAGAGACAGCAAGCTTAACCTGAATTATAGGTTAGATGAAGTTCAAATATGACGGCGATCCAAAAGAGACTGGCCGCGTACATTCCGATCGAACATGCCGGCAAGCGATTTGATCAAGCGCTGGCGGCTGTTTTCCCAGACTTCTCCCGTTCGCGGCTGCAGCAGTGGATCCGGGACGGATACGTGCGGCTGAATAGTCGTCTACCAAAGAGCTCCGATAGGGTTGAAGGCGGTGAGGCGGTTGAGATCGCAGTACCGGAGATGCCACAGCAGCTCTGGGAAGCGCAGTCGATACCCTTGGACGTGGTGTACGAAGATGACGATTTATTGGTTATCAACAAACCCGCTGGGATGGTAGCGCACCCAGGGCGTGGAAATCGTGATCGGACGCTGCTTAACGCTCTGCTGCACTGTGCACCGCAACTCGAGGTGGTTACGCGTGCCGGCATCGTACACCGTCTGGATAAGGAGACCTCGGGTCTCCTGGTCGTGGCTAAGACGGAGCCCACGCGTCTAAAACTTGTCAGACAATTGCAGAAGCGCCGTGTCGAACGCGGGTACCTTGTGTTGGTTAACGGCGTGATGATTGCCGGTGGGGAGATCGAAGCCCCTATCGGGCGGCATCCGCGACACCGTACGCGAATGGCGGTGAATGTGCGTGGCAAGCCGGCTATCAGTCACTATCGTGTGAAGGCAAAATACCGCGCGCATACACTCGTGCAAGTCCACCTCGAATCGGGACGCACGCATCAAATCCGTGTACACATGGCGCATATCGGGTATCCCGTTGTCGGCGATCCGGTTTATGGTGGACGCTTGCGGATACCGCCGGCCGCGGGCGGGCGACTGACGGACGCATTGCGCAGCTTCCGCCGACAGGCGTTGCACGCAGCGAGGTTGGCTCTTATTCATCCCGTGACTGGGGAGCATATGGAATGGACAGCGCCGGTGCCGGAGGATATGCAGCGATTGATTGCCGCGTTGGAAGAGGATGCGAGGCAAAGCAAAACATGATGAGTCGCCTGCGATGTGCAGGAAGCGCAAGTGCCGCGGGCGCAGGGCAAGGATTGTTCCTACAATCCTTTTGCATTCCCTCCATCCCTGGAGGTCAGATGCGCACGACTCCATGGATGGAGGAGGTAGAACCGCGTCGGGAACAGCGGTCGAGGAGCGGTCGGCGACAATGTACTAGCGGGGTTTCGCCCCGGCAATTGCTCCTGCATTGCTCTAACTTCCGACCTCCCTGTCGGTCGCC
>JBHIDJ010000004.1:0-87580 GCA_046760105.1 Acidiferrobacterales bacterium | reverse complement strand
GTCCTTTCTTGTCGCGACAAGAAAGGACGTCGTCCGCCGGGACGAGACCCGGCTATTAAATCGTCGCCGCAGGCGAGACTTAACTATTTAGCGATACGCCCCGTAGATGTTCTCAAGCCCCGCGGGCTGAGCGCTGACACCGTAGCGTAATCAAGTTCGCAAGGTATAGCCGGCGTGGCGTGTTAGCGCTCGTCCCCGCTTATCGCAAACAAGGTGGTGTTACCGCCGACGGCGGCGGTGTTAATCGTGACAGTGCGCTCGGTGGCGAAACGCTGAAGATAATGCGGTCCGCCTGCCTTGGGGCCTGTGCCAGATAGACCCTCACCGCCAAACGGCTGCACACCCACCGTCGCGCCGATGACATTGCGATTAACATAAGTGTTACCGACATGCGCGCGTCTTTGGACATAACGCACGGTCTCGTCAATACGGCTATGGATGCCCAGGGTCAGGCCGTAGCCAGTACCGTTGATCGCATCGATAACATTGTCAAGCTTATCCGACGCGTAGGATATGACGTGCAGAATAGGGCCAAAGACTTCTCGCTCAAGTAATGACAGGCTTTCCAGCTCATACGCCCGCGGCGCAGAATAGGTACCGTGGGCCGTCTCCGCCGGTAGCGAGACTTCATAGATCAGCTTAGCGTCACGTCGCATGCGTTGCGCATGCTCCTCCAGCATGGCCTGTGCCGGCTGATCGATAACCGGACCCACGTCAGTGGAGAGCAGGGCGGGATCGCCAACGGAGAGCTGCGCCATCGCACCTTGCAGCAGGCGTACGATGCGAGGTGCTACGTCCTGCTGTAAGAACAGCACCCGCAACGCCGAACAACGCTGACCGGCGCTCTGGAACGACGATGTCAACACATCGGCTACCACTTGCTCGGGCAAAGCGGAGCTATCGATGATCATGGCATTTTGCCCGCCCGTCTCCGCGATCAGCGGGACAATTGGTCCGGTGCGCTTGGCAAGCGTTTGGTTGATCAGTCGCGCGGTGTCCGTGGATCCGGTGAACGCAACGCCGGCGATGCGTGGATCGGCAACAAGCTGTCCACCGACTTTCTCGCCCGGGCCCGGCAAGAAATGCAGCACATCAGCGGGTACGCCGGCTTCATGTAACAGCCGTACGGCAAGCGCAGCGACGAGCGGCGTCTGTTCCGCCGGCTTCGCGATAACCGCATTACCAACAACTAGCGCCGCACTGACCTGCCCGGTGAAAATAGCCAGCGGAAAATTCCATGGGCTGATACAGACAAACACACCGCGCCCGTGCAGACTAAGCTCATTGCTTTCGCCGGTCGGTCCCGGCATGACCTTCGGGCTGCCGAAGACGCGGCGCGCGAGCGCGGCATAGTAATGGCAAAAATCGGCGGCCTCACGTACTTCCGCCAACGCATCCGGGATGCATTTACCCCCTTCACGCACGCAAAGCGCCATAAACTCCGCGCGGTGCTGCTCATACAGCTCTGCCGCGCGCTCTAAGCATTGCGCGCGAACGTTAACATCTGTGCGACTCCACTCATGTGACGCGGCAAAAGCACTTGCCAGAGAATTGTCTACCGCATTGCCGTTCGCCTCGACCACGCGGCCGACGACACGACGGCGATCGGCCGGGTCGGTAACTGCCTGCTCGTCACCGGTCACTGCCTCACCATTGACAATCGGCGTGGCTGCCCACGCTTGTGTCATCGCGTCTGACATGTCACACGCCAAAGGCGTTAATGCGGCTAGATCGTGCAGATTGATTCCGCGTGCATTGCGCCGTTCTTCACCGTACAAGTCTACCGGCAGCGGAATTCGCGGATGGGGCTTGGGTTTGACCCGCTTCATCTTGGCCACCGGATCGGCGATGATCTCCTCCACCGGCAACTTTTCATCGCTGATGCGATTGACAAACGACGTGTTGGCGCCGTTTTCCAGCAGGCGGCGCACGAGATAAGGAAGTAGATCTTCGTGTGATCCGACCGGGGCGTAGACGCGGCACGATACATTCAGTTTGTCGGCACCGACAATCTCTCCATACAGTGCCTGGCCCATCCCATGTAATCGCTGAAACTCAAACCCGCGTTCTTTGCCCGCCATTTCGAGCACAAAGGCAACCGTATGTGCATTATGGGTGGCGAACTGCGGATAGAGCGCATCGCGCGCCGCCCATGTGCGTTTGGCGCAGGCAAGATAGGAAACGTCGGTGGAAGGCTTACGGGTGAAAACGGGATAGCTATCAAGGCCTTCTTGCTGTGCAAGTTTGATCTCCGTGTCCCAGTAGGCGCCTTTAACCAGGCGTACAGGAATACGGTGTCGCTGCTTGCGCGCGAGCTCAATCAACCAGTCCAGCACGTGAATAGCACGCTTCTGATAGGTCTGAAGGGCCAGACCGAAGCCGTTCCAATCGGGTTGCAAAGCACTATAGACCGCTTCGAAAACATCAAGCGTCAAGTCGAGGCGGTCTGCCTCTTCGGTGTCTAAGGTCATGCCAATGCCAGCGTCGCGTGCCAGCCTTGTTAACGCGTGCACCCGTGGCGCAAGCTCTTTCAATACACGCTCGCGTTTCGCGAATTCGAATCGCGGATGCAGCGCCGACAGCTTGATCGAAATCCCGGGAGCTGAATAGACGTCGCTACTCTGCTTTGCCTCTCCCGCTACAGCACTGATCGCATCAACGTAGGATTTGTAATAGCGCTGTGCATCCTCTTCGCTTAGGGCGGCTTCCCCCAACATGTCAAACGAGTGCAGATAATCCTTATACTCCGGTGTGTGGCTGCGCTTTAGTGCCTCTTCAATGGTCTGCCCCATCACGAACTGATGGCCCATGATGCGCATGGCCTGGTTTAATGCCACGCGAATGACAGGCTCGCCCACGCGGGCGGTAAGCCGTGCTAAGAACGCGCCGATGTCATCCACGCTTAGGCGATCGAGCTGCACGATGCGACCCGTTAACATCAGACCCCAGGTCGACGCGTTGACAAACAAAGAACTACTGTGCCCTAGGTGTTTGTCCCACTTGCCCCGCGCCAATTTGTCGCGTATCAGCCGATCGGCGGTATCGGCATCGGGAATGCGCAACAGCGCCTCAGCGAGGCACATGAGCACAACCCCTTCTTCCGAGGAAAGATCGTATTCGTGCATAAAGGCATCGAGCCCACCCTGGGCCTTGCTTTCTTCACGCGCGGCAATAACCAGTCGCTGCGCGAGATCGGCTACACGGGCTTGCGCGTCGCGATCGATTTCAGCTTCAGGAAGCAGTGCTTCCAGACACGCAGTCTCGTCGACAAGATAGGTGGCGCTGATGGCAGTGCGCAGTGGGGGTTGGCTTGGTGGTTTGTTCGCAAAGATCATGCTGGGAGGGCTTCCAGACCGCCAGACCTGACCATCAGCATCGGCCAAAGCGTTTAAAAAAGCAACTATAGGGGTTTATGGATAACAATGGCTGCCAGCGCGTAAAGTCCCAGCGCGAGGCCGACCACAGTTGTGAAGCCGAAGTGGATCGCGGCCAAGGTGGCAAGCACCGCACTGAGTACCGAGGCAAAACCATTTAGACCCCAGGCCCATGGAATGAAGTCAGGTGCGCCCGCCGCCACCCTTTCCAGGCCTAAGGGAAAGGGCATACCCATACAGAAGGCCAGCGGCGCGATCAAACCAAGCGAAAGTGTAACTCTTGTGGAGTCTGGCAAAGCTACCAGCCGGTTCGATACCTCCGGCAGGAAAAGCAGGTAGACGGAAGCGATCGCGATGATGCCGATGACGGCGACGGTGATAGGTGACCACGCCGTGTCTTGCAGCCGGCTTGCAAGGCGCTTGGAGTAACCGCTGCCGAGACCGGCGAATACGAGAAAGCCACTAAGGACTACGGCCACAGCATAAAGCGGGTGATGCAAGAACAATATAAACTTTTGGATAAACGCGATCTCTATGAATAGAAACGCAATACCCAAAGCAAAAAAATAAAGCCCCATGCGCGTGCCTGCATGCCGATGCCATCCGCGCTTTGTCATCCATAGCGGCAGTAAAATAAAAATAGCCCCTGCTACCACAGCCTGAACGAGGGTTGCGATTAGAATCAGATACCCCCATTCGATCAAAGCCGCACCGCCGCGCTCGCGCAGTGCGAGCAATTCGGGCAGTACGCGCCATTTAAAGAAATGGAAGAAATGCGGCTTATCGTCGGTCGCAGGCACGATATGAAACTTGTAGCGTTCGATAAAGTCGCGGCGGTCGTCTCCCAGTAACGCTGTCGCCGCATCGAACAGATACGCCTTATCGAGCAGGTTGTACTGATTCGCCTCGTTTGCCGGCATTCCTGGATAATAGGCGACATCGAAAGAACGCACACGACAAAACTCACGCATTAGGACGATATCGTTCATTGTCAATTCACTGTTCTTGATCAGCAGGGTGCTGGTCTTCCAGCTGCGGATCATCGTCAAGTGGCGAGCGGGCTCGCGAACGCCTGTACCGCTTAGCGCCAGAGTGGCTGTCGCGAACAGTTTGATACTGTCGCGCGGCGGCAGCTTGAGCCAACGGGTAATGGCGAGTATCCCGCCAGGCGTAAGGTGGTGCAGATATTGCTGAATAGCTTCGACCGTATAGAGGTAGCTTTCGCTCAGGGCATGCACGCCCGCACTGGAGGCAGCAAAGGAGTCCAAAAGTGCGACCTGTATGAGATCGTACTTCTGACTGCTACGCGCGACGAAACCGCGTGCCTCACCAATATGTATGTCAACGCCATCTGCGCTATATAGGTTGCCGGAAAAGTCAGCGTAGGTTTTGCGCACCAACTGAACGACAAGCGGATTGAGCTCGACCGCAGTGACGGCACTGGCTTGATGATAGCGAGCCAACAGCACGTCTGTGCCACCACCCGCACCCAAGATCAACACGTTGGGGCGATCAAGCAGGTGGTAAGGCAAGGCAGTGGTCATACTGTCCAGATAGGCAAGTTTCTCGCGTTTGCCGTCATAGTGTGTGATTACGCTCATGGCATCGCCATCAGTGAACATCGCCAACTGTGGCGGCGGCTCAACCTGAGCATTAAGACTCAATCCTGGTGCATGACGGAATGGGATGGTCGCACTCTCGACCACTGTGAGCAGCCCCAATGGGTTTGAGTGCTCGCTTACCACTTTCGTACCCAGAACCTGCGTGGCCTGACTCACGCCTTTGTAGGGCGATATGCGTAGCCGAGACCAGCTCTGCGGCAAGGCAAACAGCAATACAGCTACGTACACAACAAGCACAGTTACAATCCAGCCACGCCATCGTAATGCACGTTCGAGGCTGAGCAGTATGGCTGACAACAGAGCAAAAGCAGCAAATAGCTTCAGACAGTCTTCCGGACGCAACACAAAGAGCGCGAGCACGATTACGACAGCGCCGCTGCCTGCACCCAAGAGATCGGAGAAATAGATACGACTGATGATTTCTTTATAACGAATAAAGGCGAGCCCAATACAGCTGGCGGCGAAGAAGAATGGAACAAAGAACAAAATATAGAGAGCTATCAGGTAAACAAACTGGTGCGGATCCCATACCACCTCGAGCGCGTTGAATGGAACATGTTGGCTGAGCGCGAAACACGCGATCATCGTTGTCCCGAACAAGCCGGCGCTCGATACGTAGACAAGTACAAAATGCTTTTGTAACCATTGTTTGCCTATCGCCAGAAACGTGCCGCTCACCCCATAGCCAAGAAGCGCCAGACTGATGATCATGTAGGCAAAGTGGTGCCATTGAACGATCGACAACACCCGCATTAAGAGGATTTCGTAGCCGATCGCCACCGCCGAGATCAGGGATATCGAAAGAAGCAAAAAACGCGGATGGCTGTGCTGCGAATTCATGACTTCATTCGCGATGTGCACGAGGTTCCTAGGTATACGTTACTCAGAGCACTTTTAATGCTTACCCGTCAGCGGGACAAATCTCACTGGCAAAACCTGGCGGGTCTCGATTCCGCCTGCAGTGGTCTTTTGTATCAGTAATAACTGTTGCGTGAAAAAACGACCCCCCACCGGTATCACCATACGGCCACCCGGCTTGAGTTGCTTGATCAACGGCGGCGGAACGTGGCTCGCCGCGGCCGTAACTACAATCGCGTCAAAGGGTGCGTGTTCCTCCCAACCGTAATAACCATCGCCAAGTCGGGTCTCCACATTGTTGTAACCAAGGTGGTTAAGCCTCGTTCGCGCCTGCTGCGCCAGCGGCTTGATGATTTCTATGGTGTAAACACGCTTTACCAGACCCGACAATATCGCCGCCTGGTAACCTGAACCGGTACCCACTTCCAGCACAACACCGTCGCCATCCACCTCCATGAGATCCGTCATTAATGCAACGATGTAAGGCTGCGATATGGTCTGCCCATAGCCAATGGGGAGCGGACGATTCTCATAAGCGAACGGCTTGAGGTGTTCCGGCACAAACTCATGGCGCCGTACCGTGGCCATGGCCTGCATAACGCGCTCGTCAAACTCCTTCCTGCCGGTGGCAAAGCTCGTGCGCCTAACATCGCCTTCAATCGCGTCGGTCATGGCCGCACGTCGGCGCGCGTGGAGCGCTTCATCCGCGTTCAAATTACTGTGAACCGGCACCAAGAGAAGGAACGTCAGCCCGAGCCGTAATACGAACGCACGGCTTTCAAAAGACTTTCGGCAGCACAGTTGCTTATGTACTTGCAAAGCAGCGAGAGCCATAGCGGCATGAACCGGATGAAAACAGCAATATGCTAGCAGGATTCGCATCTTAACAAAGCTGCCGACCGATTTTTCAGAGGAGAAAGTACATCGCTCCCGCCTTTTCTATCTCGAACAACGCTTTTGCTGCACATGGCTAACAAACTGATTACACTAGGAAATAACAGCCAGGATAGCTGGCGACCGCTCTCCAACATTGGATGTGAACCGTCTCCGTCAGTACCAACAGAAACGTCAATTCAAGACGGGTGGGAAACCTATTTGTTTTTCTTCGCGGTAACAAACAGTCGATGGATCTGGTTATCTAAAAGATCCGGGCATTGCCCTCCTCGAATTGTATTTTCAGTTATCTTATCGATTATGATTGACATCCCTTGGTATGCCGTAGCCGATGCATAATTGCGACAAATCTTCTTATCTCTAGCAGTGGGGCTCCGTGTCGGTAAGTTGATTTCAGGAATATATAAAGAAATAAAATATTGATCAGTGTCTAACGGCTCAACCCTATGCGGCTTTCAATTCAGCAACAGTCTTCTCACAAACCGCTTTGGCATCGCCGAAGAGCAAAGAGCAGTTATCTTGATAGAACAGCAGGTTATCGATGCCAGCGTAGCCGGGCCGCATGCTGCGCTTGATGAAGAAAACGTGTTTCGCGCGGTCGACATCGAGAATCGGCATGCCGTAGATGGGGCTTGCTTTGTCGCGCTTGGCAGCCGGGTTGGTGACGTCATTGGCGCCTACAACTAAGGCCACATCAGCTGTGTTGAACTCTGGATTGATCACTTCCATTTCGAAGACGAGGTCATAAGGAACGTCGGCTTCGGCGAGTAGTACGTTCATATGGCCGGGCATACGCCCGGCGACCGGGTGAATCGCGAACTTCACCTCAACGCCCTTGTCTTCAAGCCTTTCAACCAATTCCTTCAACGCATGCTGTGCCTGCGCCACTGCCATGCCATAACCGGGAACAATGATCACTTTGCTGGCGTTTTCCAAGAGAAACGCCGCATCTTCGACCGACGAGGCTTTGACACCTTTCTGCGCCGCCGCCGCCACACCTGACTCATCCGCCGTGTCTCCTGTACCAAACCCGCCGAGAATGACGCTGATAAAGGAGCGGTTCATCGCGCGGCACATGATGTAAGACAAGATGGCGCCGCAGAAGCCGACTATTGCACCGGTGATAATCAAAAGCTTGTTCTGCAAGGTGAAACCGGTCGCCGCAGCGGCCCACCCGGAGTAAGAATTGAGCATTGAGATAATTACCGGCATGTCCGCGCCGCCGATCGGTATAATGAGCAGGACGCCTAACAACAGCGCAATCGCGGTCAATATCATTAGCGATGTGAAATGATCATTGACGGCAAAGTAGATGCCAAAGCCCAGCATAACGAGCCCGAGTAAAAGGTTTAACCAATGCTGGCCCGTAAACGCGACGGGCGCCGCGGTGACCAATCCCTGCAGCTTACCGAACGCGATGAGTGATCCCGTGAACGTGATGGCGCCCACGAAGGCACCAATAAAAACTTCGGTCATGAAAATACCGTCCAGCGTTCCCTCTTGGGCGTGATCGAGGTAGGTGCCGACCGCAACCAGCACCGCCGCCAATCCGACAAAACTGTGCAGTAACGCCACGAGCTGCGGCATCGCCGCCATCTGGATGCGAAGCGCCACGATAATGCCGATAATGGCGCCGATAATCATGGGGGGAACGATAAAGGTGTATGACTTGACGGCCGGATTCAACAGCGTCGCCACGACCGCCAACACCATGCCCGTTATCGCGTATAGATTACCGCGACGCGCCGTCGACGGATGCGAGAGCCTATTGAGACCGAGAATAAAAAGCGCCCCGGACACCAGGTAAACGAAGGCCAGTGTGTTACCGCCGAGCTGCATCGTGTTTACCCCTACTTTTTCTTCTTCTTGAACATGCCAAGCATGCGCTGGGTCACGAGAAAGCCGCCGAAGATATTGATCGACGCCAGCAGCACCGCACAAAAGCCGATGACCGCACCGACCAGACCCATCTCTTCAAAACCGGCCACCAGTAGTGCGCCGACGATGATAATCCCGGAGATCGCGTTCGTGAGCGATATGAGCGGTGTATGCAGCGACGGCGTCACATTCCAGATCACCCAGTAGCCGATAAAACAGGCCAACACGAACACGTACAAAGCGACCATTGGTTCGGACATAGATTTAACTACCTCCCTTGCAACTAGTTCGGTCTTTGAAAGCGCACCGCGCCGTCGTGTGTCGCCAGCGAAGCGGCGGTAATCTCGTCTTCGGAAAAATCTTTCAGCGCCGGTTTGCCGTCCTCGTCTTTAAGCAGCAGGGAAATGAAATTGAGCAGGTTGCGAGCATAAAACGAACTTGCGTCGGTCGGTACCAGCGCGGGAAAGTTGGTAATACCGCAAATGGTCACGCCATGCTTGACAATAGTCTTATCCGCTTTGGTCAAAGGGCAATTTCCGCCACTGATCGCCGCCATATCAATGATAACGGACCCTGTAGGCATGCCCTTAACGGCATCTTCTGTTATCAAAACCGGTGCCGGTTTACACGGAATCAACGCGGTGGAGATCACGATGTCCATCTTCTTGATTTCTTCCTGTAACAGCGCCTGCTGCCGCTGTTGTGCCTCTTTGGAAAGCTGCTTGGCATAACCGCCCTCACCGGCACCGCTCTCGCCTAGATCGAGTTCCACGAATTTGCCACCAAGCGACATGATTTCTTCTTTTACCTCTGGACGTATGTCAAAGGCGAAAACCTGCGCTCCTAATCTCTTCGCTGTGGCGATGGCTTGAAGCCCGGCAACGCCCGCACCAAGTACCATCACCTTGGCGGGCTTCGCGGAACCGGCAGCCGTCATCATCATCGCAAAGAAGTTGCCGTACAATCTGGCCGCTTCCAGCGTCGCCCGGTAACCCCCGATATTGGCTTGCGATGAAAGCGCATCTATCGATTGGGCGCGCGAAATCCGCGGGACCAGTTCTAGCGCAAACGCAGCGACGCCCGCTTGGGCGAGCTTCTCCAAGGTCTGATCATTCGCGCACGGGTCGAGGAAGGAGACCAGTATTGCGCCTTTTTTTATCCGCCCGATTTCGTCCTGCTTCGGTTTCTGTACCTTAAATATGATCTCACCAGCGTATGCTTCTTGTGCGTCCACGAGCTCGGCGCCGGCCTTGCGGTAGGCATCATCAGTAAAGTGGGAGCCAAGGCCTGCCGATTTCTCGACGAGTACCTCCAGTCCCTTGGCGCGAAGTTTCTTCACCGTGTCTGGCGTCGCCGCGACGCGTGTTTCGCCGGACTGGGTTTCTTTCACGATACCAATTTTCATTGTTGTGGTGATACGCCGACCCAAAAACGGGCTCGATTATATATCAGAAAACTGTGCTTTGTTCCCCCCTTCCCAGTACACGTCGCACGCGGAAGCGCCTAGTTGGCGAAATGTCAGTTGTGATAGGCCGGGCTTTGCGTATGGACGGCATCCACCAACACAGCGACGCGCTCTGGATTCACATACTGGCTAATGCCGTGACCGAGGTTGAACACCAATCCGCTACCTTTGCCATAACTCGCTAAGATTGCCGCCACCTCTTCACGAATCCGTTGCGGCGAAGCGTACAGCACCCCCGGATCCATATTCCCTTGCAACGCAACCGCATGGCCCACCCGCTTGCGGGCTTGTTGCAGGTCTGTCGTCCAATCGATACCGAGGGCATCGCAGCCGCTCGCTGCCATCGCCTCGAGCCATTGCCCACCGTTCTTGGTGAACAAAATAACGGGAATGTGGCGTCCTTGAGACTCACGCGTCAGGTCGGCAATAATCTGTTCCATGTAACGCAAAGAAAATTCCTTATAGTCCCGTGGTGACAGTACCCCTCCCCAGGTATCGAAGATCATCAGGGCCTGAGCTTGGGCGGCGACTTGCGCGTTCAAATAAAGCGTAACCGCTTCGGCCAGGGTTGCAAGCAACCTGTGCATCACCTTGGGCTTGTCAAATACCAATGCCTTGATGCGAGTGAATTCCTTAGTGGATCCGCCTTCCACCATATATGTCGCTAATGTCCAGGGGCTGCCGGCAAAACCGATTAGCGGAACACGCCCATCGAGTTCGCGGCTGACGAGACGGGCCGTATCCATGACGTAAGCAAGTTCTGTCTCCGGATCAGGCACTGCAAGTGTTCTCACGTCACTTTGGGTGCGCACGGGATGCTCGAACCGCGGGCCCTCACCCTCAGTGAAGTAAAGCCCGAGACCCATGGCGGCGGGAATAGTAAGAATGTCGGAAAACAGGATTGCGGCATCGAGGGCAAAGCGGTTAATGGGCTGTAGCGTCACCTCACAAGCAAGCTCGGGCGTCGTACAAAGCTTCCAGAAGTTACCAGCCTTTTCGCGCGTCGCCCGGTACTCAGGCAGGTAACGCCCTGCCTGGCGCATGATCCATACCGGCGTTACGTCTACCGGCTCGCGCGCCAGGGCGCGCAGCAGGCGGTCGTTCTTAAGCTCAGCCATCGAAAACTTCCAACGCAGAGGCGCAAAGACGCAAAGAAAAAATTTCTATAATCGCTTTATCGTAACGCGAGCGGAAAACTTACTTCTGCCCATATCTTGATTAACTGTTGATCTAATGTGATTTGCGCCCTTGGCGTCTTTGCGTTGAGTAGTTCGGTGTCAGACGCCAAGATAATCCAGAATTCCCTCCGCTGCCTCGCGACCTTCAAACACCGCGGTCACGACAAGGTCGGCACCACGCACGATGTCTCCCCCCGAGAACACCTTCGGGTTTGTGGTCTGGAACTTAAAGCTCGTCTCAGCATTGGCCTGCACCCGTCCACGATTATCGACCTCGATGTCGAAATCGACAAACCAGGGTGCCGGGCTCGGTTCAAAACCAAAGGCGATAACGGCGCAGTCCGCTGGGATGATCTCCTCTGTGGCCGGTAGCGGCTCGGGTCTGCGCCGCCCGCGCTCGTCAGGCTCACCCAGTGCCGTCTTCACGACTTTAATGCCCTCAACCGTATCGCGCCCGATGATCTCGATGGGTTGACGATTCCAAAGAAAGCGAACCCCCTCTTCTTTCGAATTAGCGAAGTCGCGCATTGACCCCGGCATATTGGCCTCGTCGCGCCGATAGATACAGGTCACGCTCGCCGCGCCCTGCCGAATGGCGGTGCGGTTGCAATCCATCGCCGTATCACCGCCACCGAGTACCACCACACGTCTGCCCTTCAAATCCACGTAGTCTTCCGGGTTCTGCTCTAGACTCATCACGCGATTGATACTCGAAATAAGGTAAGGCAAGGCCTCGTAGACCTCGGGCCGGTCCTCTCCGGGGAAATCTCCTTTAATATAGGTATAAGCACCCATACCAAGAAAGACCGCATCGTACTCGTCGATCAACCTCGCAAATGGGATGTCGTCACCGATATCGGTGTCGAGCACAAACTCGACGCCCATTTCCTCCATAAGCACGCGCCGAGTTCTTACTACTTCCTTTTCCAGCTTGAACGGCGGAATACCGAAGGTCAGCAGTCCGCCGATTTCCGGATAGCGATCGTAGACGATCGGCTTAACCCCGTTTCGCACGAGTATGTCGGCACATCCTAGACCAGCCGGCCCGGCGCCGACAACAGCGACGCGTTTCCCGGTGTCCTTCACCTGCGACATGTCGGGGCGCCACCCGGCCTTCAACGCCTCATCGCTGATGTACTTTTCTATCGCACCGATGGTGACGGCACCGAACCCGTCATTCAACGTGCAGGCGCCTTCGCACAGCCGATCTTGCGGACAGATACGACCGCAGATCTCGGGCAAAGAGTTGGTGCGATGCGATAACTCCGCCGCTTCGAACAGGTTGCCTTCGGCGATAAGCTTTAACCAGTTAGGAATGTAGTTATGCACCGGGCACTTCCACTCGCAGTAGGGGTTGCCGCAGTGGAGGCAGCGCGCCGCCTGCGCGGCAGCGCCTTGTACATCGTACTGACCGTAGATCTCGTTCCAGTTTCGAATACGCGTCTGAATAGGCGTCTTCCGCGGATCCTGCCGCGGTAATTCGATGAACTGTAGAACGTTAAAGGTAGTCATTTGTTTCGTGAATCGTAAACCGTCAGTCGTGAACCGTAGCGGTCAAGCCCTAAGAACAACAGAACAAAGGCTTTCGACTAACGACCCACGGTTACGCTGCTTCCTGCAAGGTATCGAGCAGGCTCTCCAGATCAGCGGCGACCGGCTTGACCAACCAGAACTTAGCCACGAAGTCGTAAAAATCATCAAGTATCATCTGGCCCCATGCACTGCCTGTTTCCGCGACGAACTCTTCGATCATGCGCCGCAGATAGTTACGGTGTGCCTCCATGCTTTCTGTGGTAATCCGATGAATATCAACCAGCTCGTGGTTATAGTTATCGACAAACGTATTATCGATATCCAAGACAAAGGCGAAACCGCCTGTCATGCCGGCGGCAAAGTTATATCCCGTGCGACCGAGCACCCCGACAACACCACCGGTCATGTATTCACAGCCGTGATCGCCGACGCCCTCCACCACTGCACGGGCACCGGAGTTACGCACAGCAAACCGTTCGCCTGCAATACCGGCGGCGAAGAGCTTACCGCCGGTCGCACCGTACAGGCAGGTATTGCCGATAATGGCGGTTTCGTTACTCTTGAATCGGCTTTCGCTCGGCGGATAGATTATGATTTTTCCGCCAGCCATTCCTTTGCCCACGTAGTCGTTGGCGTCCCCTTCGAGAATCAGCTGTAGTCCGCCGGCGTTCCAAACACCGAAGCTCTGCCCGGCTGTACCTTGCAACCGAATTGTAATGGGTGTGTCTGCCATGCCGTGGTCACCGTGACGTTTGGCAATCTCGCCGGAAAGGCGTGCACCGATAGAACGGTTAACGTTGCGAATCACATAAGAAAAGTTACCACCTTTCTTCCGCTCGATGGCAGGTAGGACATCGCTTACAATCTGTTCGGCCAGTCGACCTTTGTCGAACGGCTGGTTGCGCTCCACACGACAAAATTGCGGTTTATCAGCCGGAACGCTGCCATCGGAAAGAATGGGACGGAGATCGAGGCGCTGTTGTTTAGCGGTCTCGCCTTCGTGAAGGCTCAACAGATCCCTTCGCCCGATGAGCTCTTCGATGCTGCGTACCCCGAGGCCTGCCATCCATTCTCGCGTTTCCTCGGCGACGAACCGGAAGTAGTTCATGATCATCTCGACCTCGCCCTTGAAGTGACTGAGGCGAAGGACATTGTGCTGGGTCGCTACCCCTGTGGCGCAGCTATTGAGATGACAGATGCGGAGATATTTGCAGCCCATAGCGATCATGGGTGCCGTGCCAAAACCGAAGCTCTCCGCCCCGAGTATCGCCGCCTTCACCACATCGAGTCCGGTTTTCAAGCCGCCGTCGGTTTGCACCCGTACCTTATCGCGCAGATCATTGGCGCGCAGTGTCTGATGGGTCTCGGTCAAGCCCAGTTCCCACGGCGTGCCGGCGTATTTGATCGACGTCAGCGGGCTTGCGCCGGTGCCACCGTCGTAGCCGGAGATCGTGATGAGATCGGCATAGGCCTTGGCCACACCGGCGGCGATGGTGCCGACACCGGGGCCAGCAACAAGCTTGACCGACACTAGCGCCTCGGGATTGATCTGCTTCAGGTCAAAGATCAGCTGCGCGAGGTCTTCGATGGAATAGATGTCGTGATGCGGCGGTGGGGAGATCAACGCCACACCGGGTCTGGCGTAACGAAGCCTTGCGATCATTTCGTTCACCTTGTGGCCGGGCAATTGCCCACCCTCACCGGGCTTTGCGCCCTGGGCGATCTTGATCTGCAGAACCTCCGCGTCGACGAGATAGGCTGGCGTGACACCGAAGCGTCCGGAAGCGACCTGCTTGATCTTCGATCTCCTGTCGGTACCGTAGCGCTTGGGATCTTCGCCGCCCTCACCCGAGTTGGACCGAGCCCCCAAGCGATTCATGGCTTCCGCCAAGGTCTCGTGGGCCTCGGGTGAAAGCGCGCCCAATGACATGCCGGCGGAATCAAAGCGCGGCAGGATATTGTCGATCGGCTCAACCTCGTCGATAGGGACCGCCTCCCTATCCTGGCGCAGTGGTAAGAGGTCGCGAAAGACCATCGCCGCACGCTCATTCACCAGTTTGGCGAACGCCTTGTATTCGCCGTAGTCACCGGAGCGCACCGCCGCGTGTAATGCCGCGACGACGTCTGGGTTGAACGCATGAAATTCACCGCCGTGAATGAACTTCAGAACGCCACCCTGGTTTATGGTCTTACGCGGGTTCCAGGCGTCCCGCGCCAGGCATTGCTGATCGCTATGCAGATCCTCAAACGTGCTCCCCTGTAAACGGCAAGTGGTTCCCGGAAGACAAAGTTCCATGACGTCATGGTTCAAGCCCACGGCTTCGAAAAGCTGGGCCCCGCGATAGCTGTCTATGGTCGATATCCCCATCTTGGAGATGATCTTATAGAGACCTTTGTTAATGCCCTTGCGGTAGGTATGCATCACCCGGATTGCACTTTTCGTCGCGATCTCGCCGGTGCGAATCATGTCGCACAAACAGTTATAAGCAAGATAGGGATAGATAGCGGTAGCACCATAACTAATCAGCACCGCGAAGTGATGCGGATCGCGTGCCGTCGCCGTTTCGACCACAATGTTGGCATCACAGCGCAAACGCTCGCGCACGAGACGATGGTGCACGGCACCGGTCGCCAATAACGCGTGTATGGGTAGCCTGTCCTCTTCCAGATTACGGTCGGACAGGATGATAATGGTCTTCCCCTGACGTATCGCGGCAGCGGCTTGATCGCACACTTTTCTAATCGCCTCGTCCAGCTTTTGGTCGGCCGGATAGTTCAAGTCGACAAGTTCATGTGCGTAATGCGGGTTCGTCAGCGACAGCAGGCGCTTGAACTTGCTGGCCGAAAGCACTGGGGAATCCAGCACCAGGCGCGCGGCATGCTCTGGCGTTTCCTCAAACAGGTTGTGTTCACGCCCCAAGCAGGTCTCCAGTGACATAACCATCTGTTCGCGCAGCGGATCAATGGGTGGATTGGTGACCTGCGCGAACTGCTGGCGGAAATAGTCATAAAACGAGCGTACCTTTTTGGACAAAACCGGCAGCGGCGTGTCGTCGCCCATAGAACCGACTGCCTCCAGCCCGGACTCAGCCAAAACCCGCAGAATCTGGTCGCGTTCCTCGAATGTGACTTGAAACATCTTCTGATAGATCGCGAGCTGCGCTGCGTCCATGGGTGCACTCGAGGACTCCTCTTCAACCAAGCTCGCTTCGAGGCGCTTGGCGTGGGCCTTGAGCCAGCGCTTGTAGGGCCGGCGCATTTTCAGCATGTTATCGATATCTTTGGGTAGCAGCAGCTGACCCGTCTGCGTATCAGCTGCAATCATCTGACCCGGTTTCAGGCGGCCTTTTGCGACAACACTTTCGGGCGCGTAATCATAGACACCGACTTCGGTCGCGAGCGTGATCACATGCCCCGTAAAATCGTTTGTGCTGGTAGCGTCGTGGTCTGCGCTGCCGCGCGTAATTACGTAACGCGCCGGGCGCAGCCCATTACGATCCAACACACACGCGGCGTAACGCCCGTCTGTGAGCACGATCCCCGCCGGCCCGTCCCACGGCTCCATGTGTATGGAGTTATACTCGTAGAACGCGCGCAGGTCGGGATCCATCGTTTGCACGTTTTGCCAAGCCGGTGGAACCAGAAGTCGCATCGCACGGAAGATGTCCATGCCGCCCGCGAGCAACGCCTCCAGCATGTTATCAAGGCTGTAAGAATCGGAGCCCGTTTCTGATACCAGCGGCAGCACATCTTCAAAACGCGGAATCAGGGGCGTCGCAAATTTGGGGGCGCGTGCCAGCGACCAATAGCGATTAGCCCGAAGGGTATTGATTTCGCCGTTATGTGCCAGGTATCGAAACGGTTGCGCCAACCGCCACTCCGGCCATGTGTTAGTGGAGAACCGTTGGTGAAAAACGCACAAGGTCGACTCCATGCGTTTGTCGCTTAGATCGTCATAAAACACCGGCAGGTTGGCGGGCATTATCAAGCCTTTGTACGCAATCACTCCGCTCGAGAGGCTGCAAACGTAGAAGGCTTCGTCCTCCGGTTCGATCACCTTCTCGCAACGCCGGCGTGCGATGTACAGATGACGTTCAAAGGTCTCCTCGTCCATCCCGTCGGGCGCATTCACAAATACTTGCTGAATGTCTGGCAAACTCTTGAGTGCTTGGGCACCGCAGGCATCCGGATCGGTAGGGACGCCGCGCCAGCCGCAAACTGCAAGGCCTTCTGCCGCCAGTTCTTGCTCCAGCCGGGATCGCGCTACGTGAGCAAGGTGCGGGTCACGGTTGAAGAAGACCATACCAACGGCATAGAGCTCGGCAAGCTTGAACCTATGCTCGACAGCGACCTGCCGCAGGAACCCGTCGGGTTTCTTCAATAGCAACCCGCAACCGTCGCCGGTCTTGCCATCAGCGGCGATCGCCCCGCGGTGGGTGAGACACGCCAGAGCGCTGATGGCCGTTTCCACCAGCCAATGGCTGCACTGGCCATCCATATGTGCAATCAGGCCAAAACCGCAACCGTCCTTTTCAAATTCCGGGCGGTACAGGCCGATCGGTTGCTCGTACGGAACACGCATGACTAACGTTAATCGCGCCGACAAAAACCCCATGGATTTCAAGGCGAAAAGTCGAAAAAGTATACAGACGGGTCTCGGCCCGTTCAATCGGATGCGTACGGGGGAGGACGCCTTTGCCCTGTGTTAGCGCCCGATGTCAGGTGCACCTTAGGTCAGTTCGGCAGGGTTAAACAAGCGTGCATGCTCGTTAATCGCATAACGGTCGGTCATGCCCGCAACGTAGTCGGCAACAATACGGGCTCTTGCGTTTGGATCACACGCCCCACCCTTATCGGACACCTTCGCTTGGTATTGTGGCGGCAAAAGCCGTGGATCTTCCATCAAGGTGTCGAATAAATCCCTTATGATCTTTGTCGCCTTGCGACTCATGCGTTTGACGCGGTAATGACTATAGAGATTCTTTCTAAGAAACTGCTTTAGCACCACCACTTTTTCGCCGACGGTTGCGCTGTAAGTGATCAGCGGCTTATCGCAGTTGCGCACATCGTCAATGCTTTGCACCGCCGATCCGGAAATGAGGCGCTCACTGTTTTCAATCAAATCCACAACAACATGATTGATCATACGACGAACGGTTTCATGCACCCGGCGTCGCAGTGGCAGGCCGGGATAATGTTGTTCGACCTGTGAATACTGATCGGCGAATAGCCCCACTTCCATGAGTTGCTCAACACTTATCAAGCCGTAGCGCAGACCGTCATCGACATCGTGGTTGTTATAGGCAATCTCATCCGCGAGATTGGCGAGTTGTGCCTCTAGTCCTGGTTGTTTGCGCTCGATAAAACGTTTACCCAGTTCACCTAGCGCTTCGGCATTCTTCAGTGAGCAATGCTTTAAGATCCCTTCGCGCGCCTCGAAAGTGAGATTAAGACCCGGGAACTCCGCATACCGCTCTTCTAGCACATCGACCACTCGCAACGACTGCAAATTGTGTTCGAAACCCCCGTACTCACGCAGACAATCGTTCAACGCATCCTGACCCGAGTGGCCAAACGGCGTGTGCCCGAGATCATGCGCCAGCGCGATTGCCTCGGTGAGGTCCTCGTTCAGCTTCAGTGCCCTTGCAACCGAGCGCCCGATCTGGGCAACCTCCAAGGAGTGTGTAAGGCGCGTGCGGAACAGGTCACCTTCGTGATTGACGAATACTTGCGTCTTGTATTCCAGACGACGAAAGGCGGCGCAATGAATGATGCGATCGCGGTCACGCTGATATTGCCCGCGATAGGCTGGTTCCGGCTCCTTGTGGCGCCGGCCGCGAGAGGTAGCATCGCTGGCGGCGTAGGGCGCGAGACTCATTGCTCAGTCCGACATGAACGCAGTGTCTGCACCAGCTGTTCGCGCTCAAAATTATCAATAACAACCGCGTCGCCGATGGCCTTGAGCAACACGAGCCGCAGTCGCCCGCCCTGGACTTTCTTATCCACGGCCATGAGCTCCAAGAGACGTGAGGGGTCGATCGCGGCTGGCGCCTGCACCGGCAGCTTCGCGCGCTTTAGTAGGCGCACAATGCGCTCGACGTCGGCCGTCGGCAACCATCCCGTGCGGCTTGATAGGTCCGTCGCCATGGCGATGCCGGCCGCCACCGCCTCACCGTGCAACCACGTTCCATACCCAAGACCCGTTTCGATCGCGTGCCCGAAGGTGTGTCCCAGATTCAGCAGAGCGCGCATACCTGTTTCCTTTTCATCAGCACTCACCACCTCCGCTTTGTTGTGGCAAGAACGATGGATGGCAAAGCTAATGGCTGCGGGATCGCGATCGATTAGTCGATCGACGTTGTCTTCAAGCCAGGCGAAAAACTGCGCGTCCCGGATCAGTCCGTATTTGATGACTTCAGCGAGCCCCGCAGAGAGTTCCCTGTCCGGAAGCGTATCCAAGGTGTCCGTATCGATAACAACGCATCGTGGTTGATAAAACGCGCCGATCATATTCTTGCCAAGTGGATGGTTTACCGCCGTTTTACCGCCAACAGACGCGTCTACCTGGGCCAATAGCGTAGTCGGCATCTGTATATACGGGACTCCGCGTTGGTAGCATGCGGCCGCGAAACCGGTGAGATCACCGACGACACCGCCGCCGAGGGCAATTAAAGTGGTATGCCGGTCACAATGCTCAGTCAGCAGCGCCGTAAAGACACGATCGAGTATTTCCAGGTTTTTATACTGTTCGCCGTCGGGCAGCACAATCGACAGCGGTTGCTGCCGCGCAAGCACACTCATCACCGTCTCCAAGTACAGCGATGCAACCGTGTCATTGCTGACCACCACCACGCGGCAGTCGCTAAGATAAGGCGTGAGTAGATCGACGCGTGAGAGCAGGCCCTTACCAATATAGATCGGGTAGCTGCGTTGCCCAAGCTCTAGATTAAGCGTCTTCATCAACATTCAGCGAATGCAGGGCAGCCGCAATCTTCCGTGCCACCGCCGCCGGCGACCGTCGGCTCGTTGTCATGACGAGATCGGCCTCCCGTCGATAGAGGGGCTCGCGTTGTTTCATTAATTCCTCAAGCTTTTGCCGGCGGTCGCTCTTCTGTAACAATGGGCGATTGCGATCGCGACGGGTGCGTTGCGTCAGCGTATCGATATCGGCGGCTAGGTAGACAACGATACCACGTTTGCGAAGGAGGATACGGTTCTCCTCCGACAGGACGATGCCGCCACCTGTGGCAAGCACCACGTTGTCGAGGCGTGTGAGGTCATCTAAGACGGCCGTTTCGCGTTTGCGAAACCCGACTTCGCCTTCGATCTCAAAAATAAGCGCGATACTCGCACCCGTGCGTCGCTCGATCTCCTGATCAGAGTCATAGAAGTCCTTGCTCAAGAGCTCGGCGAGCTGACGCCCGATCGTAGACTTGCCGGCCCCCATGGAGCCGATAAGGAATATATTCCCCGGGACCTTCATGGCCTCGCAGGTATGCCAGCCTAACCGGAATAAATCAAGCATCCCTGCCGGCAACGCCGGTAGGGATGCTTGACCGTATCAAAGTATTAAGTAAGGGTAAGGGCCTCGGAAAGGATTTTTGGAGTCAGAAAGATCAACAGTTCCGTCTTACTGTCTCTGACAGCCTTGTTCTTAAACAACCAACCGAGCAGCGGGATGTCACCCAAGAACGGTACTTTGTTTATCGTGTCGTTTTTGTCGCGCTCGTAGACGCCCCCAATGACAACAGTTTCGCCATTGTCTAACAAAACCTGAGTTTCAATTTGTTTTATGTTGAGCAGTCCGAGTTCCGCATCTACAAAGTTGTCCTTGGTAATGACGACGTCCAGTAATACGCGATCATCAGGCGTAATCTGCGGTGTCACCTCCAGTTTCAGCGTTGCCCGCTTGGTGACCACGGAACCCACGCCGAGCACGTTGGTGGTGAACACCCGCTCTTCACCCTGTTCTATCAAGGCCTTCTTCTGATTAGCGGTAATCAGACGAGGGCTCGATATGATCTTACCGAGGCCCTCCTGCTCGAGGGCGGAAAGTTCGAGGCTCAACAGATTGCCGGTACCAAGCCTCGCAATCACCAAGCCTACCGACGATGCGACGTTGTTTCCAATATTATTCGCCGGGAGATTGACATTCAAACCTTCATTAGTGAGCAAACCGTCAGCACCCAACGTCGAGCGCTGCTCGATCCGAAAGTCGCTCGTCGTCTCGGCGGATTGTACCCCAAACTTTGCGCCCAGGTTCCTGCTGAAGCTTTCCGTGGCCTCGACCAGCCGTGTCTCGATCATGACCTGCCGCACCGGCTGATCCAGTTGCGCGATCAGCTTGCGGACCTCGCGAATCTTTTGCGGGGTATCCTGGATCAGCACAGAATTGGTACGCTCATCGACCGTCACCTGACCACGCGGCGATAGAAGCGTATTGCTGTCGGTCGCGCCGACGATCTCTCCAGTCGCCGTGGGACCAAACACGGGATGCTCCCCAGCCGCCACGGTTGCTGAGGGGATGGCCTTGATCGATCTCAGCAGACGAGCAATATCTTGGGCCTTGGCATAGTTGATCTGAATCAACTCGGAGACCAAAGGTTCGAGATCAAGGACTGTCCTAGTCGCCTCGAGCGCGGCCTGCTCCCTGGCCGCGACTTCATCCGCGGGCGCCACCGTGAGGACGTTGCCCGCGCGCCGTACGGCGAGATTCTTGCTCTGGACAATGATGTCCAAAGCCTGATCCCAGGGCACGTCCTTGAGTCGCAGGGTGAGGCTACCCTTGACGGTGTCACTGACGACGAAATTCAGACCCGTGAAGTCCGCAAGTACCTGCAGCGCCGCGCGCACATCGATGTTTTGAAAGTTCAGTGACAGCTTCTCGCCGGAATAACCGAACTCATCGACGGGTTGCTCTTCTTCCTTCTCCAGAATCGGTTTTACGCTGACAGAAAATGTATTACCGGCCTGAAAGGCGGTGTGCTCGTAGCGACCCTTAGGCGTGATGATCATGCGGGTGTTTCGCCCCGAAGGAAAGGCGTCGATGGTCTGCACGGGCGTGGCGAAGTCTACTACGTCGAGCCGGCGCTGTAGTTCGACGGGCAGTGAGGTGTCCAAGAAATCGAGAATGATCTGCCCAGCCTGTTCGCTCACGTCGATACCCACCGCCGGGTCGGACAAGGTAACAGTAACGTGAGCCTCGCCCAACGGGCCTCTGCGAAAATCGATATCGCGCAGACTGAACTTGCCGCCTTTGCGGACCGCAGTAAAGCGCGTTACCTGTGGTTGTTGGGCTGGCGCAATCGCCTGCGTTGGACTCTCCAGGATGAGGGCCAACGTGTCCCCGTCGGTGACAGTAGTATAAGCGACCGGTCTCACCAGACTAAGCACCACGCGCGTGCGACCTTCGGCTTCGATCGCGGTCACATTCAACACCGCGCCTTCGTTGACACGTATCGTCTTCTTCTCCAGCCCCACCCGTGTGTTTGCGAAATCGAGCGCTATTCTGGCGGGATTCGTAATGCTGAACGCCGCCGGCGTGGGTGGCGGCTGCGACATTTTCAAGCTGACTTGAACGCGGCCCCCGGGAAGGGCTGCATAACGAATCTCCTCAATCACGTTTTCACCCGACGGCACGGCGACCGGAGCTGTGGGCTCCACAACAGGCGCGGAGGGAGCGGCTGCAGGCGCCGCCCCCACGGTGGGCGTCACACCGGCAATCGCTGCCACACGGTAGCCATCCGTGGTTTTCTCGACCTCGAGCTGTCCGGGCTCAGTCAGCAATAAATCAACGTTTACCGCTGTGCCATTATCGGCCAGGTAGGGATATACGCCTTTTACCTTGCCACGCTTCTCTAGTTCGCTCGCCGACGGGCTCAACGTGCTGTCGGAAAATGTGATGCGTAAACGTTGACCGCCTTCGAGACTCTCCGTGCGATAAGTCGACTCCCCTTTTACGCGGATCTGCAGGACCGCGCCTGCATCGTCCTCCCAAGCCAAAGACTCCACTTCCGCACTGAACGCGATGGCAGCAATCAACACCCCCAACACGAACAGCATCAGCGCCAGAAATTGCGGTGCCAGTACCTGTCGAACCGTTGCTGCTAAAGTTGTTGCATCCCCTTTCATAGGCTTCTCTCATTCTGAAATCGCGAGGTTCGCCTCGCGTTCAATCCAATCACCCAACGGATTCTGGATGAGCTCGACCAAATCCACTTTATCCTCTGTGATCTTTGTGACCATCCCGAAATTCTGTCCCATATGATCGCCGACCTTGGCCCGATGTACCGCCCCATCTGGCGCCTGAATAACCGCCCATGACTGATTCCCGCGTGTCAGCGTGCCCACCATTTTCAACGAGTCGAGCGGATAATCCTCCAGCGGATCCCTACGACGATTCATATCTGGCCTCGCCCCACCTGCACTTGCGCCTTGTGGTTTTAGGTTAAACGGTGCAAACGGGTCAGCCATGTTGTCCGCTGTGTAAAGGAACGATTCATGCGTCCTGATCTCCGGAAGCGGTTCGACTCGAGGCTTGCGGCTCTCGCGTTGCTTAACAACCCAGTCGCGCAGGTCGTCCATACCATCGCTACCACAACCGCTAAGCACGACGCACAATAGGACAACGAACACAATCGTCAGACGTGTATTCATTATTATTTCTTCTTCCTTCTCCTGCCTTTCTTGGTCTTCTTCTTGGCTGCAGCGAGCTTGGCGATTTCGGCGTCATCCAGATAACGGTAGGTCTTAGCCTTCGCTGACATAACCAGCTTAGTCGATTTTTTGTCATGGTCTATCGTGATGTCCCCGAAAGTCACGATGCGCGGCAGAGCCGCCACATCGCTCACGAACTGGGCCAGTTCATGATAATTGCCCCTTATCTTTACGCTTATGGGTAGTTCAGCGTAGAACTCCTTTGGATTTTCTTTCTCCGGCTTAAACAGTACGAACTCCAATCCGCGCCCCAGTCCGGCCTGGGTAATATCGATGAGTAAATCCGGCACTTCTGTCGTATCAGGCAACTGCCGAAGCAGGCTGCCAAAAGTCTGTCTCATTTCTTCCATCTGTTGCTTATATGCAGTCAAATTGATAGCCAGAGCCACTTTGTTTTCAAAGGTAGACTTTAGCTTTGCCTCTTGTGCCTGGGCCTGTTCGTACTGCTCCCATTCGCCGCGAATAATAAACCAGAAGCCTGCGGCCAAAATCAGCAGGCCGACGATTACAACGCCGCCAATCTTGACTGGCAGGGGCCAGCTCGGGATGTTATTGACATCTATGTTTTTAAGGTCATCTAAGGTCACGAGCCCGACCCCTTTTGTTGTCCCTTATCCGTCTTCGCCTTCGATGTCTGCTTCACTTTTAGTGTAAACTCGCTGACCCGGTCATTGCCATCCTCCTTGACGTTTATGATGTTGAGATTGGGACTGGCAAACCACTCGGATGCATCGAGATTACGCATAAGTGCCGACACGCGTGCGTTGGACTGTGCGACACCTTTCACTGCGATACTCTTACCCGTCTGCTTGAGCGTCCTGAAATAGATACCTTCGGGCAACTTGCGTACAAGATCGTCAAACACATGGACGATCTGGGTGCGGTCGCCTTGCAGTTCATAGATGACATTCATACGGGCGATCAATGCCTGGCGCTGCTTCTTGAGTTCCTTGATCTCTTTTATCTCTTTATCAACCTTGGCAATCTCCTGCTTAAGATACCCGTTACGCCGATTTTGATCGTCAATTAGTCCAGTGACATGCAGATGCGCGTAAAACACGATCAATCCCATCAATATCCACGCACTGATCGCCATTGTAAGCAGTTGGCGATCCTGCTCCTTGCGGCGCATCTCGCGCCAGGGAAGTAGATTGAGCTGCGTGGTCATTGCTCAAAACTCCGCAACGCGAGGCCACAACTGATCATCAGCGAGGGTGCATCGTTGGCCAGCATTTGCGGCTTGATGCGCGAAGCGAGTGACATACTCGCAAAAGGATTCGCCACCATGGCCGGCACACCGATGCGCGCGGCGACCATTTCGTCAATCCCTGGGATTTGCGCGCACCCACCTGCCATCAACAACTGATCGACACTATTGAAGGGGCTCGAGGAATAGAAAAACTGTAAGGCGCGCATGGCCTCTTGGCACATTGCTTCCATAAATGGGCGAAGCACGTCGGTCTGGTAGTTATCCGGCAATCCACCTTGCTTCTTGGCCAGACCCGCTTCTTCATACGACAATCCGTAACGTCTTTGAATTTCCTCAGTCAATTGACGTCCGCCAAATGTATGGTCGCGACTGTAAACCGAACGATTGTTGTGAATCACGTTGATATTCGTCGTCGTCGCGCCCACATCGAGCATCGCAACCGTCTTCTCCATGCCCCCGCCTGGCATGTGTTGGGCAATAAGCGAATAAGCGTTTTCCATGGCGTATGTCTCGATATCGACAACTGCAGGGGTCAGTCCATGCGCCTGGATGACGGCCACGTAATCATCAACGATTTCCTTGCGGCATGCAGCCATCAACACCTCGAGCTCCTCCGCGTTATCTTCGGCCGGCCCTAACACCTGATAATCCATGTTCACCTCATCGAGTGGATACGGGATGTAATGATCCGCCTCCATCTCGATTTGTGTTTGTAGCTCCGAGTCATTCAGATTGGCCGGCATCCGGATAGTCTTGGTGATCACATGCGCCCCAGCTACCGCTACGGCTGCATGCTTACAGCGGGTCCCCGAGCGCTTTACCGCACGTTCGACCGCCGACGCGACCTGCTCGACCTCGGTTATAGCGTGCTCGACAACAGAATTCTGCGGTAGGGGTTCAACCGCATAACGCTCAACGCGCAGGTGCTCATCGGCCCGGCTGAGCTCGAGCACCTTGCAGGCAGACGAACTGACGTCTATGCCAATTACAGGCTGTCTACCTTTGCCAAATAGTTTGTCTAAGACGCCCACGAAATCTCGTTTTAACTCATGTACTTATGAGAGATAGCTGCAAACGCACGTTAAATACTACCCCCAAATATAGACCATGGCGAGCGGAAGTGACAAATATGCCTTTGGCGATGATTGGTTTCGATTTATACTTCGCGGCCCGAGGTTCGGGCTGATTCGGCGTGCGCTGAATTCAGCTGTCGAACGTACACTATGAGCGACCCCTCTTCTTCAGGATCTCGAGTGCGCCGGTCTCTCCCACGCAGACCGTGGTTGCTTCTGTCCCTTATATCGTTCGGATTATTCGTGAGCGCAGCTCTAATTGTGGCCATAGCGACCCTTATTTTCACGCCGCAACTGCCGTCCATCGATTTTTCCGAAGAACGCCTCAAAGTGCCCATGCGCGTTTACTCAGCAGACAACCGGCTGCTGGCGGAGTTTGGTGAGGAAAAACGTATTCTTCTAACGGCCGATCAGGTTCCGCCTCTGCTGATCAAGGCGATTCTTGCGGCGGAGGACGACGACTTCTACAACCACTACGGTGTCGATTTCCTGGGGATCGCGCGTGCCACATGGCATAACCTCCGCACCGGCACCCACAGCCAAGGTGCGAGCACCATTACCATGCAAGTGGCCCGAAACTTTTTCTTGAGCCCGGAGAAAACCTATACCCGCAAGTTCAAAGAGATCCTGCTCGCGTTCAAAATCGAGCGCCAACTGACTAAGAAGGACATCCTGGAGCTCTACCTAAATAAGATCTTTCTCGGTCATCGTGCCTACGGTTTTGGGGCCGCCGCACGTGTCTACTACGGCAAATCCCTGGATGCGTTAACAGTGCCAGAGACCGCTACGCTCGCCGGTCTGCCAAAGGCACCTTCGCGCAATAACCCTTTAAGCAATCCTGACCGCGCGATCGAACGACGCGATTATGTGCTACACCGCATGCGCGCGCTTGACTTCATTGATGACGAAACTTATGAATCCGCCAAAGAATCTCCACTTACGGCAACCAAAAACGCTCTCACATACGATGTTGAGGCGCCATATATTGGCGAAATGGTACGGCAATACATGGTGGAGCGGTATGACGAGGAAAGCTATGGTGGCGGCTTTCACATCTACACCACTATCCGCGCGGACTACCAAGAAGCGGCCAATTGGGCCCTGCGTCGCGGGTTGCGCGCGTATGAACGGCGCCACGGTTACCGTGGCCCCGCCGGCCACGTCGGTATCAGCGGCGCCGAGATCGATCAGGAATACCTAGACGATATCCTCAAGGACTACCGTGCTGTCGGCGAGCTGTTACCGGGAATCGTGTTTGCACTCGGCGAAAAGACAGCGAGCGTTTACACGCAGGACGGCTATATGGTGGAGATCGGCTGGGACGGATTATCGTGGGCACGTAAGTACATAGATGAAACCACGCGCGGACCCGCCCCTACGAAGGCAGCCGACATTCTCACACCGGGCGACATTATCTATTTGGAGTACGCGGAGAAAAAAACGGAGGTTGCCGAGAAACAAAAAACCGAAAACCAAAATGATGAAACCGAAGGTCAGGATGAACCAGGGTACTGGCTTCTTGCGCAGTTGCCAGAAATAGCAGGGGCGTTGGTTTCACTGCGCCCGACCGATGGCGCCATTCTCGCGCTGACCGGCGGTTCCGATTTTGACCGTAGCAAGTTCAACCGCGCGATCCAGGCGCAACGGCAGCCGGGATCCAACCTGAAGCCATTTATTTATTCCGCCGCGTTGGAAAAGGGCTTTACCACCGCCACCCCCGTAAGCGGTGCACCCATCGTAATCTCTGAACAAGATTCCGGGCTGGAGGATGTCTGGCGGCCCCACAACTACAGCCGGAAGTTTTTCGGGCCAACACCGTTGCGCAAGGCACTTACGCTCTCACTCAACCTCGTGTCGGTACGACTGCTGCGGCATATTGAACCGGATTACGCAGCCGAGTACCTGGAACGTTTTGGCTTCGAGCGTGCAAAGCTTCCGCGCAACCTCTCCTTGGCGTTGGGCACGGCATCAGCGACACCGCTACAGATGGCCACCGCATTCGGCGTATTCGCCAACGGTGGCTATCTGGTGGAACCTTACTTCATTAGTCGCATCGAAGACGCCGATGGCAATATTCTTGAGCAGGCCAACCCTAGCGTGATTTGCGAGGACTGTCCCGATAATAGACCTGCCATGGTCGTGCGGAACGTTGATCCGATGACCGCGGAGACACCGGCGCTCCAACCCCGCTATGCACCACGTGTTATCAGCAAAGAGAACGCGTTCATTATAACGAGTGTAATGAAGGACGTGATCACCCGGGGCACCGGCAGACGGGCGTTGGTGCTTGGCCGTGCAGACCTTGCGGGCAAGACCGGTACCACGAATGAGTTCCATGATGCGTGGTTTTCGGGTTTCACCCCCGATATAGTCACCACGACTTGGATCGGCTTCGACCAACCGACATCGCTCGGACCGGGCGAGGCTGGGGCGCGTGCTGCTCTACCGATCTGGATCGATTACATGGACACAGCGTTGAAGGGACTGTCCGAGAAATCGTTGCCGGTACCGGACGGTGTGGTAGCAGTGAGCGTCGATCGCGAGACCGGTGAACCCACCTATCCGGAGAGCCCATCCGCAATCGTAGAGTATTTCCTCGTCGGTACCGAGCCCGTAACGCCAGAAGCTGAGGTTGCCGACGAAGAGAACGACGGGCTACCCCCCGTAGTAGCACCACCGGCCCAAGTTATCCCCAAGGAACTTTTCTGATGGGTAGCAAGACGCGATTGCGGCGCGCAGCTAGACCCACGCCGCGCGCGGAAGCACAGCTTCGCCAACACATCAGCGTCGAGGCAGCACGTATTATGGCGGGCGAAGGTGTACGTGACTTTCATGCCGCCAAACGTAAGGCTGCCAACCGTCTTAACGTTCCAGACAACAAACATCTACCGACCAATCAAGAGGTAGAAGCGTCGTTGCGTGAGTACTTGCAGCTCTTTCACGCAGAACGGCTATCCGGAACACTAAGACGGCTGCGCGAGCTAGCAATCGAGGCTATGCAATTCTTCTCCAGGTTTAAACCGCGCCTCGTGGGATCTGTCCTCAGCGGTACCGTCACGCCCGAATCGGCAATTCAAATCCATGTGTGTGCGGATACACCGGAGGAAATCGGTCTGCTCCTGCACGAACACAGCATCCCTTTCGAAGAGCTCGACAAGCGCATACGTTATGGCGGCGAGCGTTTTGAGAGCTGCCCAGTGTATCGCTTCACTGCCGATGCTTGCACTATCGAAGTTTACGTTTTTAACCGCGAGGCAGCTCGCGAGGCGCCTTTAAGCCCCGTCAATGGCAAACCGCTGAGGCGGGCAACGTTAAAAGAGGTTGAAGGACTAATGATTCGTAATTCGTGAACCGTGAAGGGTAAGCGGCGAATCGTAAACCGTAAGCATCTCCACAACCCATGCCTCATATCCAAGATTCCCGAATCATGGGGTTCAGCATTTACGACTTACGAATCATGCCTGATTCTGCTAGACAGTTCCGTTGGTTTTGCTTCGCGAGATGTGTCTCGCCGACCTTGTGGGGATTTAATCCATGGGTCGGATTTCGGGGCTCGTGCCCGTCGCGCTCGCCCGATGGCGCCGTAAAGATGGCCGCCCTCAGCAGGCAGCCTCACAGTGGTTTGTAGCTAACGATACTGCTCGTGTGAAGACTAGGTAGGGGCGAACATTCGGCGCCGCCACGGCCGTACTTCCGGGTTTTCGCAACTAGCGCTCTTGCAGTCCCGTTATCACCTGCCGCGCATCCTCTGCCAGCGGATGTGTGGGATGAGATCGAGCAAACGCCTTCAGCGTGGTTACCGCCTCCTCGGTATTCCCCAGCTGCCCGTAAACCACTCCTAAGGCGAACTGCACATTGGGACTTAGCTTGCTATCCGGGTAGGCGACACTGAAGGCTTTGAACGCGGCAGCCGCCTGCTGAAACTCTCCCGCTTCGGCCAGCTCGACGGCAGCCACGAAGATTTCCGCCTCTTCGACAAAAGCGGGATCGCTTGTCTTATCTCCTTTCCAATAAGGTTGTAGCCCGCTGCTAGTCGCCTCGGCCCCGCGCACCCCTGCGATCTGCGTACCCGATGCTGTCGGCGCAAGCGCCGCGGGCCTCGGTATGTAGGCGCGTAAGCGCGCCCATACACGAGCGAAAATACGCTTGACAGCGGGTCCCCGATCTGCCGTCTCGACTGCAACATCGGTAGTTGCCGCTTTGTTCTCCTCCGCCACCAACGGCGCCCAGGCGAAAGTGATCGTCAAACTTAGTAATAACACCCTTCGCATATGACATACCCCGCAAAACCACCTTGCTTAGTGCGTCAGGAGTTTTTGCAACGTCTCGTACTTTTCGGCAAACGCCTTGTCGAGCGCGATTGCCTCAGCGTGCTTGGCTACTGCATCCGCGAGCCTTCCGAGACGGTAGTGCGTAAGCGCAAGATTGACTTTTATGCCGGCGTCTTGCGGATCGAACTCCTCGGCGCGACGATAGGCTTCCAATGCACGCTCATAATCTCCCTTAATATAGTATATGTTGCCGTGATTGTTGTGCACCGCGCTGTCGTTCGGATCGATCTGCAGTGCTCGTTCAAACTCATCGACGGCGAGATCATAAAGACCATTCTTCGCGTACGTGATGCCGATCTGCATGCGCGCCTCAAGGTCATTGGGGTCGCTTTCCAGCATAGCCCGATAGGGCACGATAAAACGTTCCAGGCTTTTCGTTACCAACACAGACCGCTCCCGGTCGATGAGCGTTTTTGCATGCTTCTCGTTCGCTAGTTCCAGCGCGTACTTCGCGGGCGGAAGCGTCACCGGAAAGTATTTTTGCCAGGCGTGCTTTAGCGGAATCTCGCGGAGTTCATTTGTGCTCTTCCATTTGTTGTATTTTCGCGCACCCTCGGCCCATGCCTCGGAAAATGATGTTGCGATCATGGTCGTCTCCAGCGGTATCCACACCTCGCCGTCGCGAATGATCATCAGGTCATCTTGCAAGCTGATGAAATTCTTGTCCTTTTGCGAAAGGCCGCTGTTGAACATAAAAAACAGGTGGCCGGGAATGTCCACCAGCGCGGTTTCTATACCGAGATTTTCCAGTCCAGCACTTAACAAGACTGATAAATCGTCACAGTCACCGCTTTTTACCCATAGTGTCTCGCGTGGAAACTGCACGTAGTCCACCTGATCTTTGGTCAGCTCCGGGAACGGACTGTTGGGATCTACCACGTATTTCATACCATGTGCGGACAGTACATTGAACCAGGTCATGGCCGAGACAATGTTGTCGTTGAGCGATCCGCTTTCAGGTCGATAGTTGTTGATCGCCTGGCGCACAAAATCCTTCAGTGTCTCATCCTTAGGCGTAACAAAGGAGCCGACCATATTCAGATCACGCCATACGATAGCGTTCTTCCCATAGATGGTCATCGGCTGGGTTACATCAATCGAATCCTGTTTCCCATTCCTGTAAAAGTTGAGCTTAACCTCGACTAACAGGCCGGTGTCCTCGTCGATGTCCAGAATCCTGTTGTTAAAGGATGCAAACAGCGATACTTCCACAGTATCGTTCGCCTTCAACCGTTCGATCCGTCGACTGGTGGGAAAATCCATGTAGTCCTTGATATGAAAAGTGAGCTTAAGATCCTTGTACTCAGTCTCACCGGTGTTGGCGACCTTGATAGAACCTACCGCTTCGTTCGTGTATCGCTTATATGCTGCAGCGAACACCTGATGCAGACGTAAATCCTGCAGGGCGATGAGCGGAGCGTGATATGGCAACTCCAGCGATTTCTTCTTTTCCGCAAAGGCGATGTTCAGTTGCAGTCTATTTTGTTCGCTGGCATCAAGCTCAACTGCTTTGGTAAACGCTTCAATTGCCTGGTCGTAGAGGCGTCGCTTCAAGAAAAGTTGACCCAGCAGGGCGTGCGGTACCGCATTCTTCGTGTCCTTTAACGTGCCTTGTTCAAGATGTATTTGCGCAAGGTCGAATATATTGTTCTCCAGGTAACGTTTCCCCAGCTCGATTTCGATAACTGCCGATGTGGGGTTCCGAGCCAGCGCTTTCTTCAGATAATTTATGGCATCACCCTCTTTACCTTGCCGCTGAGCGATGTCCGCAAGCAAAACAAGCGCATCGCTGCTTTTCGGTAACAGCCGCGCCGCCCGCTTGGCATGTTCACTGGCCTCCGGCAAGCCTTCCAGTGCTAATAGGCTAACAGCATAGGCATAACGCGATTCATAGTGCGCCGGTTGCATCGTTACCGCCGTGGCTAAGGCTCGGGCCGCGGCGATATGGTTTTCGCTCCTCTGTTCGAGCATGCCGAGACGAAAGTGGGCTTCAAACGATGCAGGTCCGGCGGCTATTGCCTGACGCAACGCGGATCGCGCCTTAGCATCGTCTTCGAGCTGCAAATAGGCCTCCGTCAGAGCAAGCCACGCTTTGACATTCTCAGGATCTCTGTTAGCTGCCTTGGTGAGCGAGAGTGCTGCCTCTTGCGGCTGGCCACGCGCTAGCTCGATGATGCCGAGCAGATATTGCCCAGCGGCTTCCTGTGCAGGCACCCCGGACATAGACAGCGCGATCGAGCGCGCCTGCTCGTAGTCCTTCAGATCAAAGTAACTCTGGGCTGCCCCCAGACGCGCAGCACCGTTAAGCTTGTCGATAGCCAGTGCCTTGTTGAAGCGCGAGAGTGCTTCTTCGTGTCTGCCGAGCGACTGGTAGGCGAGTCCGCTCTGCACCCAAGTTACGGGATTTTCCGGTGCGATATCCAACGCCTTATCAAGTTGCGCCAACCCTTTGTCGGTCGCACCAACCGTAAGGTAGGCCTGCCCGAGAAGGGCGTGCGCGGATACCATATCTTCGTCAAGCTTGATCGCACTCGCCAGGCAGTCTGCTGCACCAGCCGCATCACCCAGTTTCATGGCAATCCTGCCACACCACAGATAGGTCAAGGCGTCCACTTGATTCTGGGAGATAGCCTTGTCCACCATAGCGCGTGCCGCAATGAACTGCCTCGATGCAAACAACGACTCGGTCTGGCGGTTAATACTCCTTATCTCGAACCCGGGGATCTTGGCCAAGGCACGGAAGCGGCGCAGTGCGTCTTCATACTTTTTCTGACCAAGAAGGCTCAGACCAAAGAACTCGAGCGCCTCGCCGTGCTGGGCATCAGCGTCGTAGAGCTGTGCAAACAATTCGGCCGCCTCAGCATATTGTTTCGTTTCGTACAGCCCGTATGCCGCCTGGAACAAATCCTCCGCCACTTGCGAGGCTACACCTTCGACCTCGAAACCGCTCACCGCCGCTACGCGATAATAAACATAACGCTTATCATCATCATGCGTGACCGTGACCGTCGTCTCTGCGGTTTCTAGAATTTTTTCATAAGGCCCTTTCAGCTGCACCGCTGCGTAAAGCGAGTAATGATCTATAAAACTACCCGGTACCCTGTGCCAGCGTAATTTCGTTTTTCCCACACCGCCGCTTGCGCGTAATTCATCGACTTTCGTCGGAACCTGAAGAAACTGAAAGGTTTGCAGCGCTTGGCGCCTCTTGTCGTATATGCTGACTTCGGTCTTAATCGGAGACAGCACGGTCAATGACGTCGCATCCGACAGAGCTCCACGTTGTGTGCCCGAGGAACCGAACGAGAATACTCGATTCTTGCCCTGGTAGACGTGCACTGTACGTGCGTTGCGGGTGGTTGATGCTAAGACATAGAGGTTGTCGTCTTGGTCCAGGGTCATGGCGCTAAAGCCTCTGTAACGATTAGGAGACTTTGCGCCCTCACCTAGCTCATACAATAATTTCTTCTTCGGAGAGAAAACGCGGATCTTGCTGGACCCGCTGTCTGCTACATAAAGATTGCCCTTTGTGTCAACGGCAACCGGTCCAGGATTGCGAAGCACTTTTTGCTCACCCTTGCGGCTGGCAAGCTTGTCGAGAAAAACGCCGTCGCGCGAAAAAATCTGAACACGCTTTCCAGTATCAGCAACATAGATTCGGTCGCGCAAGTAAACACCGGTGATCTGCTTGAAGTGCCCGTCTTTGGAGCCACTACCGCCGAACGCAAAACGTTGCTTCCCGTCGTGCGAATAGACCTTGAGCCGGTTGCCATCGACGACAATCACGTCGTTATCGTCCGTCGCCGCCAGCATCGGGTTCTTAAAGGGACCTTCAAAAGTCTGTACGACCTTTCCTTTACGTGACACGCGCGTTACGGTGCGCTTGGCCGTGCTCAGGCATAGGATCGAATCGCCTGGCATTGGGTAAGCCTTATCACACTCGAGGCCATAGCTCTCACCCAATCTGATCGAAGGCAACCGCAGGTCTTCGGTCGGGGTGCGCGTTACCGAAGGAATAAGGTCATAGATTTCTATCTTCTTGTTGCGAACGTCCCCGACAACCAGCTGGTGTAAAGGGGTTACGGCCAACGCGGTGATTCTTGAGAACTGCCCGCGACCTTTGCCTTTGCTGCCGAAGGTGTTGGCGATTTGGCCGGCGCGCCAGTCGAGCTGCAATATCTTCCCGTTGTTTCCGTCGGCGAGAAATATCTCGCCATGGAGGCTTACTGTCATGGCAGTAAGCTTTGGTGGCTTGCGTGTGTGACCTCTCAACTCCTCACTGCTGATGCGCTTCAGCAACGTGCCGGTATGATCATAGACCGAGATCCTGTCGCCACCGTAGTCATCGAGGACGTAAATGTTCTCGTCAATATCTACGCCTACATGAACTGGCTTCTTCAGATTTGTCTTACCTGAGGGATCCTTGTCTCCAAAACTGAATAGGAAAATTCCATCCCCGCTGTAAACAGAGATCCTATCGTTGCCGCTGTCGGCAACATAGAACCGTCCTCGCGGCGAGTAGGCGAGCCCGACTGGTGCGTCTAGCTGCCCATCGTCACTGCCGCGGCCTCCAAATGAGTAACGCGGTCGCCCTGCCTCATCGATGATCGCCACGCTGCTGTCGCCTGCATTCGCGATCGCCAGCAGTGCGTCATCAACGCTCGCGGCACCGGTGAGACGACCGGATTTGAACACACGATCTTGACCGGCAAGGGCGATTGATGTGCTGCCGGAGGGGCCGAAGCGGACGAGTCTGCCAGAGCGATTATCTGTCAGGTATAGCGTGCCATTCTCGCTCATCGTTATGCCGGCGATCGCTGAAAAACTGCCCTCCGTGCCCTTGCTCGAAGCAATTGTCTGTGACAGCTTGATCGCGGCACACGTCACGGTGCTGAATACGGCCCCTAAAACGAAAACCACCGTACAAAGAAACCGGGGATAGCGTGATAATACGTAAGCGTGGCGACAACACGTATAATAGGAAGCACTCAAAGGTTCGCGATCTGGTCTCATAACTGTCCTCACGTTCGTTATTATTATAGTGGTGTAAGGCAAAATACAGCGCCGGCGCGAGTTCCGACCCATCCATGATCACTGCCAAGAAAATCGGCTTCCTATTAACGGGCGTGGTACTAATTATGTACCTGCTGGGCAATCAACTGCTAGATGTCATGGAACTGAAAACGTACGACATGCGGCTGCGGTCCCAAGGAGTTCGCGCGCCCGTCGGCAACGTCGTCATCGCCGCCATAGATGAGAAGAGCCTGGCGGAGCTCGGGCGCTGGCCCTGGAGCCGGCGTACGATGGCCAGCCTGATCGAAAAGCTTGACGGGCTTGGTGCGCGGGTTATCGCACTCGACGTGTTTTTCTCGGAGTCGGAAAACCAGAAGCTGCTTGATCATATCGAAAAGCTTGAAAAGCAGCGAGGGTTTACCGATCGAACCAGCCCATATCAGTCGATAAAACGGACCCTGGCCGCGGACTTAACGCTCAGCGAGGCGATCGCGAAGAGCGGGAAGATCACTCTTGGGATGGTTTTTTTCATGTTAGAGGACGAAGTCCGTCAGTTACCCAAGGCGAAATCTGAAAAGGTGCTGGCAGATATTAAGGACCAGGCGATCCGGATATTCCGGGATGATGGCGATGGGAATCTCGATTTTCCCATGCCTGAGCCAGCCGGATTACTAGTCAACTTGCCAGAGATACGCGCCAATGCCAAATACACTGGACATATAGTTACCGTTCCGGATCTAGACGGTACTCTTCGCTGGGCGCCGTTGGTTATCAGATATAAAGGACTTTTCTTTCCATCGGCCGATGTGCAAGCGGCACGAGCAGCTCTCAATGTGAACGAACTGATTTTGCACACCACGGAGTACGGCATCACGGGATTGGCAATCGGTGACCGTTTTATCAGCACCGACGAGTTCGGCCGCGCCTTGATCCATTATCACGGCCCCGAACAAACGGTTGCGACCCTCTCCGTATCAGACATTTACCGTGGGAGTGTGAAACCTGAACTCATTAAAGATAAGATCGTGCTCATCGGGGCCACCGCGAAAGGCATAGGCGATATTCGCGTCACACCCTACGGTCCCACCTATCCGGGCGTAGAGATCCGCGCGAACATCATACAAAACTTGCTCGATAGTGATTTCATCAACCGCCCCGAGTGGATGCGGCTTATCGATGCAATCGTCATTGTTGGGCTGGGGTCGCTGCTCTCATGGATGCTGTCAAGAATCGATATGTGGCGCGGGGCGGTGCTAGCAGCGACGTCGTTCGGTCTTTATACGCTTATTGCCGTCATAATGTTTCGCGTGCAACTGGTGTGGCTGAACATTGTCTACCCGTCAGTGCTTGTTCTCTTGCTGTTTGTGGTCTCCACTATCGCCAAATATGTCCGCGCTGAAACCGTTAGACGGCAGACCAAATCCGCTTTTCAGCACTATGTCTCCCCAAAGCTGGTTGACGAGATCATGGGTGATGTCGACCGTCTGCGACTGGGCGGCGAGGAGCGAACGCTCACCGTACTATTTTCCGATATTCGCGGCTTCACGTCTGTCTCCCAATCTCTACCTCCCGAGGACGTCGTACGGTTGCTAAATGTTTACCTTACGCAGATGACAGAAAAGGTCTTCAAACATGACGGCCTGTTGGATAAGTACATTGGGGATGCCATTATGGCTGTTTATGGGGCGCCGATCTATCGACAGGACCATGCCATCTTGGCCTGTCGCACGGCGCTCGATATGCTCGATCAGTTGCATGAATTGCAAGCCGGTTGGGAGCAGGAAGAGCTGCCGATACTAGATATCGGGATCGGTATAAATACTGGACCAATGATTATCGGCAATATGGGCTCTAAGGGTTCCATAAACCGATTTGACTACACCGTAATCGGTGATGCGGTAAACCTGGGATCGAGGATTGAAGGCCTGAACAAAACCTACGGCACCCATATTCTCATGAGTGAGTTTACGTATGAACATGTGCGAGAGGAGTTCCCATATATGCGCGAGGTTGAACTCGCCCAAGTAAGAGGGAGACGCGAGTTGGTAAGAATCTACGAGTTATTGCACACAGACGGGCAAACGTCCATGGACTGGGTGGACGAGTTTAGGCGCGCTTATGAACTGGTACGTCGAAACGAGTTCGACCAGGCCCTTCCCATTTTCGAACATTTGTATGAGACCGTACATGACCCGGTCAGCAAGTACTATCTCGAATGCTGCCGTGCCCCCGCGGCACGAGAATACTCGTAGCTTTGTAGCTGAAGCGGTTTGCGGCTTCTCGCCACGCTGCCGGCTCTGTAGAATCTCCAGCCTTTTCTAGCTCCTCAAACCTAATAACACAGAGATACTCAACAAAATACGGTGAAACAGGACTTCATCAAAGCACTGCTTGCCGAGGTGATCAGCAAACTCGAGCAAGCCGGCGAGATACCGCCGGGGGAGGGTATCCCGATCACGACCGAACGTCCGCGTCACGAAGGCCACGGCGATGTTTCCAGCAACTACGCACTGTTGCTGGGCAAAAAGGCGCGCGCAAACCCGCTTGAACTGGCAGAAAAGATCGTGAAGTGTCTCCGTGACCCAGACCTGATCGTGGAGGGCGTGCGTGTGTCCGACATGATAGACAAAGAGGAAACCGCCGGTCCTGGTTTTATCAACTTTTTCCTGAGCGCCCATGCGTTGCAAACGACGGTGGCGGACATCCTCGAGGCTGGTGATGACTACGGCCGCAGTGAGATAGGTGCTAGTCACGCAATACAGGTGGAGTTTGTCTCCGCCAACCCCACCGGGCCGCTGCATGTCGGCCACGGGCGGGGGGCCGCCTATGGCGCGACCGTAGCGGATCTGCTGCAGGCGGTTGGATTTAAGGTTCACCGCGAATACTACGTTAACGACGCGGGTCGTCAAATGGATATCCTCGCGACCAGTGTGTGGCTACGCTGCCTCGAGTTATGCGGTGAGTCGATTAGCTTTCCCGCCAGTGGTTACCGGGGCGATTACATCTATGACATCGCCGCCGACCTACATCGCAGCCAAGGTGAAGTGCTCTGTCGTCCGGCAGCGGCAGTGATGCGCAACCTGCCGCCCGACACGCCTGCGGCAGGTGATGCCGAGACTCATATCGATGCCCTTATCGCACGGGCCAAAAACTTGCTCGGCGATAGTCATTACCGCACGGTTTATGACCATGCTCTCAATAACATACTGGCCGGCATCCGCAAGGACCTCGAGGCGTTCGGCGTTGTTTACGACCTGTGGCTCTCGGAACGTTCGCTCGCAGACAGTGGCGCAGTGGATCGTGCGATCGAGCGGCTTCGTCGTTCGAGCCATGTTTATAAAAAAGGCGGTGCGCTCTGGTTTCGCTCCACCGATTACGGCGATGAAAAAGACCGTGTGGTCGTACGCGAAAATGGTCAGTCGACGTATTTCGCATCAGATATCGCCTACCACATGGATAAATTGGAACGCGGCTTCGAGCGCGTTATCGATGTTTGGGGCGCAGACCATCATGGTTATGTACCGCGGATGAAAGCGGCGCTCAGCGCCATCGGCGATGATTCCTCAAAGCTTGATGTCTTGTTGGTTCAGTTCGCCAACCTCTATCGTGGCGGCAAACGTTTACAGATGTCGACTCGCAGCGGCGAGTTCGTGACCCTGCGTGAACTGTGCGACGAGGTCGGCAAAGATGCGGCACGCTACTTTTACGTCATGCGCAAATGCGAGCAGCATATGGACTTCGATCTAGACTTGGCAAAGTCGCAGACCTCCGACAACCCCGTTTACTATGTACAATACGCGTACGCGCGCATCTGCAGCGTGTTCCGACAACTGAAGGAAAAGCAGCTGACACGCAACCGAGAAAACGGCAACGCGAAGGTACACCTGCTGACCGAGACCCATGAACTGGAGCTGCTTACCGCGCTCTCGCGCTTCCCTGAAGTTGTGGAATCAGCGGCGTTGGCGCATGAACCGCATCAGCTTCCTCATTATCTGCGCGAGTTGGCAAATAGTTTTCACATCTATTACAACGCACATACGTTTTTGGTTGAATCGCCTGATCTGCGTGACGCACGCTTGAACCTAATCGACGCGACGCGCCAGGTAATCACAAACGGCCTCAGGCTATTGAGTGTTTCCGCCCCGGAGAGCATGTGACCTGAAATGGCTACGAGGCGCAAGAAAATAACAAAACGGGGGCGTAAATCTAGGAAGCTACCCAACTGGACGTTGCTCGTGCTGGGTCTCGGTATCGGCATTGCATTGACGATATTAGTCGAGCTGTTCGTTCACCGGGTTAGCTCGCCCGGGAGCGGTTTGCGGACACTATTTAATCGGACCGAAAAATCGATAACCACGGCCACAGAAAAACGTGCCTCATCAACGACACCCGATGAGATACCAAAGCCGAAATTCGACTTTTATACCATTTTGCCGGAGATCGAGACGGTACTACCGGATAATGGCTCACCAACACAGAGAAAAGCCACCAGTGCAGCTACCCCAGAACGCAACGTGCGCTACGTGCTGCAGGCGGCTTCGTTCGCCAACTTCGAGGATGCCGATCGCCTCAAGGCAAAGCTGGCTTTAAATGGCTTGGTGACGCATATTCAGAAGGTCGCCATTGAGGGTAAAGGCGAATATCACCGTGTGCGCCTCGGACCCTATGACAACCTGGAAGAACTCAATGCCGCTAATAGGCGTTTGCATGAACTCGGGATTCAAGCGCTGCGGCTAAAAGTTAAACGTGAAAGGTAAACCTCAGTGACTATGGCTAATGACCAATCACGAGTCACAAGTTACTTGTTCGCTGTCTCAAATATCGCTCTCTTCTGTCGAAACAGCGCTGAGATATCTTCATTGCCGAAACCTGCATCCATTAACCGCTGATAGTGAATCAAGGACATCTCCACCAGCGGTAACTGCGCCTGAAAATGCTCCGCCATCTGCTTACAGATACTGAGATCTTTATGGTGCAAACTCACCTTGAAACCGGGCGTGAAGTTCTGTTTGATCATAGTTGGTCCGCGATGGGTCAGGAACCAGTTGCCCGCCGCGCCAGTAGCCAAGACGTCGATAACCTTCTCCATCGGCAAGCCCATCGCCTGCGCGAACGCGAGCGATTCGGAAACCGCCTGATTGATGCCGGCCACCATCACTTGATTGACGGCCTTTGCACCTTGTCCACTGCCGACCGGCCCGATGTGGGCGATACGTGATGCGATCGCGTCCAACACCGGCCGCACACGGTCGAGCACATTCGCATCGCCGCCGACCATCATCGCCAGCGTGCCTTGACGTGCGCCCTCGACACCGCCCGATACCGGCGCATCGAGAAACGCAGCATCCACGCCGGCCAGCGTTCGTGCGACTTTGCGCGCAGTTTCAGAACTCACCGTCGAGGTGTCTACCACCACTTTACCTGCACCGAGGCTTGTTAACATGGCATCAATTACGTCGAGTAACACCGCGTCGCGCGAGAGACTCGTGATGATAAGCTCGCAGTCACGCGCAAGCGCGGCTGGTTCAGGCGCAGCCGTGACGCCCGTCTCGGCGGCTAGCTCGTCCGCCCTCTGATGTGTGCGATTCCACACCGCGCTAAGCCTGCCAGCCTTGTGCAGGTTGAGCGCCATGGGAGCACCCATAGCGCCAAGCCCAATGACTCCGGTTTTCATAAGCGGCTCAACCCAAAAGGTTCGAGATCGAAGGTACAAGATTATAATGTAAGTATGCTTTCGGCTGATGGACTGCAATCATGGCGAGTAAGGAGACCCCAGTGTCCAAGTCCCGTGAGGAGGCGGCCGCCGCCAAGCCATTTCCGACGTTCTACTACAACCACGGTATCCACGCCGCTGCCATGGCGGTATCCGCCTTTATCAACGGGCCTTAGCGTGTCGTTTGCGCGCCACGCGCTCGGCAATACGAGCAGCTCTCACCCTTGCCCTGGGGGCTGTAATTGCTGTTATATTTCCTATACTTAACAAGGAGTAAGACCTGAGATCAGCTGGAGATAAACGTGAAGAAGATTGTAACGATTCTAGGGATGGTGCTAATCCTACTCGTCGTGGCGGCCGGGGCCGCGCCGTTCTGGTTCGGCATGCAAGCGGAAAACGCCTACAACAGCATCGTCGAGCAGATGGCCAAAAACGGCTCCACGACTGTCAGGACGAAGCACTACGAGCGCGGATGGCTACGATCCACCGCCGAAACCGTGGTAACCCTCCCGGGCCTGCCGGTTGATGTGTCGTTGACACACGATATCGCTCACGGCCCGCTTGCCCTGGACCGCCTAATGCAGGGCCAGCTCGAGCTAACACCGGCGGTGGCGTTTGTGAGCAGTCGTGCCACGCTCGCGCCGAGAAAAGGTGCTGAAACCCTGAAGGACCTCATCAAACAGCTACCCCCGGCCACGGCTGATACGGTGCTTGCTCTATCGGGCAACGCCGAGATGCAAATCAACGTCCCGCCTTCGCGCCGCAAGAGTAAAGACGGTGGGGCGATCAACTGGCGCGGTCTGAGCGGAACCATCGTGTTTCGGGAGCGAGGCGAACAGGTCATTGCGGAGTTGCAGTCTCCGGGGCTGTCGTTTCCTTCGAAGAACGGGGAGTTCTCGCTTAGCCAGGTGAAATTCCGTTCTGACGCAACTGGTGGCAAGGCCGGCTTTATGTTTGGCAACAGTGCCTTACATGTAGCGAACATCGGCATCGGACCTGATGTCACGGTTAAAGGGTTGCGCTTCACGACCAACGCCAAGCCAGTGGGCCCCAATGTCAATACGACGGTGAGCTATCAGGTCAAGGATGTCCAGGTCGGCGCCAACCACTACGGGCCTGGTCAGCTCACCATCGTGCTGCGCAAGCTAGACGCTGCCGCGCTACGCAAGTATGAGACGGCAATTAACACTATCAGCAAGCGGGGATTGCCCGACGAACAGCGCTCGATGATGGTCGCGGCAGAAACGATGAAGCTCATCGCGAACCTGTCGAAAAAAGCACCGGAGCTTGAGATCACCAAACTCAGTTTCAAATCGCGCGAGGGCGAACTGACCGGCGAGGCCAAGTTTATACTCGACGGTAGCAACCTGAACGTGGCGGAAAACACCATGCTTCTGCTAAGAGCGCTGCAGGGCGAGGCCAAACTTTCGATTCCCCCGAGCATGGTGAAAGCGATTCTCACGCCGCGCATTCGGCAGGATATCGAGATCTACAAGCGGCGCGGGATGCTATCGCAAAAGGATATGACCAGGCTGACACCGGAGGTGATGTCGAGCATCGTGGACGAGGCCTATCCCTCGTACCTGAATAAGAACGGTTTCACGAAATTACTCATCCCGGACGGCCCGTATTACAGGATCAGTGTGTCTTTCCGGCAAGGCCGATTCTTGGTGAATGACCGGCCGCTGAAGCAGCCGCTGCTGGGTCTGGGAGCATAAGCGCGCAAAGTCCAGTCAACCCGTATGAAAAAGGCGGACATATACATGCCCGCCTTTTTTCTTGGGAGAAGCCGTGCACCTACCAGTTGTAGCCCTTCTCATCGTGGAGCGCGAGATCCAGGCCCTCAGTTTCTTGCTCTTCACTCACGCGTAAGCCGATGGTAATGTCCAATAGCTTGAAAATGATTAGGCTGGCGACGGCGCACCAGGTTATCGTCGCGATCACGCCAACGAACTGAATCCCCACCTGTCGGCCCATGGCCACACCCTCGGCGAGGCCAGCGCCACCAAGGACACCGACGAACACGCCCGTGAGCAAGGTCCCAATAACTCCGCCGACGCCGTGGACGGGGAAGACATCGAGCGAATCGTCAACATACAAAATGCGCTTCATGGTGTACGTAGCCCAGAAGCAAGCGACACCTGCCGCGGCGCCGATAATAAGGGCGCCAATGGGACCCACAAATCCCGATGCTGGTGTGATAGTTCCCAGGCCCGCCACCATACCGGTGACAATACCCAACACACTCGGCTTACCGTGCTTGATCCATTCGCTAAACATCCATCCTAGAGACCCGGTCGCAGCGCCGATGTGAGTCACTAACATTGCCATGCCGGCATCACCATTAGACGCGACAGCGCTGCCGGCGTTGAATCCAAACCAGCCGACCCACAGCATGGAAGCCCCGGCGACCGTAATAGCCAGGTTGTGCGGCGGCATGGGGGTTTTTGGAAATTCCCTGCGCTTACCGAGCACTAGGGCCGCGACCAGCGCCGCTACCCCGGCGTTGATGTGCACAACCGTGCCACCGGCGAAGTCCAGCAGGCCAAGGTCACCCAGCCAACCACCGCCCCACACCCAGTGACATATGGGTGCGTAAACCAGCGTAACCCATAGCACCGAGAACCAGAGCATGGCGGAGAACTTCATGCGCTCGGCGAAGCCACCGACGATCAGTGCCGGCGTAATGATGGCGAAGGTGAGTTGGAACATCGAGAACACAGTTTCCGGAATCGTACCGCTTAACGTATCCCTCCCGACGCCGGCCATAAAAAATTTGCCGATACCGACCAGCTTATTGAGACCGCCGCCATCGCCGAATGCGAGGCCGTAGGCGTAAACCAGCCACACGACGGAGATTAAACACGTGATGGCAAAGCACTGCATGAGCACAGATAGCACATTCTTGGTGCGCACTAGGCCGGCGTAAAATAGCGACAGACCGGGTATGGTCATGAACAGTACCAGCGCGGTGGCGGTTAGCATCCAGGCCGTGTCACCCGAGTTCAATTCGTCGGCCAGCACACGCTCAGGCAAGCCAGCTACCAAAAATAGCGTTAAAGTGGCGAGTACTTTCTTAGCGTTTGCACATCTCATCGTCGTCAATTCCTCACTGGTTTTAAAGGGCGTCTTTACCGGTCTCCCCGGTGCGTATACGCATGGCCCGCTCGAGATCAAACACGAAAATCTTGCCGTCACCGATTTTGTCGGTCTTGGCCGCAGCGGTGATCGCTTCGACAACCTGGTCCACAAGGTCGGCATCGATGGCGATCTCGAGCTTGACCTTGGGTAAGAAATCGACAACGTATTCTGCGCCCCGGTAGAGTTCGGTGTGACCTTTCTGGCGCCCAAAGCCCTTGACCTCGGTCACCGTGATCCCGCGTACGCCGACGCTCGATAGCGCTTCACGCACGTCGTCCAACTTGAAAGGCTTGATGATTGCCGTGACAAATTTCATCCGTCGGTTCCCCCATCGATACGAATCAGAACGGCCTGGCTAAACCGGCAGCACAGGCGTGCTTCTCCTGCTCTGCAGTAGCTGTGCCAGAACGGTCAATCGCTGGAAAAATAAGCAGTTAGCACAGCCGACGGTAGCTTAAAGCGAGCGCTACGCACCAAGCTGGCGAATGTGGACGCGGGCGTTGCACCAGGACAGTGCATTGGACGGCTTGACACGCCTCGCGATCAGGCGGTTCTGTTATAATTTCCGGTCGGTCAAACATCATGATCAATCCCAAGACCTTCGAGCAGATCTCGGCCGCTATCAATAGTGCGCTTCCTTCGCACCTTGGGAGCGATATCCAGAAGAATCTGCGCGCTGCACTGGCATCGGCGCTTGATCGACTCGATCTCGTGACACGCGAGGAACTCGAGGTGCAGGAGGCCGTGTTGGCGCGCACTCGTAGCCAACTTCAGGAACTAGAAAAGAAGATGGCTGCACTCGAAGAAAAATTAGCAAAACAATAGCTCAATCATTCCAATAGAGCGATGCCATGTCGCTGGCGGTGATACATAGCCGTGCCCAGATGGGTGTCGACGCCCTTCCAGTCACGGTCGAGGTCCATCTGGCTAACGGCCTTCCGAATCTTTCCATCGTCGGTTTGCCAGAAGCGGCGGTTAAGGAGAGCAAGGATCGCGTACGTAGTGCGCTCATTCATGCACGTTTCGAGTTTCCGGCGCGGCGCATAACCATCAACCTCGCACCTGCCGATCTCCCTAAGGAAGGCGGTCGCTTCGACCTGCCCATCGCGATCGGTATTCTCGCCGCCTCCGGACAAGTTCCTAACAAACATCTCGATAGGTTTGAATTTGCCGGCGAACTAGCGCTTACGGGAAAGCTACGGCCGATCCGTGGGGCGCTGACCGCTGCCCTGCAAACCCGTGCAACCGGCCGCGCGCTAATCCTGCCAGCTGACAATGCCGACGAGGCGGCACTCGCGACTGGTGTTTCAGTCATGGGGGCCAAACACCTGCTCGAGGTCACCGCACATCTGCGCAACGACAACACGCTTAAGCGCCACGAACTCAAATTGGTTGAGAATGCGCCACCCGAGACGCCCGATCTCAGCGACATTGTTGGCCAGCAACACGCTAAGCGTGCGCTCGAAATCGCGGCCGCCGGCGGCCACAGCCTATTACTGATCGGCCCACCGGGTACCGGCAAAACCATGCTCGCTAGCCGCCTGCCGGGTATTCTCCCGAAGATGGATGACGAGGAGGCGTTAGAGGCAGCCGCTATCCAGTCCGTTGCCGGTAAGGGGTTCTCCGTGCTTACGTGGAAGCAACGGCCATTTCGTTCCCCGCATCATACTGCCTCCGCCGTGGCCCTTGTCGGCGGCGGTAGTCACCCGCGCCCAGGTGAGATCTCACTGGCCCACGGCGGCGTGTTGTTTCTCGATGAATTGCCAGAGTTTGACCGCCGCGTGCTGGAGGTGCTACGGGAACCGCTGGAATCGGGCACGATAAACATCTCGCGGGCCGCACGACATGTTGAATTCCCGGCACGCTTTCAACTGGTAGCGGCCATGAATCCGTGCCCATGCGGCTATCTCGGCGACGCCTCCGGGCGCTGTCATTGCACACCTGACCGTGTGCGTGGTTACCGATCAAAGATCTCGGGACCGCTCCTCGATCGTATCGACATGCATGTGGAAGCGCCGGCGGTGCCACGCGCGCAGCTGTTACACAGAGAAGGACGGCGCGGGGAGACCTCGGCCACGGTGCAAGGCCGGGTTGAGGCGGCGCGCGAGCACCAGCTCGCGCGAAGCGGCTGTGCTAACTACAGGCTGACGAACAAGCAGGTTGAAAAGGTTTGTGCGCTCGGGGCCGAGGCGCGGGGCTTTCTGGAACAGGCGATGGCGCGGCTCGGTCTAAGTGCGAGGGCTTATCACCGGGTGCTCAAGGTGGCACGCACCATCGCCGATCTGGCGGGCGAGGAGCACCTGTCTACTAACCATTTGAGCGAAGCGATTCAGTATCGCTGTCTCGACCGGCCTGTGCTCTACTGAACGCCAGTATCTCGCCAAGCAAAAGAAAGCGGCCGCGGGCCGCTTTTCGACAATGCAAAGCTCTGTCAGCTACTGGACCTGCGACAGCATGTAATCGACCGCGGCTTTGACGGCATCGTCGGACAGCGCCACATTGCCACCCTTGGCCGGCATGAAACCGACCTTGCCTTGGAAACCCTTGATGGCATGCTCGTAGAGCGTGTCTTTACTCTGGGTGACGCGATCCTTCCAGGCAGCCTTGTCGCCAAACTTTGGGGCACCAGCGACGCCGGCCACATGACACACGGCGCAACTCGTATCATAAACTGACTTGCCATCTGCGGCGGCGCTGGCCGTCTCGATCAGACCCCCTCCCGTCTGGCCGCCCGTGGTGTCGGCCACCTTCAGCTGGCCCACTGGCCTAATGCGCTCCGCCACTGTTTGCTCCTCAGCTTTGAGCTCGACCACATCGTCTGTCTTTACCAACGAACCCATGATTCTTGCCAGAAAAAAGAACATAATGGTCAGCGCTACCAACGCGCCAAGTAGCATTGAGAAGTTTTTTAAAAAGACACGGTCACTGATGTGGGTCATGCTTGATCTGTCCCTCGCACATTTTTTCGCCGCTCAGCACGAACGGCACCCAGAATCGTCAATACTATTTCAGTATATCCTAAACGACGACCGCACCAACAGGCCGGCCGGCTAGTCACGCGCCCGCAGGGGCGCACACAGAGGGCACAGCGCGCCCCGACCGCGCGGAAAAATCGCGCTGACCCGGAAGAGTCAGCTCACGTGTCAGGGTTCACACATGGCGAACGCGATCACAAAGCGCTTCGCGTAGACGATACCCGCTCTGCTCGGTATGCTTGCGGCAACCGCGCCCTTAGCTCAGTTGGATAGAGCGTTGGCCTCCGGAGCCAAAGGTCAGAGGTTCGAATCCTCTAGGGCGCGCCAGCCTACGGTCCGACTATGCTGCGCACAACTTGCGCTAAATCGCCCAGCCGAGCGAAAGGGGACAATGATGACAGCTGCTGCGTATACACTATCTGAGTTTGTGACCGACCTTCGAGCTATTACCGCAGATATCAAAGAACATGCGCAAATCATCAGTCGCGTCGCACCGCTTGCTAAGCGGATGGCCTTGTCCAAGGGTTGGCTCGATGAACGCTACTACACCTGTGATCGAGAGCAGGGGTTCGGCGTACATCTCTTGCACGAGGAACCCGACCATACGTTGGCAGTGTTTGCCGTCGCGTGGCTACCTCATAGGGGGGCTCCACCGCACAATCATGGTACGTGGGCCGTGGTTGTCGGCGTAGATGGGCCGGAGAAGAATACATTCTGGGAGCGATTCGACGATGGCTCGCGTGCCGGCTACGCTGACGTCAAACGAAAGGCAGCGAGAGTTGTCGGTCCCGGCGAGGCCGCCGTGTTTCTGCCCGACGAAATCCACAGCGTGGATAACGAAACGGATGCGGTCGCACTCTCGCTGCATGTCTACGGCAAGCATGTGAACTTCACAGCACGCTCGCAATTCGACCCAAGCACACACACTGAAACGCCTTTTACTGTGAAGGAGGAGCCCCACCGCAGCTGAAACACCCCTCCCTGACCGGCAACTGCTCCGACAACTGCTCCTGCGTTGTTCTAACTTCCCGCGTCCCTGCCGGTCGCATGCGTTGCCCTAACTTCCTACGTCTGACCACCAGGGATGGTGGAAATGCAAAAGGATTGTTGGCCGCTCTTCCGCATCCATGCGGCCGCGGCATTAGGACGTCCATGTCCGTCAGAACAATCCTTGCCCTGTAGGTCGCCTCCCCGACAAGCGGGGAGGGGATCGTGTTACGTAACCATTGGTGAGGGGTTACTGCTTGCGCTCTTGCCTGACCTTTGCAACGAGGTAATCGATGAGCTGCATCAACCGCGTCTCGCTGCCGGCCATGGTCGCATTGGTCTTGTATTTTCCATCAACTGTCAGCGTCGGAACAGAAGCAACCCCGTAGCGAATATTAAGCTGCCGCGCTTTTTCTACCTGCGTCCTGACGCCAAAGGAATTGTAGGTCTTACGGAAACTGCTCTCGTCCACGCCGTATTTCGCCAGAAATTGGGCTATGCTGGCTTCATCGGCCAACGTTTTTCCCTCTTTATGAATAGCGTCGAAATACGCCCGATGCACCGTTTCAGTAATGCCAAGGGCCTCGAACGCATAAAACGCACGCGCGTGTGGGATCCACTTGCGCGCAACGCCAGGGGTACGGACATACTCGACATCCTCCGGGCGGCTTTTTAACCAGTGCTCCAGATAAGGCTCCAATCGATAGCAATGAGGGCAGCCGTACCAGAAGAACTCGCGCACCTCGATGGTATCGCCGGTTGTTCCCGCCTCAGCGACCGCGAGTTCGAGATAATGAGTGCCTAACTCGAACCCCGCCTTACTGCCAGCTGGAGCCAGGAAAAAAAACACCAAGAGACTGAAGATAAGCTTTTTCATTTATTACTCTCCACTAGCCATAGACTATTCTAGCGCAACGCCATGGTCCTCTGTCTTCAACACACAATCCCGTCGGCCATCTCCCGCGAGGCCTAATTAGCCTCGTAGGCACGCAAGCAACTTCTCGTGCAGACCGTCAAAATCGCCGTTACTCATTATCAAGACACGATCATCCCCCCGTAGTTCCTCGACCAACGTAGCAACAATGGCATCCACCGAGGACAAAATACGGGCGCGCCCGTTAAGCGCCGCGCTGACGGCAGCCATATCCCAGCTAATGTCAGGTGGCTGTAACAGCAACACCTGATCCGCCTCACTGAGGGAGGCCGCGAGGCTGTCTCGGTGCACGCCCATGCGCATGCTGTTCGAGCGCGGTTCCAACACCGCGAAGATCCGCCGTCGGCCCACGTGCGAACGTAGCGCCTGCAGCGTAGCGGCAATGGCGGTGGGATGATGCGCGAAATCATCGTAAATGGTAATACCGCGAACCGTACCACTCAGCTCCAGGCGTCGCTTGACGTTCTCGAACCGACACAAACCTTCAGTCGCCGTCGTCACCGATACCCCCGCATGACGCGCGGCCGCGATGGCCGCGAGTGCGTTCATCATATTGTGCTTGCCGATGAGGCCCCACTGCACTTCGCCTTGCGGTCGGCCTTCAAAAAGTACACGGAAGCTACCGCCATCTTCCATCGTCGGCTGTGGTGACCAACCACTGGCGTTATCGAAGAACTCGATGGGCGTCCAATGTCCCATGTCTAACACTGTGCGTACATTCTCATCGGTCGCATTAACGATGAGCAGGCCGGAAGCCGGTACGGTGCGCACGAAATGATGAAACTGGACCTGTATCGCATTGAGATCCGGAAAGATATCGGCATGATCGAACTCGAGATTATTCAGAATGGCCGTGCGTGGGCGGTAATGGACAAACTTTGAGCGCTTGTCGAAAAAAGCGGTGTCATACTCATCGGCTTCGATGACGAAGAATGGCGCACCACCCAAGCGCGCCGATACACCCAGGTTCTGTAGCACCCCACCGATAAGAAAGCCCGGGTTGACGCCTGCATGCTCGAGTATCCACGCCGTCATGCTGGCCGTGGTTGTCTTGCCGTGGGTCCCAGAAACCGCGATCACCCAGCGGTCGCGCAGCACATGACCAGCAACCCATTGCGCGCCCGATGTGTATGCGAGGCCACGGTCAAGCACCGCCTCCACTTCTGGGTTTCCGCGCGACAGCGCGTTGCCGATAATCACGACATCAGGCTCTGGATTCAGATTCGCAGGCGTGTAGCCGGCGAAAACATTGATTCCGGCATCGGCAAGCTGCGTGCTCATGGGCGGATAGGCGTTGGCGTCCGAGCCACTAACGCTGTGCCCCAACTCGCGGGCCAATACGGCTATACCCGCCATAAAGGAACCACAAATGCCGAGAATATGGATATGCATGCGCATATTAATCCTGTAGCGCCATGCTTAAAGCGTGGCGCAAAAAAAGCATGTTGACAACCCAAAGCTTGCTAATCGCTTCAGCTCGACGAAGTCGATGCACGCCTAGCCAGTTGCTCCGCTATGCTGCTAGTCCACGTCAGCCGATGCGCATAGACTCGGCATATGTTTGACGCATTTATACAGGATCAATCTGCATTGCGCCGCTTGTCTTCTCGCCTGCGAGACGAATCCTGGATCGCCATCGATACCGAGTTTGTGCGCGAACGGACATACTACGCGCAGCTCTGCCTGATACAGATTGCCACGCCGATGGAAGTGATATGCATCGATCCATTGGCCGTTGACGATCTTGATCCGCTACTCGATGCCATCTATACACCGCAGATCCTCAAAGTCTTCCACTCAGCCCGCCAGGATCTAGAAGTCTTTCATGATCTGCGCGCTACACCACCCGCACCCGTGTTCGACACACAGATTGCCGCCGCCCTTACCGGTTACGAAGATCAGATCGGTTACGCAGCATTGGTGGAATCGCTATTGGATGTGAGACTCGCGAAACTGCATACCCGCACAGACTGGTCGGCGCGATCCTTAAGTCAAGAGCAACTGCGCTACGCCGAGGATGATGTCCGCTACTTGCCGGATCTTTATGCCCACTTGAACGAAAAACTCGTGCAACTTGGGCGTAGCGATTGGCTGGCTGAGGAGTGTGAGCGTTTGACGCAAGCCGACCTATACCGCAACGATCCGGAGCAAGCCTATGTGCGAATAAAAAGGGGTCGGACACTGTCACCGCCAAATCAAAATGTCCTCCGCGTGTTGGCTGCCTGGCGCGAGCGAACGGCACAGCGGCACAACCGTCCACGCAATTGGATCTTGCGCGATGCTGTTCTGGTGGAACTCGCGCGCGACCCACCCAAGAGTCGCAAACAGCTCGAAGAAGTTGAAGGTTTGAGTAAAGGCACAGCAAAAAAGTGGAGTCCGGTGATCTTGGAAATGATCCGTGACGCTCTAGGGGCACCTGCGGTAGCGCTGTGGCTCCAACCACAGCGTCTGAATCGCGAGCAATCAGCGCTACGCCGCCACATGGTCAAACTCGTAGAGACACGGGGGCGCGAGCTTGGCATCACGCCCGCCTTACTCGCGACCCGCAAAGACATTAAGGCGTTGGTTCTCGGTGAAACAAACGGCGTGCTGTTGACTGGCTGGCGCCGTCGGGTCGTCGGCGAAAAACTGCTAGCCATGCTCAAGGATGCATCCTCGTAGGGTTCGAGAACGCCAAACAAAACGAGGTCGGCCTCGGCTCGACCGAAGGGGTTAAAAATCAAACGCGGTTCACGAATGCGAACTTACGAGAGTTATTATACTGCTTAAAACAACTCCGGCGCTGATCGCGAGAATCATCATGAGTGAATTCTCCAATAGAATTAAGCAGTGGCTCCATGAGAACGGGGTGAACGCCGAGTTGCTCCACTTTGATCAAAGTGTGCGCAGTGTGCAAGAGGCGGTACAGGTTAGCGGCTATCCGGTAGAGAGGTTCACAAAATCGATTGTAATGCTTACGGCCGACGACAAAGTGGTGATCGCAGTGGTTCCGGCCGATGCCCGTGCCAGTACTGACAGAGTGAGGAAAGCGCTGCGTCTGACCGATAGACCGCGAGTCGTGACTTTTGAGGAAAGTGAGGCGTATTTGGGTCAACAGCTTGGTGGAAACTCACCCTTGAACGCACCCAATGCCACAGTCTTAATCGATCCCAAGGTCCTGGAGCGAAATTGGATCTTGACAGGGGGTGGCGATGATCGCAGTTTGGTTAAGATTTCAATCGATGAGCTTAGGCGTGTTGTGACGCATACGGAGATAAGAGTGAGGAAGTAGTCGGTATTCCTTCCACGTCGTCTTGTCGTCGCTCGGTCCCTGACTTGACCAGGGAACGAAAACACCAAAGTCACTACACAACTAACGCATCACGAATCACGGCTCATGGGAGTCGTTATACTACCTAAAACAGGTGGTACTATATTGCAGATATGCTGCATACCTTTAGTCCGGCGCCGCAGAGACGTGAGCTCCACTTCTTATCACAGAGGATTACCATGACAGACAAGTTTCCTATCCATTCTCCTAAAACCGCTCCTGAAGCTTCAAAGCGTTTTCTAGAGCGAACGCAGAAAAACTTTGGCATGATTCCCAATTTGGAAGGTGTTATGGCGAGTGCTCCAGCACTACTACAGTCCTATGTCAGCTTAGAGGAAATATTCGATGAAACCTCTTTAACGCCCATTGAGCGCCAAGTAGTTTATCAGACAGCTAATCTCGAGAATACGTGCGAGTACTGTGTTCCATGGCACACCCTTCTATCGGAACAAGCGGGAATGTCACACGACGACATTCAGGCGCTACGCGATGGAATGCCCCTCACTGATACCAAACCTGACGCACTAAGGATGTTTACCCGAGAGCTTATCCTGCAGCGCGGTAAAGTATCAAAGTCAGCTCTGCAAGCGTTCTTCAACGCTGGGTTTACTGAACAACAAGCGTTAGAAGTTATTCTCGGCATAGCAATAAAAACAATGAGTAACTACACCAACTCTATTGCGGGAACACCTTTAGATAACGCCGTAAAAAACAAAGCTTGGCAAAAGCCGCTCATTTCTATACGCGAAGCAAGTATCTAACAAGGCATTAACACCTTAAGAATCACTGGTGCACTTTATGAAGCCGGTTATGCGAGACGGTGGGCATCACCGGCACGGGTAAGATGTTCACTTGGCCCTCCATTATTTGGATGATCGCGCTACTGCTCCTGGCGTACGCAGCGTATGAGCTCTCGATGTTGGGGTATACAGCGTATCGCCTGTTTCTTGCGAATCTCTCTGGTAGCCTCGTTTTCCTGATATGGCCACTTATATGGCCACTCGCTTTACTTATCGGTGGCATAGGTGTCGCCATGAGAAAATGGTGGTCGCAGTATTTGGTTTATCTTGTCACGCTGAGTGTGTTACTAGGTTGGCTGTACGACTTGTGGCAGGGTTGGCGGGTTGGGCCACAAGCCAATGGTTTGCTGCCCTTTTGGATGGGCTTGATCTCTGCAATAGTCCTGCTGTTCAGTAGCACCTGTATCTTCCTATACTTCCGGGGGCACGCTGACGTCGTGCCGCGACCACCGAGATGGTGGATCGGTGTCTATGTTTTCGCGGGTGTGTGGCTTGTGCTCCTCCCTGTTTTTGGAGCGACGGCTCATCATTTTGGACCGGGGTTTTTCCCCCTGATGGCGTCGGTTGTTCTCGCCCCGGTGTTTACCGTTGTGCTGTCTGCAGATTTCGTACTCCGGATCACCGATGCCGCTCAGGCGGGCGAGGCGCGAATTTCAAGGCGGCGCTGGGCCCTGTTGGTCTCCGGAGGGCTCCTAGTGGCATATGCTTTCGTGTCCTTTTTCTTGTAACGCGGGAAGGAGGACAGATTTAGTACTCTGTGCCGCGAGCGTTTCAGAGAGTTCGGTAGATTTGCCCAACATGGCTTTTGCAGTCGGACTCCCTCGGCTTGAGTAAGGGCCGAAAACACCAAAGTCACTGCACAATTAACGCATCACGAATCACGCCTCGGTTGCTTTTCCGCGTCCTCATTGTGAGTGTTAGGTATAAGTGCAAGTGGTTTTTTTCGCCCCTTGGTCAAGTTGGTTTTTCGCCCCTTTGCTCAAGCCGAGCCCGTCGTGAAGGCGAAATGCAGGCCCGAAGGGGTGGGGCATGGACCCCCGCGTCCGGGCCAAGCACATGGAAGTGCCTTGCCCGGACCCTTTGAGACAAACGACGGGTGAGGGGACCCCGATTTTCGGGGCGCAGAGTCAGGGCCAATGGCTTTGGTGACTTTCGCCGAAACGAAAGTCACCCGTCGCACGGGGGCGGAACCCCGTTAATAGAATTGCCGCCGCAGGTGATGTGCAGGCATGCACGAATGCCGCGGGCGCAAGGATGCGCAGGAGCGGCCGACACCTATTGTTTCGCAACGCTACGCGCTGCCGGCAATAACACAAACAACCGGCCTTCCTGCTTCATCGTACCGGCCAAACTCTCCGCTTCTTGGCCCTGACCGAAGAAGACATCGGCCCGCACCGCGCCTTTGATTGCGCCGCCCGTATCTTGGGCGAAAACCAGGCGCCGATAAGGTTGTTCTGTGTTAGGCAACGTTGTATCCAACCAAACGGGTAGTCCCAGCGCGATATAGGTCGGGTCGACCGCGACGCTGCGCTCGGCCGTCAGCGGTACATTGAACGACCCGAGTGGGCCCGGTAGTTCAGCATCTCGGAGCGTAAAGAATATATAGCTGGGGTTGCTATTTAACAGTTCCTCCGCTTCGTCGGGGTGCGCTGCAAGCCAATCGCGAATACGCTCCAGCGTCACCTCCTCCGGTTTCATCGCTTCCATTTGTACCAGGCTTCTGCCGATGGAAACATAAGGGTGGCCGTTCTGGTCGGCGTAACCCACGGCAAGAGTCTTGCCATCGGGGAGTCGTATCCTGCCCGAGCCTTGGATATGTAAGAAGAACAGCCCTACTGGGTCGTCGACCCAAGCGAGCTCATGGCCGGTGAGCGGAGATTCACCGTCGTTGATTTCGTTGCGGCTGAAGTAAGGTACCACACGCGTCCCCTCAAGCCGTCCGCGCACAGGCCGTCCGCGCAATTCAGGATAAACTTTGCCAAGCTCGATAGTGAGTAAGTTCGGTGGGCGTTGATAGAGGGGATAGCGAAAGCGATCGGTCTTTACCAGACTCCCTTCCAGCAGCGGCTCATAGTAGCCTGTTATCAGTCCTACCTTCTTGCGGCGTTTTGCTACCACTTTGTGCGGAACAAAGCGGGTCTCGAAGAACGCCCGTGCCATGGCATCGGTCGGCGCCGGAAGCAACTCTACTTCACGACAGATGCCATTCCATGTGACGTCCTGCACTGCCAACTTGCTACAGCTTTGAATCAGCGCTGGCCAGGCCTCAGCATGACGGTCGTCTTGCCAACCCTTAAGCGATGACCAACCCACCGGCTTACCAACGCCTTCCGGTTTCGTTAGCAACCCGGTACAGCCCGCAAGTAGGGCTGAAACGGCAAACACAGCAGAGACGAGAGACCTGCGTGCGGAACGGGTACTCAGCGAATCAAGCATTATCATCACTGTCGCGCCCATGCACTAGCGGCCATCACCGGCCCCACTTATCAATTCACGGTGACTTGGTCAAACGGCTCGGCGTAGTCGCATTCCTTCTGTGGGCAGACCTTTTCCGTGCCGCGCCGTTTTGTTGTTTTGATGGTCAGCATCTTATGTCCACATTTCGGGCAGGCCCCAGCGACAGGCAGGTTCCAGACCGCGTACTTGCAATCCGGGTAACGCGCGCATGAATAAAACACTTTGCCGTAGCGCGACTTGCGTTTCAGCATCGTCCCCTGATTGCAATCGGGACAGCCAACACCAGTGTCCTCTGGCTTCTCTAACGGCTCCATGTGCTTGCAGTTGGGATAATTGCTGCAACCGATAAACTTCCCATAGCGTCCGCGCTTGATTACTAAATCCGACTCGCATTTCGGGCAACTGCGTCCCTCTACGATCTGGGGTTCACCGTTACCGCTGCCATCGTCATCGATGTTGCGTGTGTAACTACAGTCTGGATAACCGGTACAGCCGATGAAGTAGCCGTTACGGCCCAATCGCTTCGCCAGCGGTTTGCCGCACTTGGGGCAGTTTTCATCGAGCATCTCGACACCTGGACGTTTCACATGCTCTTTCGCGTCCACCTGACTCTTGAAGTCCGCCCAGAATTCCTTGAGTAAGGGTTTCCACTGTTTTTCACCACGGGAAATCGCGTCCAGATCATCCTCGAGCCTGGCCGTAAACTCATAGTCTACATAATGTTCGAAGTGCTCGGATAGGAATTTGTTCACTACGCGCCCGACGTCCGTGGGCTCGAAGCGGCGTTTCTCCAATATCACATATTCGCGCTGCTGCAGGGTGGAGATAATGGTCGCATAGGTTGACGGCCGCCCAATGCCATAGGCCTCCAACGCCTTCACCAGACTAGCTTCTGTGTAACGCGGCGGCGGTTCAGTGAAGTGCTGATCGCTGTGAATTTTTATGAGCTTGACGTACTCGCCCTTCTCGAGCGCTGGGAGCAGGCCCTGCTCGTCTTCTGCCGGTATGGCATCGTCACGACCTTCTTGGTATACGGTCATGAAACCCGGGCTAATCACGGTGGAGCCAGTCGCGCGGAATACATTACCTTTCGCCGCTTCCAAATCGATTGCGACCGTATCCAACGTCGCATGAATCATCTGACAGGCCACCGTACGTTTCCAGATGAGATCGTATAGCTTGAGCTGCTCTGGCCGCAGAAGGGGCTTTACTTGATCCGGTGTGTATTGCACGCTTGTGGGACGAATCGCCTCGTGCGCCTCTTGTGCGTTCTTGGATTTGCTCTTGTAGACCTGCGGTGTTTCCGGCAGGTTGTCTTTACCATATCGCTTCTCAATCAGCTCGCGAATTTCTGTTACGCCCTCCGCTGCCAGATTTACTGCATCGGTACGGATATACGTGATCAAACCGACGGTCTCGCCATTGATGTCCACACCTTCATAAAGCTGCTGCGCTACGCGCATCGTGCGCCTTGCATGAAACCCGAGCTTGCGCGACGCCTCCTGCTGGAGCGTTGACGTGGTAAATGGCGGTGCAGGGTTACGCTTGCGCTGCTTCTTCTCCACCGCGCTGACCAGCAGCCGACCTTGCGCCTGCTTACGCAGCGCATCGGTAATTTCGCTAGCGCGTTCCTCGTTACCGATTGCAAACTGGTCCAGCTTCTCGCCGTTGAAATGCGTCAGTCGCGCGACAAAGGGTTTGTCCTTAGCCTCAACGTCTGACTCGATCGTCCAATATTCCCGCCGCTCGAATTGTTCGATCTCCTGCTCGCGTTCGACAATCATGCGCAACGCAGGGCTCTGTACGCGTCCCGCAGACAGGCCCCGACGCACCTTTTTCCACAGCAACGGCGACAGATTGAACCCGACCAGGTAATCGAGCGCACGCCGCGCCTGCTGAGCATTGATCAGGTTCGCCGATAGCTCTCGTGGATGTTTAACCGCCTCCTGAATCGCGCGCTTGGTAATCTCGTAGAACTCCACGCGATGAACCGGCTTACCGTTAAGGGCGCCGCGTTCCTTGAGAATCTCATAGAGGTGCCACGAAATCGCCTCACCCTCGCGGTCAGGGTCAGTTGCCAGATATAGCGCAGCGGCCTTTGTCATCGCCTTTGCGATGGCATCCACATGTTTCTTGTTCTTCTCAATCAGCTCGTACTTCATGTCAAAGCTATTTTCCGTATCGACAGCGCCCTGTTTCGGGATCAAATCGCGCACATGCCCGTAGGAGGCGAGGGCAGAGAACTCATCGCCAAGATATTTCACCATAGTTTTGGCCTTGGCCGGTGACTCGACAACTATCAGGTTTTTTGCCATCGGACTAGTACACCTCTTATATACACGGCGCGGATCCCATTCTGCTGGCGTCCGTAGTTACTTTACGCACAGCCCACGGGGTCCCTTTAAGAAGATTATAGGAAAAATTCCTTCCACTGCCTGGCCGACCGCATCTCATAGCGTTGCGCATTGTGCACGATTTAGCGCACCGCCTGTCAAAACTCGGGTACCGTGGTGGGTTGAGGTCGATACGGGAGGCGAATAAGCGTCAGTGCAGGCCCCTCTGCAGATCGCTGAATACGATATCTTCGAAGATCGCATAGGCCTGTTCCTGGCCAGGCTGATTGAACAACACCAAGAGTATGATCCATTGTAGTTGGTCCAGTTCAATTGCATCGCTGTCAAGTGCCATGATGCGGTCAATGACCATTTCGCGCGCTATGGTGTCCAATACGCCCCGCTGCTCCATGGACAGAATAAAGCCGCGGCATACGGCATTGATCTTCATCTTTTCTCGGTGGGAGTAATGGCGCACTGACCCCGGCATGCCTTCTTGCAACAACGTGGTATCTTGCTGGCGCAGATTTGACAGCCCCTCTAACCAAGAGAACGCCTTATTTATCTCACCGCGCGGAAACCCCGCCTGGGTTAGCTCAGTCGTCAACGATTCTTGGTCTTGGCTTACATCTGGATCTTCGCCCATGTAGTTCTCAAACAGATACATGAGCACATCAAACACATTTTCTTTCATAGCTGCGTTTTTCTCGCTTCAGCGCAGACGCATGTACTTTCCACCCGGACAGGCCTTAACGATTCCAGACAACTCCATTTTGAGAAGCATGGAGGAAATGCAATCCGCCGTCAATCCGCTACGCTCGATCAGGGTGTCGATACTGACGGGATCATAGCCGATATAATCCAACAACGCCCGCGTGCGTGGGTCCTCCACTGACGCGTCAGAATTCGCCGGCCCCACTGCAATGAGGTTTTGCACGAGCATTGCCAGCGCGCCAAGTTCCTCGAGGACATCCTGTGCAGTCTCGACAAGCTTGGCGCCTTGGCGAATGAGCGCATGGCACCCGCGTGCCAGCGGCGAGTGGATCGACCCAGGTACGGCAAACACTTCCCGCCCCTGCTCCCCCGCAAAGCGTGCGGTGATTAGCGAACCGCTCTCGGCAGCCGCTTCTACTACTAGTGTGCCAAGGCTTAAACCGCTGATAATGCGATTGCGTCTTGGGAAGTTCACCGATTTCGGCGGGGTACCCAACGGGAACTCTGAAACCAGCACGCCTTGTTCACGGATTCGCCGTGCAAGCGCCGCGTTCCTTGCCGGGTATACCTGCTCTACGCCCGTACCGAGAACGGCAACGGTGCGCCCGCCAGCGTCCAGCGCACCGCGGTGGGCCGCGCTGTCAATACCGAGCGCGAGCCCGCTGGTGATGGTTAAACCTGCCTGTGCGAGCGCGCCGGCGAATGCGGTCGTGTTCTCGAGCCCGGCCGGTGTTGGATTGCGGCTGCCGACAATGGCAAGCTGTGGGGTTTGCAAAAGCGCCCTATCGCCCACAACAAACAGTAACAGCGGGGGTTGTGCAATCTCGCGCAGCAGCTGAGGATATTGGGGGTCATGAAAGGTCAACAAGTGATGATCGGCAGACTGCACCCAAGCGAGGTCTTGTTCCAGTAGCTTTGGGTCCGGACCCGCAAGAATGGCCTCGACGGTCGGCGTGGCACCACCGAGCAGGGGCTGCAAGCGTGATCGGGGGGCCGAGAAGATGGCGTCTACACTGCCAAGTCCGTCGACGAGCGTCTCAACCGCCTGTACGCCAAGACCGGGAACACGATGCAGCGCCAACCAGCATCGCAGTGTGTCCGGATTCACGTCGTCAGTCGCTAGCTGCGGCCGCGCGCTGGTTCTGCAACCGTTTTTAGGGTGTTACGACGGCGTCCAGAAGATGGATCGGCCGCGTGGCGTTAATAACCAAACCGTAACTCACCTCATCAAAGGTCCGAAACACCATCATGAAGCCAGATTCCTCGTCCGGCAGCTTGTACTTCTTGCGCGTCACAGGATCACGATGCTTACCGGCGTGACGCATCACCCGCAATACGTGCCCCTCCTCAATGCCATCCTCGCGGCCGAGGTTGACACTCACGATGGTAAATGGACCCATCTCCGACACCGCCTCAAGCGCGGTCAATATGCGCCCGCTCACCTTGATCTCAGGCGCATGCGGAAAATAGTAGGGCAACGGCGCTCTTGCGGGGGCCAGCAGCAGGTTATCGCGAGGCAAGATCTCCTGTTTCACCCGCGTCACCACCAGCTTAGATGGATCACCGGGCTCCAGTACCTTGGCGTCCCCCAAGTAAATCGCCTCAAACCCCAGGCGCTTCTTGGTGTCCGGGTCTTTGATGGCCTGACCCTTGCGATACAGGTGGAAAAACTCAGTGTCGATCTCCGCTAGCCCGCGCGCATAGAACTCACTGTTGTCGCCTAACGCGATGCGGCTATCCAAACCGATGGTCACATAGCCGGCCTTCGCCAGCTCGCTATCGTCGACCACCAGCGGCTTGGTTAAGAACGGCAAGATGATCTCGGGCGAAATCGTAGGGATTGGCTGTGCCAGGGGCTTGCTGATAACCCTGGGCGAGAGCTTTGTTACTCGACCTCGTGGCGCCCCCTCAACGCCTTCGAATTCCTCCACTACCGCGCGTTCGGTTTCGCGCAACGGCAGCTCACCCTCGGGTAGCGCTTCCGGTGCTGGCACAGGTGCTGGCATACCAGGGCGTTCAACCACGGTTAGTTCAGGCCGGCCTTCCACGAAGCGCAGAACGATCACGTCGCCCGGATAAATCAAATGGGGGTTTGCGATCTGCTCGTTGATCTTCCAAATCTTCGCCCAATGCCAAGGGCTCTGCAGAAAACGAATCGCGATGTCCCAAAGCGTGTCGCCCTTGACCACCGTATAACGGGTGGGGTGATCGGGCCTGAGTTGAACAATGTCACCGCTCTCAATCACTTCGACCTGCTCGGTTTGCCCAAGGCTGAGACCGGATACGGCGACACAAGCGGCGACGGTTGAGGCAGTTACAAGTGTCCGGAATCCTGACATATTCCTTTATTTACCTTTATAATCATTGTCGTTGAGTGTAGTCGATGATCACCGGTCGCGCCACGCGTCTTATCGAGAAAATCTTCTTGTTATTCAAGGACATCTGAATCAATAGTAAACCAATTTGATAGCAAGGAAAACCAAGGGGCTCAACAGACGGTCTAAAGGGGTTCAATCGTGGCTGTACGTAAGATCTTGCACTACCCGGATCCACGACTGCGTCGCAAGGCGGAGCCGGTGGAACGCGTGGACGACGAAATACGGGCGCTGATCGATGACATGGCCGAGACCATGTATGCCGCCCCTGGCATCGGTCTGGCCGCCCCGCAAATCGACGTCTTGAAGCGCATCATCTTAATCGACGCGTCGGAAGAGAGGAACGATCTACGTGTCTTCATCAATCCCGAGATCTTTCTTCGCAAAGGCGAACAAACCCTGGAAGAAGGTTGCCTTTCGGTTCCTGGGATCTACGACAATGTGACGCGCGCCGAGCGCATCAAAGTGCGTGCACTCGACCGCGATGGGCGCACCTTCGAGCTGGAGACAACGGGATTGCTCGCAACGTGTATCCAGCACGAGACTGATCACCTCGAGGGCAAATTGTTCGTGGATTATCTGTCGCGGCTCAAACAGCAGCGTGTACGCAAGAAGCTTGAAAAACAGCAGCGCCTGGCGATGTAGCATACTTCGCGCCACTCCGCGTTCCTCACCGGGGGTGTCCAACCATCAGTAAAGATGGGCCGTGCCAACTAACGAGAAGCAAGAAAGCAACGCAAAATTCGCTACTTGCTTTTTGCTCGCATTGATTCTCGTGTTACAACCACTGTCGTTAGGCCTGGCAGCAGATATTTAGGGGCCAACCGTGAACATAGTCTTTGCCGGTACGCCAGCGTTTGCTGTACCGCCGTTGCGCGCGCTCCATGACTCGGATCGCTATCGGCTGCGCGCTGTCTATACGCAACCAGATCGCCCTGCCGGGCGCGGCCGACGACCGAGAAGCAGCGCCGTCAAACAGTTCGCGCTGGACATGGGCTTACCGGTCTACCAGCCAGAGCGCCTTACGCCGGACGTCGTCTCAGCACTCGCGGATTTACAGCCTGACTTGCTGGTGGTCGCCGCCTATGGCCTGATTTTACCGAAGGCGCTCCTGGAGCTTGCCGACTATGGATGTATAAACGTTCACGCTTCATTGTTGCCGCGCTGGCGCGGCGGCGCACCGATCCCCCGGGCGATCGAGGCCGGTGACCGCGCCACCGGCATCACCATCATGCAGATGGACGAAGGTCTAGACACGGGTGATATCCTCGCACAGACCGAGCTCAATATTCAGGAAGACGATAATGCGCAGACGCTGCATGATCGACTCACTGAAGTGGGCGCAGACCTCCTGCTAGCCACCCTGGAGCGCCTGATCCAGGGCGAAGTTAAACCGCAGCCGCAAGACGAAGCCAAGGCCTGCTATGCGCCCAAGGTGCGTAAGCAAGAGGGGAAACTCGACTGGACGGAACCCGCGGTAACACTTCACCGCAAAATTCGCGCCTTTAACCCGTGGCCGGTGGCTCACACGCGGTTCCGGGATCGGCTAGTACGCCTGTGGGTGCCGGGAGTTGTTGAGACAGCAACGCCGACGGAGGAAATAGCGCCCGGCACCGTGGTAGCGGCTCAGCCGGATGCCATCTGCGTCATGACGGGAGATGGCATCCTGCCGATTCGGCGTCTGCAGCTCGAGGGCGGCAAACCGATGGCGGCAGATGCATTCATCAATGGTCAACACGTGCGTCCCGGTGAGCAACTACTATGACCCAGCACCCTCAACATGAAACGCGCACTGTAACGGGTCTGCAACTGGCAGGTGCCCAGGCGCGCGCGACGGCGGCACGGGTGATCGATCAGGTGCTGCGTCACGGTCGTCTCTTGGATGCAGCGCTTGAACCGGCGTTGGCACATGCGCGCGAAGACGTCCCCGCTGCCCTCGTTCAGGAGATGGCATACGGAGCATTGCGCTGGGCGACACAGCTGCAGGCGATCACGGCGCGACTGCTCAAACGCCCCTTGCCGCCCAAGGATCAGGATGTGCATGCGTTGCTGCTCGTCGGGCTCTATCAACTGATATATATGCGCGTGCCCAACCATGCAGCGGTGTCGGAAACAGTGGCGTCAGCACAGTGCCTGGGCAAAGCCTGGTCGAAGGGGCTGTTGAACGCCAGTCTGCGCACATTCTTGCGCGAGCGAGACGTGCTTTTAAAAGAGATCCGCCAAGACCCTGGGGTCGCAACGAGTCACCCCCAGTGGTTATTAGACGAAATCCGGGACGCCTGGCCGCATCGATGGCGCGCGATTCTGGACGCCAATAACCAGCGAGGACCAATGACTTTGCGGGTCAATCTGCACAGGAACACGCGCGCAGACTATGTAGCACGAGTGCACAAACATGGGCTGGCGGCTGCGATCATCGAAGAGACCGACTGCGGTGTCGTACTTGAAGAACCAGTGCCGGTCACAAAGCTACCGGGTTTCAGTGAAGGATGTGTTTCGGTCCAGGACGCGGCTGCGCAACTGGCGACGGTGCTCTTGGACGTGCAACCCGGCCAGCATGTGCTCGATGCGTGTGCGGCGCCCGGCGGCAAGCTGTGTCATATCTTAGAGCACTGCCGGGGGTTGGGGCACGTCGTTGCATTAGACAAGGAACCCGCACGACTGCCGATGATACAAGATAATCTAGCGCGTTTGCGGCTGACTGCCGATGTAACCCTCGGTAATGCGGCAAATCCAGCGGACTGGTGGAATGGCGAACGCTTTGATCGCATCCTGCTGGACGCACCCTGTTCGTCCAGCGGCGTGATACGACGACACCCCGACATTAAGGTGCACCGTACACTGGCAGACGTGCGTAAATTGGTGAGCACGCAGGCACGTATTCTCGAGAGCTTGTGGCCCTTATTGACCAGCGGCGGTAAGCTGTTGTACGTGACCTGCTCGATTTTCCCGAACGAAAACGAGAACCAAGTGGACGATTTCATTGTGCGCCACGGCGATACCGACGTCGTGGGGTTGTCGCTAGCCTGGGGGGTGCCACGACGTGTGGGCATACAGATCTTGCCAGGAGAGCGGGACATGGACGGGTTTTACTATGCGTGCCTACAGAAGGCGTAACTGGTTAGCGGTGACAATAGTTTCCTCAGCCCTATTCGTTGTCGGCACTAAGGCCGATTTTGAAATCGCACAGGTCTCGCCGCGTGTTACAGATCGAGCGCTCCTGCTCTCGGGCACGCTTGATCTAGGTCTGACCGCCAAGGTACAGGAGGCGCTGAGCAAAGGCATTCCCATCGAGATTACGATTGGCGTTAAGCTGTATCGCAGACGGCCGATCCTTTGGGATCGACGCATCCAGAATTGGGTATTACGCCGCAAGATCAGTTACCATGCCCTGTCACGCCAGTATTTGGTCGTAGGACACGGGTCCGATCCAGATGCCATTGAAAGTTTCACCTCCATGCAGGCGGCGCTTGTGGACATGGGGTCTCTCAACGAATTAAGACTTCCGCTAGAAAGCCAATTAACAGGTGAGCGCGCATATTACATACGTGTGCGCGCGAGCCTCGATATCGAGTCGTTGCCGGCGCCGTTGCGGCCAGTCGCGTACACCTCGCTCGCCTGGCAACTGAGTAGTGGATGGACGGAATGGAACGTGCAACCGTAATACGCTACACCACTGGCATCGCACCGCTGGCAGTGCTGTCGGTGCTGCTGCTGCTCGCACTGTTTGCGATGAATGTGGCCAGCCAGAACACCGCATGGTCCGGACGGCTGTATTACGTCTTGCTGGTAGTAAATATCTTCGGCGTTATTCTGCTGCTCGGCCTCATTATGGTAAATCTTTACCGTCTGGCGTTGCAATTGCGAGCACGGGTAATGGGCTCGCGTTTGACGCTGCGGCTGCTCGGCATGTTCGTGTTGCTAACGCTGATACCGGTATCCATCGTGTTGGTCTTCTCGCTGCAGGCTGTTAACAGAGGTATCGACAGTTGGTTCGACGTAAAAACAGGCAAGGCTCTGGACCATGCGTTGCTTGTCGGGCGCACAGCATTCGACGCAATAAAACGGGATTTAGTCAAGACTGGACAAGAAATGGCGATGGAGCTGGAAGATACTCCAAACAAACTGATTATATCGACACTCAATTTTCTCCGCGAGAAACACGACATTTCCGAACTCACCTTGTTTTCCCAAAACGGGGGCATTATTGCCTCTAGCAGCGACGTGGGACCGGGGGCGGGAACGTTGATACCGAACCAACCGAGTGAAACAATTCTGTCACAGATCCGCCAGGGCCAGCTGTACGCGAACCTCGATCCGATCGGCAAAACCGACTTGCAACTGCGTATTGTGGTACCCGTCTATTCGCGCGAAGTCGGTTCACCGATCCGTATTTTGCAACTGCTGCAACCGCTCCCCACGCGTTATGCAGAACTCGGTCAGAGCGTGCAAGCGGCGTTTGCTGAATACGAAAAGCTCGTGTATCTGCGCGGCCCGTTGAAGTTCGGGTTCACGCTGACCTTAGGCCTGGTGACGCTGCTGACTTTGTTGATTTCTGTTTGGGCCGCGATCTTCTCCGCCCGGCGATTGGCCGCGCCCATACGCGACCTCGCTGCCGGTACCCGTGCCGTCGCCCAAGGCGACTACCGTAAGCAACTGCCCGTGCAGGGCAAAGATGAATTCGGAATCCTGATCAAGTCGTTTAACGACATGACACGCAAAATCCACGATGCACAGAATGAAATAAAGCGCAGCCAGGCGGAGGCCGAGATGCAACGCACGTACCTGGAGACGGTACTGACGCATCTCTCCTCAGGCGTACTGTCTTTTGACCAACGAAACTGTTTACGGACCTACAACGCAGCCGCTATTCATATATTGCGGGTGGATTTGGAACCGAGTGAGGGCAAATCATTGCTGCGGATCGCCAAATCGCACCCGGAGCTCAGCGATTTCTGTCAGGCAATACGCGACGGCACCGAGCAGGGACAAAGCGAGTGGCAAAAGGAGATCACCTTACCGGGCCAGCATGGAAAGCGAACCCTGCTGTTACGGGGCACAAAATTGCCAGGCTTGCGTACAAAAAAGGGTGGTTACGTCGTCGTGTTTGACGACGTCACCACCTTGATCCAAGCCGAGCGCGACGCCGCCTGGCGCGAAGTGGCACGCCGTTTGGCACACGAGATCAAAAATCCGCTTACGCCCATACAGCTCTCGGCCGAACGGATTCGCCACAAATGCATGGCCTCGCTGGGCGACACGGAACAAATGACCCTGGACCGCGCAACGCACACGATTGTCGAGCAAGTGGAAGCCTTGAAGTCTATGGTGAACGCGTTTTCGGATTACGCGCGCCCGGTACAAATGGAGGTACGTCCGATGGATCTCAACGATCTGATCCGTGACGTGGCGGAACTGTACCAGTCGCCGATCCGACAGCTTGTTCAGTCTAAACTGGTTACGATCGAGCTCGATCTTGATCCCGGATTGCCGGCCATTAACGCCGACCCCGGACAATTGCGGCAGGTGTTGCACAATTTATTACTCAATGCGCGCGAAGCGCTGGCCTCACACGAAAGACCCGTTGTCCACATCACCACGCAGCTGTTGGACGACGGGCAGCGCGCGTTTGCGCAACTGACTATTGACGACAATGGGCCGGGATTCGCCGAATCGATGCTTGATCACCTGTTCGAACCCTATGTGAGCACGCGTGAAAAGGGTACCGGCCTCGGGCTTGCGATCGTGAAAAAGATCGTAGACGAACATAGCGGCGTGCTAGCGGCAGAAAACCTCGATGGTGGCGGGGCGCGTGTCACGATTCGACTACCGGTCGGCGACGCCGCTGGTCTCGACAGCCGCCCGAAGAGAGGCACTTTGCGGGAGAAACGTGCATGACGACTGAGCACATTCTCGTCGTGGATGACGAGCCGGACATTCGCCGGCTGGTTAAGGAAATCCTGGAAGACGAAGATTACCAGGTCGTCACGGCCAAGGATGCCGCAGCGGCACGCAAGGCGTATGCGAACCGGCGTCCCGACCTGGTTCTGCTGGACATCTGGATGCCCGACACCGACGGTATATCGCTACTCAAGGAGTGGTCGCAATCGGGATCACCGGAAGTGCCCGTGGTCATGATGTCGGGACATGGTACGGTAGATACGGCGGTCGAGGCCACGCGTCTAGGCGCCTGCGACTTTGTCGAAAAACCGCTATCTATGGGCAAGCTACTGGTAACGATCGAACGCGCCCTCGAAAATGCAAGGCAAGCCTACGAAAGCAACCGCTTATCCAGCCGTCTACCGTTGATCTCTATGCTCATTGGAAAAAGTCCAGCAATGAAGCGTTTGCGTGACGATCTTGAGCGTATCGCGGCCACCGACAGCTGGGTGCTGATCACGGGCGAGCAGGGTAGTGGCAAGGCGTTGGCCGCGCATTATCTACATCAAAAGAGTGCACGCGGAGACCGCCGCTTGGTCGAGATCAGTCTGGCGGCTGTGACGTCAAAAGATATCCGCGCGCACCTTTTTGGCGAGCAAAAGGGTAGTGAAGTCTTCCCTGGGGCGTTTGAGCAGGCGGGAGGGAGCACCCTGCTGTTGCGCGAGATCGCGGACTTGGACGCAGGCGCGCAATCGCATCTGCTCAGAGCGCTTGAGGAAGGCCGTTTCACCCGAACCGGCGGCAGCGAGGCTTTCGATATAAACGTCCGCATTATGTCAACTACCAGCTGGGACCTAGACAAGGCGGTACGCGAAGGCCACTTCCGCGAGGACCTCTATTACCGCCTGAATGTCGTACCTATACACATACCGGCGCTGCGTGACCATCGCGACGACTTGCCCGAGCTCGTCAACTTCTACCGCGATTGGATGGTGGAGCACGAACAGCTGCCCTTCCGCAAGTTTTCGACCTCGGCGATCAACCATCTACGCAACTACGCGTGGCCCGGCAATGTGCGCGAGTTGAAAAATATGGTGCAGCGACTATTGATACTGAATCGGGATGTTGAGGTCAGCGAGCTAGAAGTGGAAGGCGCCCTTGGCATGCAAAGTACAAATGCGGGGACTCTTACTGAGTCGCCATTTAATTTGCCGCTGCGTGCCGCCCGCGATCAATTCGAAAGGGCCTATCTGAAATATCATTTGAAGCGCACCAATGGCAACGTCAGCGAACTTGCCGTCGTGGCTGATATGGAACGGACCCATCTTTACCGCAAGCTCAAAAGCCTCGGAATTGATCCAAAATCAGTAAGAACAAAATAACGAGCTGCAACTACAACCTTAACTAACAATGAAGATCGTTATCCTGGGCGCTGGCCAGGTCGGCACATCGGTGGCCGAAAACCTCGTCTCCGAGAACAACGATGTCACCGTCGTAGATATCGATGCAAATCGCCTGCAGGACCTTCAGGACCGGCTCGATATCCGTACGGTCATAGGCAGTGCATCGTACCCGGAGACCTTGCGTCAGGCAGGGGCCGACGACGCCGATATGGTCCTGGCTGTCACCAACAGCGATGAAGCCAATATGACGGCCTGCCAGGTCGCCTACACGCTGTTTCACACCCCGACCAAGATCGCCCGCATCCGCTCGGGTGACTATTTGTCACATCCCGAGATCTTTGCACAGGACGCCATACCGGTGGACGTGATCATTAGCCCGGAGCAGATTGTCGCCGCCTACATACAGCGACTGATCGAATATCCAAGCGCGCTTCAGGTCTTGGATTTTGCCGGCGGGCGCGTTGAGCTCGTTGCTATCAAAGCGCTACACGGCGGCGCTTTAGTAGGTCATGAGTTACGCGAACTCGGGGATCACCTACCTGGCATCGACGCACGGGTTGCCGCCATATATCGAGGTGATCACGCGATCATCCCGGAAGGCAATACCGTAATTGAGGCAGATGACGAGGTGTTTTTCATCGCCGCACGAAAACACATACGAGCAGTGATGAGCGAGTTGCGCAGGCTGGACAAGCTTGGGAAGCGGGTGATGCTTGCCGGGGGTGGCAATATCGGGCGTCGCCTGGCGATGGCGCTTGAGGAAAAGGGCTATTTGACAAAGTTGATCGAGTACGACGCCGCCCGAGCGCGCAGGGTGGCGGACGAGCTCAACAAGACCATCGTGCTGCTCGGGAATGCCGCCGACGAAGAGCTCCTGATCAAAGAAGGCATCGAGGACACTGACGTCTTCTGCGCCGTCACCAATGACGATGAGGCTAATATCCTGTCGGCGATGTTGGCCAAGCGGCTAGGGGCGGGTAAGGTCATGTCGTTGATCAAGAGCCCGGCCTATGTCGATCTCGTGCAAAGCGGCGCTAATATCGATATCGCCATTTCGCCGCAGCACGCCACCATAGGCAGCCTGCTGGCGCATGTCCGGCGCGGTGATGTCGTTGCCGTTCATTCGTTGCGCCGCGGAGCGGCGGAGGCGATCGAAGCCGTAGCTCATGGTGATGCCTCCTCTTCGCGGGTAGTTGGCCACGCCATCGGCGATATCAAGCTGCCACGGGGAACCACTATGGGTGCTCTCGTGCGCCGCAAGAAGGTTGTTATCTGCCACCACGATACAGTGGTCCAACCAAACGATCATGTGATCATGTTTCTAGTCGACAAGCGCTATATTCCCGAGGTCGAACGCTTGTTTCAGGTCGAGTTTCAGTTCGTCTGACGCCGTGCAATTTTTTGTTGTCATCCGCGTGATGGGGATGTTGCTGCTGATGTTCAGCACTACGCTCCTGCCACCGATAGTGGTCTCCTTGTTTTACAACGACGGCGCCACCAAGGCGTTCGTCATGGCGTTCGGCATCACCATAATCACAGGTCTCACTTTATGGCTGCCCGTGCAACATAAGCGCAGAGATATTCGCGTTAGGGACGGTTTCGTTATCGTCACGCTGTTTTGGGCATTACTTGCGCTGTTCGGCGCCCTTCCGTTCGTCATCGCCGAACGCCCACACATGATGTTCACGGACGCATTCTTCGAATCCATTTCCGGCCTGACGACAACGGGCGCGACTGTTGTCAACGGCATCGATCAGCTTCCGGAATCAATCCGTTACTACCGACAACAACTCCAGTGGCTCGGTGGCATGGGTATCGTCGTACTAGCGGTCGCGGTCATGCCAATGCTGGGTGTCGGCGGTATGCAACTATATCGCGCCGAAACGCCTGGTCCGATCAAGAACACTAAGCTCACACCACGCATCACCGAAACCGCTAAAGCCCTCTGGTATATCTATCTCGGCCTGACAGTAGCGTGTGCGCTTGCCTATTGGTGGGCGGGCATGAATGTATTCGATTCGATCGGCCACAGCTTCTCCACCATCGCCATCGGTGGTTTTTCCACTCACGACTTAAACTTTGGCTACTTCAACAATACCGCTGTCAACGCCGTTGCCGTCGTATTCATGCTCTTGGCGGGTATTAATTTCGCGCTTCATTTTCACTCTTGGAATACGCGTAGCCTTAGACCTTATTTTGCTGACACCGAGGTGAAGGCTTATCTGGGCATTGTGCTGACTACTGTGGGCATAAGCGTCGCCGTGTTGGTAGCGATGGACACTTTCGCGAATTGGGGGGAAGCGGTGCAGCACGGGGTATTTCAGGCCGTATCCATCGCAACGACTACCGGATTCACCACCACCGGGTATCATTGGTGGCCGCTCGCTCTGCCAGTGCTCTTGCTCTCAGCCAGCTTTATCGGGGGCTGCGCCAGCTCGACCGCCGGTGGCATGAAGGTCATTCGCGCACTCTTGCTGTACAAACAAGGCATGCGTGAAATTTACCGCTTGATACACCCCGACCAATTGATACCGCTCAAGGTTGGCGGCAAACCCATGGGTGACCAGGTCATCAGTGCAGTTTGGGCATTCTTTTTCCTTTATGTCTTTTCTTTCGTTTTCCTCTCGCTCTTTATGACCGCCACAGGCGTTGACCTCGTGACCGCCTACTCCGCTGTTGCCGCATGTCTCAACAATCTAGGTCCGGGCTTGGGTGATGTAAGCATAAACTATGCAAGTTTATCAGTAACGGGGAAATGGGTGTTGTGCTTCGCGATGTTGCTGGGACGCTTGGAGCTCTTCACCTTGGTGGTGCTGCTGACACCGACTTTTTGGCGTAGCTGAGTCGGGGTTGGCCGCTCCTGCGCATCCCTGCGCTCGCGGCATTCGTGCATCCGTGCACAGCACCTACCACGACCATGTACTAGCGGGGTTTCGCCACCGCACTCGTCTCAGCGGGTCCGCGCAAGGTCCATCTCGGCAATTGCTCCTGCATTGCTCTACCTTCCTACGTCTGACCACCAGGGATGGTGGAAATGCAAAAGGATTGTTGGGAACAATCCTTGCCCTGTAGGTCGCCTGTCCCTGGCGTGGACCCGCGGCTTGCGGCGCTCCGCTTTCCCTGCTCTCGCTTGCAAGTCCGGGGCTTGCCATCCGTGGCAAGCCCGTTCAGCGGGGCAAAGGTCCACTGGACCTTCGCCTTCGCTTGGTGTTCGGCTTGACCAAAGGGGCGAAAACAAAAAAACCGTCAAGCCACTATACTGCCACTAAGTAGGGCGTGTGAGCTGGCTAGCGAGGTCCTAAGCCCCCTAACGATTCCCTCAATCGTGTTAGTGATAATCGGGGTTGTTGGAGGCACTCTTATCGCATTGGTTTGCCCTACTATTGCCAACAGCAATGGCCTTTATATGCATGCTGAAAGATCGAAAGCTTATGAAAAAATTAAGGGCAATCGGTTTCGCGTCATGTATTTAGTCCTGGCATTCGCTCCTAAAGGAGATCATCCTGCAAGGCGTCTTAGCGGAGGAGAAAACCATGCTGACCGGAAGTTGTCTCTGTAGAGCCGTAAAGTATGAAATCAATGGCCCACTTGATGGTTTTGTCCACTGTCATTGTCACACCTGTCGCAAAGTACACGGGACGGTGTATGGTTCAAGTGCCCAAGTGCGACGGGAACACTTTCGACTCGTGTCAGGAGCCGATTCTCTCGCAGCGTACGAGTCCTCGCCAGGCAAGGAGCGCTGTTTCTGCCGAGTTTGCGGATCCCATGTCTTTGCCCGATTGCACTCGGAGCCAGAGGTGGTGATTCTCAGGATCGGTACGCTGGACACGGCTCCCGGACAGCGGCCGGAGGCACACATTTGGGTAAGCCATAAAGCGCCTTGGTACGAGATATTGGATGACCTTCCTCGCTTCAAAGAGGGGATGTCTAGCTAGAAATCCGGCAGCCACCAATCTCTAAGGACTGGACTCGTGGCATTGATCGATAATCTTGAGACGATGCTCCGTAGTGGACAAGACAACGCGTTGCTGCGCTACGGCCTGGGCGGCGAATATTTGAAAACAAAAGAATACGAGACTGCAGCTGAACATTTGCGAAGGGCGGTAGAATTCGACCCAAACTACTCGGCTGCATGGAACTTGCTCGGCAAAGCACTGGCTTCAAGTGGACAAAATGCAGAAGCCATCGAGGCCTATGAAAGCGGTATCCGTGTGGCCGAAGAGAAGGGGGATGTTCAGGCGGCAAAAGAGATGCGAGTTTTCTTGAAGCGATTAAAGAGGTGATCGCTTTGCTGAATTACAGCAAAATGTCGTCTACAGTGACGACTCTTGTTGGACGAAGCGCCTACTACGCGTTAACTCGCGACGCCATAAATTACGTCAAACACGACTCGCGTCTTCCGATCTAACAGCACTACATCTGCCCCAATACGAACGCGCACATACGAATTAGACAACGGAGTCAACTGCATTTCTAGGTCAGCTGGCAGAGCGCGGCTCTGAAGTCCGGGCGGTAAGACGTCCCGTTTCGCTAAACCCGGTGGGAGATTATCACCGCGTTTCGCCAGCCCTGGGGGCATCTTCTTTTTTCCTTTGTGCTTCTTGTGACTGTGGTAGTACTCGTGGATCAGTCTACGATCGTGATCGTTGAAGCTGACATCGATCACGTTATTTTCATCCTTCACCACCACACGGCCGGAGGTCATTAAATGAGTTGCACAGCCAGTCGCGGACACCGCGAATAGCGCTATGAATAAAAGCCTGTACGCGTGCATTTGTGATCCCCTATGACATCAAAACGTCACTATAAGACCCGCTCCACTTACTTCTTATAGCCTATCCTACGGCAGATGCGAGTCATCACCCCGCCATTTCGTTAGAGATGCCGATGAAGGCAATATAGAACCAGCCGTGCGGCACCGTGCCGGTGGTATTTGCCGACAGCGGCTGCCTGGGTCTGTAGGGACGAATCTTGTCTGGTTGTGAGGCGGCGGAATGAGAACGATAGCGCCGTGGCTTCAATAGCCACAGCACAAACCTCACTCAACAGGAGTTTTATAGTTATCTCATTAACGGTTTAATTATCGAGACTTTGTGATTCTTGTGGCCGTCGCCTGGATTAGATCCCATGCCCTCTCTACATGACGGCGTTGTGTGTAAGCGCCCCCAATGGCCATCCGCAGCACTATGTTCTCACCCAATTTGGTATGCGTCAGGTAGAGCTTCCCGGAAGCGTTGAGTTCATCCATCAACCTTTGATTGGCTTCGTCACCGCCAACGTGCCGAAAACATACGAGGTTCAGAGGCGTTGGCGCCGCCAAGACGAAATTACTGTCGGCCTCGACCCAACTCGCAAACTCCTGCGCCAGCTTAATATGCTCACGGATGTGTTGTCGCAGTCCCTCTATCCCGTAATGACGAATCACGAACCAGAGCTTTAACGCACGGAAACGCCGTCCGAGCGGAATTTGCCAATCGCGGTAATCGAAGACCGCACCTGACTCCGTTGCCTTGTTCTTAAGGTATTCAGGCAAAATGCTGAGTGCCTTGATCAACACTGCGCGATCGCGGACGTATAAGCAATCGCAATCGAAGTTCGTGAGCATCCATTTGTGCGGATTGAAGCAGTAGCTGTCCGCAAGCTCCAGACCGTCTTGAATCCAACGGAACTCCGGACACAAAGCGGCGGTTCCCGCGTGTGCCGCGTCCACGTGCAGCCATATGTCTTCACGCTGACAGATGTCGCCGATCTTGCGGATAGAATCGATTCCCGTCGATGAGGTCGTGCCGACCGTCGCTGTGACAAAAAAAGGAATGCGTCCAGACTTACGATCTTTGACGATGGCACCCTCCAAAGCCTCCGGGCGCATGGTGTAGGCCTCATCCACCTCGACCATTCTCAAATTGTCACGACCGATACCAGCGATCTTTACGGCCTTCTCAATAGACGAGTGCGCCTGCGTGGACGTGAATGCGGTAAGAGGGCGGTCGATCCCGCGTTCATTGGTTTGAAAATCGGTCGTGCGCTCGCGCGCCGCTAGCAGTGCACATAGCGATGCGCTAGAGGCCGTGTCCTGAATAACACCGCCACCGCTATTCGTTGAGTCGAACTTTGCAGGTAAGCCAAGCATCTCGACGAGCCAGTCCAGTACGTGGGTCTCAAGTTCGGTACACGCGGGGCTTGTCGCCCAGAGCATGCCCTGCACGCCGAGGCCCGAGGACACTAAATCACCCAAGATCGATGGTCCCGACGTGCTGGCAGGAAAGTAGGCGAAAAAGTTTGGTGACTGCCAGTGGGTCACGCCTGGCAAAATGACTTTATCCAAATCCCCAAGTATCACTTCAAAGGGCTCGCCGTGCTCCGGAGGGTGTGGCGGGAGTTTTTGTCGGACCTCGCCCGGCTGTACCTGCGACAATACGGGGTGCTGCTCAAGTTCCCGCATGTAACGAGCAACCCAGTCAATGACCGCATATCCGCAGCGTGTGAACTCCTCTGGCGTCATGTGCCCCTGTTTGGGTTTAGTCATCAGGTTGACCTCCGAATCTGCTTGCCAGATACACCATGAAGACCGAGAACGCCATAGCGTTTCTTTTTTTGCGTGGATTCTTGAACATCCTTCTTTTTTGAAGCTTTAAATCCGCACATCCGATTCGCTTAAGTAGTAGTGCCAAAGAAGACGTGCAGCAACCGATCTCCATGGTCTCCAGTTTGCCGCTATGATGTTAAGTTCATTCGGCGAGGGTCGTGAATCTAATCCTTTGACCCTCCGCACCGCCGTCGCCAAGGCCATATCGCCCGTTGGCCAAATGTCGGGCCGACGCAGCGCCATCAATAAATAAATGTCTGCAGTCCAAGGACCAATGCCCTTGATCGATGTCAATTCAGATCGTACGGCGTCATCAGAGAGAGCAGTCAACGTAGCTAAATCAAGCTTCCTGATCAGGATCGATTCCGCCAATAGCCGGCAGTAGCGGGCCTTCTGGCGACTGAAACCGATCGCTTTCAGGCTGCCGTCGGACACATCGAGAAATGCTTCCGGGGTGGGTACCCCGATGGTTTCAACGAGCCGATCATATGCCGCTCTGGCTGATGCAAGTGAGACCTGTTGCTCCAGGATGATATACAGGAGGGTGGGGAATCCCGGTTCACGTGCCCACATCGGTGGATGTCCCCACCTGACGAAAATACTTCTTAGATCTGCATCGCGGTCGCATAGCCGCGTGACACCGTCTACGAGGGTGGCTTCGTTGAGGGTCAACGGTTTCTTGTGAGTGGTCAAAAACGCACTATTTCGTGATTATTGTCTCAGGCGCGAGGAAGGCTTCATGCTCATTGGGTACACCAAGACGACCGACATACTAGCCTAACATTGACAGCTTGAAATGCTGAAGCGATCTCAGCTTGAGATCGGCGGCGTCGAAGCGATGATCCTCCCACAGGTTAGGTGGCGGTATAGCGACGGTCCACATATCGGCCGCCTTGGCGGCACGTACCCCCGAAATCGAATCTTCGAACACGATACATTCTTTGGATTCGACACCTAATCGGTTAGCCGCCGTCAAATACACTGCTGGATCGGGCTTACCAGCCCGTTCTTCCGTCGCCGTGCACACCGCATCGAACACGGCTCGAATCCTAAGTTTTTCCACCGTTGCGTCAATCAACATCATCGAGGAGGATGAAGCCAACCCGAGCCTAAAATCGTTCTCTTTCAATATGTGCAATATCTCGTACACGCCATCCATCGGTAGCCCATGGCCTCTGATTAGGGCCACGACCTTACTCGTAATCTCGGCTTCTACCTGTCTAAGTGACTTGCCTTGCCACGGCTGGCGTTGATACCAATGCGCTACAACGTCATCTATCCGGTAGCCCATCGTTTGCTCACACATCTCGTCGCTAAGCCTGACTCCGACCTGACCAAAGACCTCCTTTTCTGCTCGCCGCCAAAACGGCTCAGAATCAATTAACACACCGTCCATGTCAAAGATTGCGGCTTTCATGGTGGGTTGGGGACTGTCGACATCGACTAGGCTTAGCGCGGCCGCACACCTCTAACGGGCAGCACACTTCGCGTTGTCGCTAATAGCGCGGTCACCGCTGGTATACGCCTATTCAAGGCGGCATTATTGTTTAGCCGTTGGCTCTCCATTTCAATCCGCGTTAGCTTTCTTCAGTCGTGCTTTGCTGTCTTATTTTCAGATAATCTGGATAATCGATCGACATCTTGCATTGCCGTTATATGAGTAACGTTTGTCAAACTAAAGAGTGACTTTTCTTGGAACGCCGACGGCTACAAACCATTGTCAACCTCGCCTTGCCGATCATCGGCGGCATGATCTCGCAGAACATCTTAAACCTCGTAGACACGGCCATGGTCGGTGTGCTCGGTCCGAGCGCCCTAGCCGCTGTCGGCGTAGCCAGTTATGCCAACTTCATGGCCATGGCCATTGTTATGGGTTTGTCCTCGGGTGTTCAGGCCATGACGGCGCGCCGGGTGGGCGAAAGCCGTACCGCCGAGACCGCGGTGCCGTTGAACGGCGGTCTATTGTTGGCAGTGTTGATCGGCTTAGCGATCTCGCTCGTGCTTTTCCCCTTGGCGCCCCAGCTCTTTCCCTTCCTCAATCGCGACTCGGCCGTGGTCGCGGAGGGGGTTCCCTATTTGCAGGCACGATTGTTGGCGATCGTTGCGGTCGGGATGAACTTCGCCTTCCGCGGCTACTGGACGGGTGTCAGCATGACCCGTTTGTATCTGCGTACGCTGCTTATCATGCACAGTACAAACATCGTCCTCAATTACATATTGATTTTCGGCAAGTTTGGCTTGCCGGCGCTGGGGACGCTGGGTGCCGGGCTCGGTACCACCATTGCCACGTATATCGGTACCGCGTTTTATGTAGTTTTTGCCTTAAGACTGGCGCGCGGCCAGGGCTTTCTCCATCATGTCCCCAACCGCCAGACGATGACCGCAATGCTTCGGCTTTCGGTTCCGTCCGCGGTTCAGCAGTTTTTATTCGCGACCGGAATCACCGCCTTTTTCTGGATTATCGGCCAGGTCGGTACCGCCGAGGTGGCCGCCTCCAATGTGTTGGTGAACCTGTTGCTCGTCGCGATTCTCCCCAGCATCGGACTTGGTTTGGCAGCGCTGTCCCTGGTGAGCGAGGCACTGGGGCGTGGCGATGCAACGGACGCTCGGCGCTGGGGTTGGCAAGTGGCAGCGGTGGCTTGCGTGAGTATGACGATGATCGGTCTGCCGGCAGTCATCATGCCACAAGTGCTACTGGCCGGGTTTATCCACGACCCCGCCGTCCTCAACATCGGCATCGCGCCGCTGCGTCTGGCTGGAGCGACCATCATGATAGACGGCATCGCCACCATCCTGATGAATGCGCTGCTTGGCGCTGGTGCGGCGCGCCAGGTTATGATGGTTGCGGTCGGGTCGCAATGGCTCCTTGGCCTACCGCTCGCTTGGTTCGTCGGACCGTATTTAGGCTTCGGTTTGCTGAGCATGTGGCTCGCGTGGTTCGGTTACCGTGCCGTGCAGTCCGTGGTTTTTACCTGCCTGTGGGTACGCGGGAACTGGGCCACCATAAAGGTCTGACGCCGTTGCATAGCTTGCATCGGCAAATCAGCCCGAGCTAGCCGGCCGTACTCATGCCGGCAGCTGCAACGGCTGCGCCGTCATTTCAAATGTACATCTGGAACCCAAACATAACCATCGGCATCCATGAGAAACGCCTCACGCAACCCATGTGGTTTGTCTGCAGCAACGGCGAGTACCTTGAAACCTAACTGTCGGGCCGCCGCCTCAGCCTCGTCAGGATCGCGGCTGTGCAATCGTAACTCGATGCCTACACCACGTTGTTTGGCTGCTGCAACGACTTGGCCCAATATATGCTCACTATAGGTGTGATCGGCGTGCAACATCCATTCTGCATCGAATCCCTTTAACACAGCGAAATCAGGATCACTGTAGACAACGGTCGCACCAAGTACCTCGCGTTGAAAGACGAGTGCATTCTCAATATCGCGTACCAATAAATTTATGGTCAGCGCCCTTAGCGAGCGACCATACTCATCGGCCGACCTCCACGGATCGGTTGTGCGCAATCTCATTGGATCTATCGTGACAACACTGAATGTATTAGTCACGCCTGCTTACATAACGTTGATAAATAATTTGCTTGTGTGATCTAACAGAGGCCGGCTCAATGCGCCCCTAAGTGATAGGTAACAGCTACCGGCTATCAGCATAGATAACCCGGTCGTCGCATGACCGCACGTTGGTTCCGCTAACCGGCGTACTATAACTCACTCGGGCGGACCTCTTTAAGAGAGTGCGCACAAAATAGCTGCCGCAGCACCGGTTACGTGATCGGCGGACGCTATGACAATTGGTGTGCGCGTGTTGGCTGCCAGTGGCACCGATCGAAAGTTACCGAACTCGACAACAATGCTAATGGCTCGGTAAAGGTTCGCGTCACCGACAGTAACCAGGGGGTTGCATCGAAGAGCGCTTTATTATTTGGGATTAACACAATGAACCCCTGGTTTGTGTTGGTTATTGCCGTCGCCTTGGTCATTGCGTTGCTGGTGTTTACGCTTCCCAATAGATCGGCTTATCTGACAGATATGTCGGAGAGTCCAACCCCCGAGCTGGAAATGCCACAGCAGAGTATCGCCAACACGAAGTCAGTCGCGCAACCGACGACGGTTGAGAAAGCAGCAACAGTCGAGAGATTAAAGACGGCCGAAACCCCAACACCTGAAATCGAAAGTCTTTTGAGCGAGCTCATCGAATATAAAACATGTTACGTCGAAGACAGCTGTGTCATACCGCAATCAGATACGCGTGGCGCGCATTTCTTCGTTGCCCAGCAGCTGACCCAACGGCTGCGGCGGTTGGTCGAATTTGCTCATCAGGGAGCGCCCGACGCAGGGCCATTAACCGACACGGCCAGAGTGTTCCTCGGGTTCCCTGACGGCTATGTACAAGAACAGGCGCTGCTTCTGATGGGGACTATGCCGCCCGCAGAAGGAAATGCCGAAGCCATTATTGGCGTGCTCAAAGACCATCATGATGCGAATTTATTCGAACTGGCATTGGTCGAGTTACAGCGCTACCCAAACGCGTACCGCATAATCGATGACTTTCTTATTGAAACACTGAAAACCGGTGGACACTATGCATCGCAGGCGGTCGCCCGACAACTATTACCGATATTAAGAGAAGACAATATCAATCGTTACGAAACGATCGCCGGTGAACTTCCTCAAGATACCGCCAAGGCACGTTACCTCAAACAGGTATTAAATGAATACCGCCTCTTGCAACAAGACGGCTAACTTAGCACTCGGCAACAAAACGTGGTGAGCCGCTCACAACGACGGCAACGAAACAGCTGGGGGTTAGAGAGGGGTAAGGCTCAAGCCATTCCGTGCCATGTTGAGGTCTCACATCGGCGATACCGGCGGCTTGTTGGTCGGCAATATGGCGTTACAACTGCCAAATTGTCCTGTAAAAGAGCCAATGGATCAGTATTAGAAAGATGATTATGACTATATACAGCAAAACGTTGCGTGGGTTTTGTGCGACTTGTCTCCGAACATTGGAGAGGCGCGCACTCAAGCTAGTTCTCCCTTGCGCGACTGCACGCTTGGCGTACTCTTCGCGCACGCGCTCTGCCCGAGAGCGATCATAATCCTCAATCAACCTTCGAGCTGCTTGATAGTCAGCTTCTCGTGTCACCCAGATGGCGCCGGGCGTGAGACCGAAGACGCCCGCTGGCGTCTCATAATGCGGAATGTTGTTCGCTGTCAGTAACTCGAGGATATCGCTTACTTCCTCGTCACTGGCGCCACCTGTATCGTAGACTCTCCGAGCCATTGTTCTTATCAAACGAGAACCTTGGGATAGCAAGACACGATTACAGAAGGTTGTAATGATCGCCTAGCACAAAGGCGATACCTTTGCTCGCGTTCAGACGTTATGTTCTCTTGGATTAAACAATCGTGGTGGTGGTGGTGGCAGCTTTTGCGGGGGCGGTGGTGGTAGAATGATCTCGACGTTAAGATCTCCCAGGTCATCAAAGGATTTGCGAGAAAACGGGTTCTTTATCTTCACCATGGCGTTTTCTTCAATGGCCTCGTCGATCAGGTTTTGTAGCTTCTCGGCCAACCGCGTCCGCCAAGGCAGCTTGTAATAACGTGGCTCGAGCGAACGATCGAGTCTGAGCCACAGATATATCGCTTTTCCTTCATCGAGACTCACGCCGAGTACCGTGGCCTCATCCACGTGGCGTTTGAACCACTCGTGCTCCATGGGTTTCGGCTGACTCAAGATCTCGGTCAAACCGAGATAGGCGAGCGGAATAAAAAGCGCCGTTAACGCGACCGCGGTGGCACGTAATAGCGTTGCCCGCGGTGCCCAGATCGCTAACGCCGCGAGTAGCGCGGCGACGCCAATCGAAGCGGCGAACAGCAGTATCAATGTATCCATATTTAATTTACGATGACGCGGTCACTAGCCGACGCCTTAGTGTCGTCACGCTGCCCGACAGCAGTTCACCGCGCTCGTCCAGCTTAAACCGAAATGCGGTTTCTTCTTGGTTGCGGCGCCTGAGTTCCACCTTTGTCTGAAGTATCTGCCTCAAGTCGTCGTACTTCTGCCGCACGCTGATTACGATCGTAACGGGGACGGTCACCCCGGCTGGCAACGGACCGTACATATGCACGTTGGCAATGTATTCGCCGGCAGGAATGCCGCGGCTGTAGGAGACCTCGTAGTTTCGCCCGCTGGGGTCTTCCTCTAGTCCGAGATCATCACGCAACAAACTGAAAAAATGGCTGTGTTGGTTGAAAAAGCCCACCGGTACGTCGCCCGGTGCCTGTACCCAGAGGTCAACATCCACCGGCAGAGCGTCGGGCCAGTGCATTTCGACGACGACGTTACCAGGCGCCCGATGGTCTTTGCTTTCCTGCTTGGTTTTGCTCAAATGTGGCAACAGCATGATCACCATCGCCACGAACCCCACGAGCGCTAACATGAGTACATCGCGGAATACTGTCCCCGCCGCGTCGCCTTCGAACTCGTCAACTTCCCACACGGCGCTCCCCTAGTTCCACGATGGCGTTAAACAGATGTACCGTGCCAGTAACGAGAATGCCATGATTAACCATTAGCCATACGTGAAGCACGGCGCCGATCAAGGTGGTATACAAGGCTATTGACATACCCTTGATCAGAGTTGCCACCATCGGCGCGATATTCTCCACCGTTGCGGATAGTTCCGGATTTACTCCAGACAGCGCAACGATAAAACCGATCACCGTCCCCACCAGCCCGAGAAAGACCAGTGTGTTAGCGAGCTGCCGTACGATTGAGATGTAGTTATTCATTCGCAGGCGCAATGAATTGGCGATAATGGAACGACTCTCCGCCGAGTAGTCATGGACGGCCGCAAGATATTTGCCCGCCCTGGATGCGGCTCGAGGTGCACCCGCTCTAACGTCGTTGAGGTCGATGCTTGTACGCCAGATCTTAGCCCCGCAAAGGATCATCCCGAACAGGAAAACACCGAAGATACCCAGCGACAGCCACATGGTATAGTCGACGAATGCGCCCTCTAGCCAGCCTTGCAGCAAGACGGCAACCAGCAATCCGACGGCGACGATGTTAACCAGCGCAAAGCGCAATACCAGCAGGTAACGGTGTAGCAGGCCGGTTGTCTCCACGGCACCGACTTCCGATTTACGGTCGCCGATGTGCCACTGGTCGGATGCTAGCGCCATGATATTTAGTCACCAGAGTCACGTGCATTAGAGGCATGCTAACACTGCCTGTTGGGTTACAAAGACTTCAAAAACCTATTCTGCACCCCTGTACAAAGGATGTCGAACCGCACACCCGGTGGTCCTCGCCATGGAGGCCCGGGTCCCGCTCACTTCGGCGGTAACACTACACCCGTCTGCTCCGTAATGATCTTGTAATGTTCAATGCGGCGATGATCCTGGAACTTAAAGACCGTCTCCTTGATGTAGCGACCCCGATCCAGATCGGCCTGTGCGGCGATGACTTCGTCCTCCAACGTGGTTGCGAGCGCCACCATCTCGCCAGTCGGCGCGATGATGCAGCTGCCCCCCATCATCGCCACACCTTCCTCGACTCCCGCCTTCGCGCTAGCGACGACCCACGTGCCGTTTTGGTAAGCACCGGCCTGCATCGATAAGTGATTGTGGAATATTCGCAGATGCTCTGCCTCCTCTGCGATCGCGTTTTGCGTAGGCGTATTGTAACCGAGCAACACCAGTTCCACGCCCTGCAATCCCATGCAACGCCAGGTCTCCGGCCAACGGCGATCATTGCAAATACACATGCCCACGATGCCACCCCCGGTGCGCCACACAGGGAAGCCGAAATCGCCAGGTTCAAAATATCTTTTTTCCAAATGTTGCCACGGGCGTTGGGGTTCGTACTCGGCATGTCCGGGTAAGTGCACCTTGCGATACTTGCCGACAATGTCTCCGGCGCGGTCGACCAGAATCGAGGTGTTGCACCGTCGTTTGCGACCCGCCCCATCTCTAAACATCTCGGCATATCCAAGATAGAAACCGACTTTCAAGTCACGCGCTGTGTCGAACAACGGTTGAGTGGCTTTGCTGGGCATTCTCGATTCATAAAAGCTATCCAGCTCGTCTTCATTCTCGATATACCAGCGTGGAAAGAACGTGGTTAGGGCTAACTCCGGAAACACCACGAGCCTTGCTCCCCGGGCGTGGGCCTCACGCAAAAGGTTGATCAAGCGAGTAACAACCTCCGCGCGGCTAGCATTGCGAGCCACTGGCCCCATCTGTGCCGCCGCGACGGTGAGAATGCGGGCCATACGTGCTCCTTTCTGCAAGCGTCTATAGCCTGCGCGGCCTGGCGGGAAGCGCCGTCGCCGCTTGATAGCTTATGGATGACAAGTCGTCACACGTATGGTAACCCACCTCATCAATTCCAAACACACCACGCGATATCGTCACTTAGCATCCTGATTGCTGTGATTTCACTCATTTCCTAAACTCATCCGGAGCTCTCCTCACGCCCAATTGCCTCAATGGCGACCGCATTTTTCATTATCCTGTGGGCCCGGCCAACCCCGTAGTCTGGGGATCCAGCGAGGAACGTTGGCCTTGTATATCCGGTAGTCCTCGCCAAATCTTGTTTCCAACCCCTTTTCCTCCACAAGCGGAAAATAAATCATGTTGCCGATCAAGAAAAAAAGTGCCCATAGAAAAATTTGCCAGGACTGGAAGAATATTGCTTCTGCAAGAAGCACGACCACGACACTGGTGATCATCGGGTTTCTGACATGACGATAGGGACCGTGTATCACCAGCTTGTTTGGCGGCTGCCAGGGTGCGGGCGTGCCCTCACCAAATTTTTTGAACAGTAAAACCGTCCAGACACCCAAGCTTAATCCGATGCCACCCAACATCAATGCGATCCACAAGCTGGGGTCAGCCGGAGCTGCCAGCACAGGTGCATATTTCGTCCTGCTGCTTGCCCATAGGATGGCTGCGGGAATGAGCACGACAACCGTACCCGGTAAGACTACAATTGCTCGCACCAATCCCCAGCTCATCTCTAAAAACCTCCATGGCTATGCGAGACCAGCGCTACTTAGCGTAAGCCAAACTGCAGGTACGGGTCAGTACTGACTTACCTACCCTTACCACTTGCCATTTTAGTGAAAGATAAACCTCACGGGCTATCAGTGCTCTACGCCGCTCGCATGAAGACCTATGACCCCGATGATTATCAAGCCGATACTTCCAACCTTCATGGTGGTTACAGGTTCTTTGAAGTAGAAAAACCCGATGGCGGCGATCAGCGCCGTGCCCAGACCAGACCAGATGGCGTAGGCGATGCTGACATCGATCTTTTTGAGTGCGAGGGTAAGGCCGACGAAGGATAAACCGTAAAAGACAAAAATCAATATCGAAGGAACCAGCTTCGCAAAACCCTCGGATAACTTCATCGATGTCGTGCCTGCAACTTCCAAAATAATCGCGCCTGTCAAATACAACCAGCTTTGCATCATATTGCCCCTCTCAAACGGCTCGGATACGTTCTCTTGCGGTTCTCACTGCCCGCGTCTAGCACCCCCAGCGTACAATGCGCCCGTGGCCAACCACGCCTTATGGTGGCTCTCATCGCGGATATCCCACTGATGAGCAGTGTAAATTTCATCGTCAGTCTTGGTGAGTAACCATCGGTAAAAGCGAGCGACGGTTGTGGGCTCGATGAGTTTTCCCGCCCGACGTAGGCCATCGTATTCGGTGCTGTCGGGAAACACATCGGAATCTGCGGCCATTCCATGCTGCAGCATGGTCGTATTTACCGGCCCGGGGATCGCGCTCGTCACCCGTATGTCTCGATCGGCTAGTTCGAGTTTTAGGCATTGGTGCAACATGAAAGAAGCGGCTAGCGATGTACAATAGGCGGTGGAGCCCTTCCGCGCTTTGCTCGCGGACATCGAGCCGACAAAAAGCACGCGCCCGCCGTCAGTCAGCTTTGGAATTAACGCTTGGGTTAGAAACAATCGCGCATCGAGATTGGTGGCCATAGCTTGTCGCCACGAAGCCGCGGTAATGTCCGTCAAGCGCTCAATCGGAAAGATACCAGCCGCGTGCACTAGATATTTTACTTTTGTGCACTCGCCAAACGTTTTAACAATCGTCGAACGGCCTGATTCCGTTCCCACATCGGCGCCCAGTGTCAGTACTTTGCCGGGCGCCATTGCTGCTGTTTCTTCCAGTGGTGCTGCTCGCCGTCCAACGGCTAACACGGTAACTGCGTCCTTGCTAAGCTCGATCGCAACGGCGCGGCCGATACCGGATCCAGCTCCAGTTACAACGGCGAAAGTATTATTATCGTTGCGCATGGTCTGACTACACACTTAACTGCCGAAAATTGTACCCGGTCTTGCGGTACCGCTTTAAGACCCTGTCAGAAGTTCCTGCACGAACGGCGTTCGTAGTTTACGGATTGTGTTGTAAAAGGATGTCACGATTGCTGCGTTTGACCTGCCGAGCGCGATCTTAACCCGATCCATATATACCAGATGGGTGCCAAGATCAGACCACCCAAACCTATGGAAATCACAACCAACGGCTGGATTAGGAAGGTGTAACCGACGACACCCAGCCAGTACGAGATCGCCGTGAGGATGCCCACGTAACACAGGAGCCTTGGTAGTATCCGCGTACGCAACGCCAGCACACTGACAACGAACACCCACAGACCGATACCCCCGTAAGTAATCAACCCATCCGGAATATCAAGTGCGAGGCCAGCCACAACGTGCACCGCCTTCTGCGTCGCGGGATCGCTTTGTAAATATATCGGTATAATCTTGCGATCGAATGCGACCTCCATGAAGTGGCTCCTCGCGTTTACTGCGAACCCGAGGTAAGCAAGCGCGCTTCCCCAGTGTACCCACCCTTCGTTGCCAGCGCGGACCAGCTGAGAAATCGCTGGAACCGCTGCCAGGCCGATAATGCCGCCGGCGGCCCACGCCCAATGTAAGGCAAGGTGCGCTGTTGGGTTTTGCGACAAAACCACCCAGAACTCATGCGGCGTAACGCTGGGGTCCGCCTGGAGTTCGGGCGGCATCAAGCTGGCAGCGACGCAGCGGCGATGTACGATACGCCGACGAGGATCGAGGCTATTCCTCCTAAGCTGGCAACATTATTTTCACTCATTCCTGGTCTCCTGTGGCCATTTGTGACGCGTCAGAACAAAACGGGCAAAACCCGGTCTCAGACGTAGGGTATCCGAACAAGAGGGTGAGGGTAATGAAAACACATACGTTTTTGGGTATATCCCTGATCGTCAGTTTGCTCGCGCTGAGTGCGTTTGGCAGTGCCCAAGGCGGCACGGACAAAGCCACCAGCCACGAAGGCTTAGAAACCGCAACGTTCGCAGGCGGCTGCTTCTGGTGCGTGGAACACGCGTTTGACGAAGTCGAGGGCATCGTGTCTACGACGTCCGGCTACATAGGCGGTCGTAAGAAGAGTCCGACGTATAAGGAAGTATCGGCAGGCAGCACAGGCCACGCCGAGGCGGTGCAGGTCGTATACGACCCCGAGAAGGTTAGTTATGAAGAGTTACTAAGAATCTTCTGGCGTAATATCGATCCCACCACGCCGAACAAACAATTCTGCGATACGGGCAGCCAATATCGCAGTGCGATCTTTTACCACAACGAAATGCAGAAACGTTTCGCCCAGGAGTCGAAACGCGAACTGGAGAAATCTAAGCCATTCAAAGAGCCGATTGTTACCGAGATCACCATGGCGTCAGACTTTTACGTCGCAGAGGATTATCACCAGGATTACCATCACAAAAACCCTATTCGTTACAAAATCTATCGCTACGGTTGTGGTCGAGATCGGCGCCTAAACGAGCTATGGGGAAACACGACTTAACCTAAAAAACGGCTATCATGCGCGTCCCGTCTTCGCTGGTTATCCGACCTAAGCCACTGTCCACATGCTCACAAAGCCGTGTTCGCCATTTGGCGCCTAGGTCGTCGCTTTCCTTAGAAAGCTCACGTATGACTCATGCACCTGCGCAGCCAACAGGCCACCACTCCCCAACTCGGCCAACACTTCAAAAGAGATTTCGCGAAGCCTCTTCACTATTTGGTCCTTGAACCTACATACTTCGACACCCCAGATCAAAGGAAGAAGTATTGACGGTATTTTTCTTCCTGCACCTTCCTCAGCGCGTCCAACAGGGTGCCGTCACGCGAAAGTAACTGATCTGCGAGCTCGACGAAAAGGCTATTCGGCCAGGCCTCGGGTCGCACCGCATACACCTTCGCTACAGCCTCGTCTTCCTTGCCGACACCCAACCAGACCGCGAAGACGGTAAGCGCCGCCGCACTTGAACGCGATATACCAGCTTCACAGTGAATCAGGAGCCTCCCACCTTGGTATTCGATCGCGCGCGCAAAATCGATAACGCTCTTAACATGCCTGCTGCTGGGACCGAATTCAAAAGCAGTGTCGACCGTAACATCATGAAAGTCGAGCCGGATACGGGAAAGCCTTCGTTCAAAACCCGCAGGTGTTTTGTCGCCAGGCGCACCAATGGAGATCACATGTTTTATATCCGCACCAATCTCCGATGATATCAACAATCCCTCTGCCTCGATGCGTGAGGCAATGATGATCTCTGGACCGCTTGACGCATTAAGCATAGAAACTCGGCTCGCCAGGCGGACGAGTCTTGAAGCGCTTGTGCATCCAGAAGTACTGTTCGGGCATTTCGCGCACGCCTTGTTCGATCTCAAGATTCATCCGCGCCGCATCTGAGGCTGGGTTGTCGGTAGGAAAACGTTCCAGCGGCGACTTAAATATGATTTC
>JBHIDJ010000003.1:0-89266 GCA_046760105.1 Acidiferrobacterales bacterium | reverse complement strand
GCGAAAGATTCTTGACACTACCTCGATCTTATGGCGTGCATCTTCAAGACTTACAAACCATGCTGGTCAGTCTCGAAATAGCAGGGCGATTTGTTCGGACTTCTTATTGTTAAGATGCGCGACATTTCAGCTTCTGGATCGAAGTCGAGCGCGGCGAGGTAAGTGCTCTGCTATCTAGGCGAAGGGTAGAAAGGCACAATCGCTAAAAGCCTTCGTCCGACTCCGCTCCCGCTCTCGGCTTCCACGCCAGCGAGTAATACTCGCCGCGATCTCGCGCCCACGGATCAAACACGTTGACCACGTGCTCAAGCTCGTCAGCGAGCTCGGGTAGGGTGCGCAGCAGCACCCGCTTGAGCGGTGAGACGGGCTGCTCGTGCCCGTTTGGTTCTCCCTTCTCCATAACCTCCCCATCCGGACCATTGTCTATGACCCACTGGTGACCGAAGGTGGTGTAAAACTCGGGGCGGAAGCTGGATGTAAAAAAGCGGTCGCTGAACAGGCGCCGCGAGGCATTGAGGATGAACACCACGAACTGAGTCTCGGAGATGGCAAAGCCGTGGGGTCGGGTCGTCTCGGCGAGCCAGCCCACGATGGTGTCGATGTCCTCGACGTTATCCACCATGCTGCCGTCGGGGTGACCGAGGCAGTCGTTGATCGGAGACCCATCCTGGTTGACCTGCGCCTCGGTGATGGTCTTCGATGCGTCACACTTGTGCTGCCCATAGACCTCGCGCAGGAGCGTAACCAGCTCCTGCTGGTCGCGCCGCGCAGGTGAATCCTCGGCGAGATGCTGGTCGATGAAGTCGTCGAAGCTTGTCAGCTGGCGGAGCCCGTACTGACGGCGGAACTCGTTGAACCGCGGGATGCCGCGCTCGCGGTCCCGGATGATATCAAGCGCCGCGATATCGACCTGCTGGGTCGGGGTGTTGAGACGTTTCATCTCCAGGTTTTGGAGAAATTGCGGCTGATTTTGCAGCTTCAGGTCGCCGAGGCGCTGGCGTCCCAGGCTGAGCCCCCAGTTGGCGAGACCGCCGGACCTCATGGCTTCGGTTGCCTTACCGCGGAAGGTACCCCCCACGGGGACCTTGTTGCGGATCACGTTGGGCTTGGCCCACTGCCGATACTCGATGAGGTCAGGCAGGAGGGGGTGTAGGCGATAGACTGTGATGAACTCCTCGGGGAAATTGAAGGGCGAGCCGAAGTGATTGACGCCGCCGTTGACGTGGTCTGGGTTCCTAAGGTCCCAGATGTCCTTGCCGCGGCCGAAGACGGTCTCCAAGATGCCGCGCTCAAAGAAGCTCTCGACGACGCTCTTGCCCTCATAACGCCTGCTGCCGAGACCAACGATGCCGGGCCCGGCTGCGAACACCGAGTACCACTGCGTGTGCTTCTTGACGTCCTCCGACGGGCCGAAGCTGTTGACGAGGATCTTCTCCAGTGCCCTCTCAAGCAGCTCGTGCTTCTCGAAGAGGCCGCCCCAGTTGGCGTTCATGCCCCGATAGAGCGGCTCGTTGTAGAGCAGCTGTGTGGTCCACTCGATGGTGTGGATCTTGGCGATCTCCGCCGCCACGACAAGCCTGGCCACCTCGAACAGCTCGTCGTCGGTAACGTCGCGGTAGTGAATGACCTCGTTCGGGCTTTTCGGGTTTCGAAGTCCGGAGTCGGCGTCGGGTGTGAGTTCCGCCTGTTTGCGGAACTGGTCGACAAAAACGTTATGCTCCCGCGCGAAGAGATTGTGGAAGAAGCTCAGACCGACGGTGAAATTGTCGGGGAAGGCGGTCGCTTCCTGTCCCTTCCAGGCTTTGTTGGTGCAGGCGCTGCCCGGGTCTCCGCACCGCTCCATGACGGGCAGGTAGCCGAGCTTCTCGCCCGCGCCCGCCCGCTTGCCCGTCTGAACCAGGAGCAACTTGGCGCGATCGTTCGGGTCCCGCTTCACCCGGCGTCGTGACGTCTCGTCATAGCCGTAGAGTTGCGATGTGTCCCACCAGGCCGTGACCGTATTGCGAAACGTCTGGTGGGCGCGCGCGAGGTGCTCCTTGCCTGCGTGCTCGAAGGTGCCTGGCGCGTCGCTCTGCTCGACGTAGGGTTTCTCCATGCGGTCGTCGGGCCGACAGCCAAGCGCTTTGATCTCTTTGTCTGTGAGCTTCGTCTCGACGCCGTCCACGAGCTGTGTCTCACAGCCGAGCTTCATCATGTCCGGGGTGTTGTGTCCCTCCTTGAGGTGCGAGAACCAGTCGTGGTTCATGAACTGGATCCAAAACGCGGCCAGCACGTTGAAGAAGGGCGCCTGCTTGTAGTCGCAGTGCGCATCTTTGGAATTGTCGGGAAGCCCGTAGCCGCCCTTGCACAACTCTGGCCGCGATTGCTTGCGCGTGAAGAGCTTCCGGCTGATCACCTGCGGATCGGGCTTAAGCAGTCCGAGACGGTTGCCGTGGCGATTGCGGACGAGCTCGTTCTTGGACAGCCGCGGGAAGGTACTCTCAAACTGGACGTTGCGGGCAAAGACGGTGTTGGTCGACCCCATGCGGGGATTGCGAATGTCGTTGCAGATCCCGGTCAGGGTGCGATGCCGTATGAGCTCTCCTTTGCACAGTTGATCTCCATCTCCCCCCACATCTTTATAATTAGGATGGCCTTTGGGCAGCCGCATCTCCTTCCATACCGTGAGCGCCGGCCCCTCCACGCCGTCGCGACCGCGCACGTAGTGCTCGTAGGTGTAGTTGTCGAAGAGGTTGAACTTGATCAGCTCGATCCGCTCGTACTCGAGATCAATCAAGGCGCCATCGATGCCGCGCCCGTTTGGCCCGATGTGGCGGAAGCGCTTGACGAAGTCGGGGGCCCGGGAAGTGCCGTCGCGAGCGGCCCAATAATTCGCCCAATCGATCCACGGGGCGCCACGATGCTTGACCGTGTTCTCTCCGCCGCGGCAGCGGGCGGTGTATTCCTGAACTTTTCCGAGGAAGCGCTGCTCGCGGGTGTCCGCGATCCGTCGAACACCCGCATTTAGGAGTTCGGCACAGGCTTTAAGCGACTCCTTTTCCGCTTCGATGAGGGCGCCGCGTTCCGAGTCAGAGTCGCAAGCGGCCACGAACAGGGTTAGGAAGAACAGGGGCCACAGTTCTCTTCGCATTGGGCTACTCCGTTGCCAGACGAGACACCGAACTCAGCCCTCCAGGCGGCGCGGTCGCACGGACAAGCTGGGACCTTTGGGCCCCCTTGGGGAGGCGCACCGCTCCGAAGGCGCTGCTTTTAACGCATCAGTTAAGGCGGTGGTGCGATAAAAAATTCAGTATACGTCTTGTACTAAGTATGGGCAAAGCCGGTTTCCACAGGTCGCGCTTCGCGGAGTTGGGGCTCGCTGGCGGCATGTTAAAGGCGATCACAGGCCGGACATCGTAGCAGCGGTTGCTTGACCCGGAAAAACTCCGTTCTTATCCTACCGTGAAAAACCTGTGACATTCAGTTTGCTGACACGAGTGTTCTGGGCCGATGCCTCGCCGGGCGTTGGCTCAGCGCCGCCGAGCGATGGCGACCGACCAAGCTCGTTTCAGCGCGACCGTTCTGGTCGCCCAGGCGAGAGGAAATATGAACGACGTCCTCCAAGGCCGGACACCCGATGCGACTCCGACTGAAAGTCGGCGCTTCATGCTGGGAATCGTGCTGCCGCACTATCTGCAGGGCGTGTTCATCCGAAGGCCCTTTTGGGTCGGGCTGTTCGCGAGACTGCGTAGCGGTCCGATGGCGAGTCATCTCGGCAGCAAGCTGCGGGAAAAGTATAACTCGAAGGGCGTCTTCATCAGGTTGGGAAGGGCTCGCTCGTTGATGCTCTTCGACCAAGCGGAGATCGAACGCGTCCTCAAACGCTCGCCGTCTGTCTACGCCGATCCGCCGGGCAAGCGGCGAGGGATGTCACATTTTCAGCCTGCCGCGGTGACCATCTCGCGCGGCGATGAATGGCGTGAGCGTCGTGAGTTCAACGAACGTGTGTTACACGCCGAGGATAAGCTTCATCCGTCGGCGGCAATCATCCTGCGCGTCGTGCGTGAGGAGACAGAAAGGTGCGTGTCCGCCCGCGAGGACCTACGCTGGCGGAACTTCGAGGAGCTGTTTGAGCGTATTACCTTGCGAGTGGTTTTCGGTCGCGCAGAGGAGGCGGAAAGGGAGGTGGCCGAACTCCTCGCCCGGCTCATGCGCCAAGCGAATCGCGGGTTCCTGCTCCGACAAAATCGCCTTTACGCTCGCTACCGCTCGGCCCTGGAGCGGGGAATCCAAACCGCGGTAGAGGACAGCCTGGCGGCCCGGTGCTCCGAGGCGAACGCCGAGCGCCGGATTCCCGTTCCCGCCCAGGTGACTCACTGGCTGTTCGCCATGAACGATACCTTGGCCGAGAATGTTGTGCGGGCGCTCGGAGTGACGGAGTCGTGTCCTCAGATCGATACACAGGCACGTCGGGAGCTGGAAGGTAAAAACCTTCAAGACCCCGCCCATGTGAGTGGCTTGGCGTATCTCGAAGGCTGCGTCCAAGAGGCGATGCGCCTCTGGCCATCGACGCCCCTAATCGTTCGGGAGGCGATCGCTCAGGACACCCTTTGTGGCGCCACGGTTTCCCCGGGAACGCAGATCGTCATTCCCAATCTGTTCCATCACGTGGACCGTGGCGTCGTGGACCGCCCTTGGGAGTTCGTGCCGGATCGGTGGCTTGGAGATCAGCCGCGGGATTGGTTTTATCACTTCGGTGGCGGCTCGCAGGCGTGCCCTGGCGCCAACTTGGCGCTGTTCATCGCCAAAGGGGTTCTCTCCTGCCTCCTCGAGCTGGCCCATTACGAGGTTCGGCGCCCACGGATCGAAAGTCAGACGCGTATGCCGCGAAGCTACAACCCCTTTGCCATTCGCTTACGGCGCACGTCGGCCCGCTCACTTTAAGAAGCATGGTACGTATTACCTGCGGCGCGGCCCTACGGACCGAGCAGGTATTGTCTTCCGAAGACCAGCGCGGATCGCTGGCCGTCGATGAAGTTGATCTCGTCCTTGACCAGCCTGAGGTTGGCCACCTGGGTCCAGGGGTTCAAGAATCCCAAAACGAGCTCCCACTGGCTACCGTAAGCCAGCCCGGCCACTCCGTCGAACTCCTCGCCGGCGCTCCCGCCCAGCTTCTCGACCACGGCCGAGAGCTCAGCGGCGCTACGGACGTGCAGCTGGTCGTACGCCCGGTACTTCAGGGCGCGCTGGAGGGAGAGGACCAGCTGTTTGTGGCTCTCCCCCCAGTAGGCGAGCATCTCCTCCCTGGTCATGCCCGGGCGGCTGCGCAGACAGAACACGGTTGTGATCCGTGGGGAGCGCAGCGCTGGATCCTCTGCCGCCACGAACTCCTCCGCGGTGACAACCGCCGTCCGACGCACAAAGGGGGTGTGGTCCTCGACTAGGCGTCGCGCCGCATCAACCCCCGCCTCGGAGCTCAGCGCCTCGACCAGAGCTTCTCTGGAGGGGTACCAGAGTTCCTCCACTACGTCCCAGCGCTCCTCGCGCTGAGTGTGACGATCGCGCTGCGACTTAGGTACCTTTTTGCCCTGAATCACGGAAAGCAAAGCGGTGACCACCGGGCTCCGAGTGAATCGGATCCCTTGGTAGAGCAAGTTTATCCGGCGGACCTGGTGTAGCTGTGCATACCGGCTGTAGCCCAGCTTCGCGTGAAGGTCAAGGACCAGACGGCTGCGCGGTTCCATCCAGTGATTGTGGAACTTGCCGTACCCGAGCCCTTTCTTCCGGCGGTGGCACAAAAGGATCTTATACATTGACCTTCTCCAAAGAGCTGCAGCATCCACAGCCCTGCTCGCCCTTTAACCTGGGACGCCTGAGTTGACTACTCTCCTGAGGTTTGTACGGGACGCCCACTAGGGCGGTCCTGCCACTTGAAATACTCGATCAGGGCTCGCTTCTGGTCGTCGCTGAGCTCCGTGCCGTAGGCAGGCCCCGTGTGGCCCTGGCTGCTGTTCGACCGAAGGTTCGTATCGAGCACGAAGGCCGTCCCTGTGTAAGAGCTCCCGTCGTTGCGGATGTAGCCGGATTCTGGAGAACCGGTCAGCGCCTCGTGCACGAACCCCATCTTCTCCTGGTCGTAGACGTCTCCGCCGATGGTGAACGCCTGGGGACGCTCCTCGGCAGGGGTCAGGAGATCCCACATCGTGGGAACCGAGCCGTTGTGCAGGTAAGGCGCCCGGGCCCAGATGCCATCAAGGGGCTGGCTTGCGTAGCCGTGGGTCTTGGTGAAGTGGGTGAAGGACCAGAAATAACCCTCGGTGTAGTCCTGCTGGGCTTCCAGCAGAAACTGCGTGTAAGAATCCAGACGGTGACGGTCCGTGCCGATCTTCGCGAGCGGGAAGACCTGTCCCACCTGCTTCCCCGTGAAGTCGTGGCAATCGAGGCAGTACTTTTTGTAGATAGCCTCGCCCTGCTTCGCCTTCTTCTCGTCGATGGAAAAGGGGTAGGCGGGTGGAGGAAGGGTGGCGAGCCATCTCTCGATCCGAAACATTCGCTCGATGTCCATGTCCTGCGGCTTAGCGCCTGCGCCGATGGCGGCGCTGAAATTCCGTTCCCGGACGGAAGAGTTGTTTCCGTCCCAATGGAGCTTCAGACCCTCCCGGGCGGCTTGATTCCAGATCGACGGGAGGGCCACCGTGCCGTAGATTTCGTCCGGGTCGATCTCCTGGCCGTGGGCCTGGTAGTAATATGCGAACTGATCGTACTTGAAGGTGTCGAAGGTGTTGACCCTGCCCGGCCCGAAACGGGGGTAATCCGGCTCGAACAGGAAGCTGATCTTCTTGGACCGCGCGAGCAGCCCCTCCTTCATGCGTGGGATCACGAAACGGTAGATCAGACCGTCAAGGGGCCCAGAGATATCGGCCTTCTCCATTGCGGCGAGGATCTCCTCGCTGTTGAACCGTTGGTCCCCGGCGCAGTCGAAGAGGAACTCGAAAAAGGCGAGTAAGTCCATGGTGTTCGCCGGCATGGCCGGAATGATCACAGGCTCGCTGTCGACGGTCTCGCGCACGGAGCCGGTGTGGCAAACCCCGCAGTTGATCGAGGTGAGGTCGATAAACTGTTGGCGGATGGAGAAGCCGATGGGCATCTTCGCCCCAGGCTCCTGAATGAATCCGAAGACCGTGTAGTCGTGTCGCTCGGCCCCCGTCGGAAGGTACTCGGGGAACATCGCCGGGAGAACCTGCATCACCTTGAGGGGCAAACCCCCGGAGATATCGGAGCCGATGGAGCCGTAGTAGAAGTGGTCCTCATCGCTCTCGTAGTCGACAGGACGGTTAGAGGCGAAAGCATTGAAAAAGGCCAGCAACCCCAAGATGCCGATGACCGCGATTCCGCAGGCAAGGCGAAAGCGCCGGCCGTGAAGGCGGCTCTCCTGAGGCGTGAGTCGGTCGAAGGTTTCCATGTTCGGCCTTCCGTTGCGGGCAGGCGTCAGTAGACCGCCCGGGGATCCCCGTCCCGGAGCATGAAGTAGAGAAGGACAGCTTGGATGCTTGATAGGATGAGATCGCTGCCCGAAAGGACCAACATACCTGAGGGGTAGTTCATGAACAGAACTCCCAGCAAGAAGAGTAGTCCAGCAGAAAATCGACCTGCCACGAGCAGGTACGAGATGAAGAGGTAGCGGAAAGGATCCTTGATCGCCGGGATGTACATGATCGTGATGATCAGCAGCAGGATCCCGACGTTCTGCAGCCAGTGGAGTGTGTTGGTCGTCCCGACCTCAATCAGTGTCTCCAGGTACCGGGGAGCGAAGAGGGCGGGTAGCACGAAGATCATGTTGCCCACGAAACCAAGCCCGACAGTAATGCGGAACCACCTGAGCGATTTGTAGTGCTGGTAGCGCATTGCTGCCACTCTTTCTAGACCGCCCGGGGATCCCCGTCCCGGAGCATGAAGTAGAGAAGGACAGCTTGGATGCTTGATAGGATGAGATCGCTGCCCGAAAGGACCAACATACCTGAGGGGTAGTTCATGAACAGAACTCCCAGCAAGAAGAGTAGTCCAGCAGAAAATCGACCTGCCACGAGCAGGTACGAGATGAAGAGGTAGCGGAAAGGATCCTTGATCGCCGGGATGTACATGATCGTGATGATCAGCAGCAGGATCCCGACGTTCTGCAGCCAGTGGAGTGTGTTGGTCGTCCCGACCTCAATCAGTGTCTCCAGGTACCGGGGAGCGAAGAGGGCGGGTAGCACGAAGATCATGTTGCCCACGAAACCAAGCCCGACAGTAATGCGGAACCACCTGAGCGATTTGTAGTGCTGGTAGCGCATTGCTGCCACTCTTTCTAGACCGCCCGAGCTGCTACTCGAACCGCTTCCGGAAATACTCGATGTAGAACCGGTCTTCGGGGTCGTACTTTCGGCGGTACTCTTGGAACTTCTCGATCTCCGGGCCGAAGGCCGCCTTGGCTTGGAGCGGTGTGATCCTCGGGGTCTGGTTGAACAAGGGGGTCCCGTTGTGCTGGATGCAGAACTCGTTATAGGCGGTCAGGAACGCGAACCAGCCTTTCGAGGCGGTGGAGACTGGGTCGAGGGTGAGTGCCGGGCCCTTGCTGGTGTAAGAAAAGAGAGAGCTTGTGTCCTTTGCGATGTTGTAGCCCACGTTTAACAGATCACAACGGTAACCGTTCTCCTTGTAGTAATCCTTGCAGAACCGGTAGTAGGCTCGGATGGTCTGAGGGTACTCCTCCCGTGGGAAAGCCCAGATGCTGAAGGTGTAGGACGCGTAGCCTGCGGTCTCCGGGTAGCGGATGATCTGATCGACGGGACTGGTGTGACAGCCCCGCAGCACCCAGGGCATGAGCGCCTGGGTAAGCTGGTTGAAGCGGTCTATCAGCCAGTATCGAATCCCCTTGAAGGGTATGAACGTGGTTACGGTCTTCCCGAAGGCAGGGCCCGCCGTCTTCCAGACCCAGTTCCGGAGCCGCCACTGCCAACTGTTCGAGGTGATTGGGCCACTCCCGTCGTAACGGTATTCGACCACCACACGGTCGAGGAAGGGGAAGAGGTAGAGCATCATCGATCGGTTCCCACCGATCAGCTCATCGAGCCGGTCGGCGAATTCATCGACATGGTAGGAGACGTGCTCCACCGCCATAGGTTTGATCTCTTTGACCTTGTAGGTGACCTCGAAGATGATCCCGAGCATCCCGTAGCTCGAACGCATCACCTCCAACAGCTCCCCTTGGTCCTCGGTGACCTCTAGGATCTCCCCACTGGGGAGCACCGCCTTCAATCCCACCACGTAGGAAGCAACCTGACCGAACTCGTATTTCCCCAACTCCTCGGAAAAATACGAAGCGTCCTTAGTAGCCCCACAGGCGCCGCTGCCCACCGTGAGGTTGCCTATCTCCACGTTCACGTAGAATTGCAAATTGTGCTTCTCCAGCTCACGGGCGGCGTCGATGTGGAACACACCCGCCTGCATCGTAATGGTCTTCGCCTTCTCGTCGATGTCGAGGATCTGGTTCATCTTGGTGATGTCGATGACCGTGCCGTCCTCTGCCACGATGCAGCGGGTGGTGGAGTGATGGGATCCCTTCACTCGGACGGGGGAGGGATACCGCTGCTTGTCCTTGACGATCCGGACGATGTCGTCGACGCTGTGCACCACCTCCACAACCTTGGCGTAGTATGTAATCGCGCGTTTCCAGTTCTGGACCTTTATGCCTCCCATAGTTCCCCTCCTTTGCGCAGCGGTCAAAGAGTCCGGTCTCCGAGAGCTAACAGACCCGTAGCTCGGCGCTCGATCCGCTGCCTCCTCGGTATTCGGTTTCTGCTTCGTGTACCTCCACCAATCTTACCCCTCATGGAGCAAGGAGACTACAGCACTCCCCCCGGGTCACACTGGCTTTCTCTCCGTGCCGTCCCTACGCCTCATCACCAATCGAATTTGAGTCATTCTCCTCCCGCCCGATACGGAAAGTATTCTTGTCACCAGTTGGCTTCCGGCCTCCAATTTGGTCAGAAAGTCTGCCTTTAAGCACAGCCCCCATAGGCATCCGTGACCTCATAGCTCTCTGTGTTTAATCTCGCTCTCGGCATAGTTCGCGTATACTTGCCCTGCGATAAGGACGATCGTGTGACACTAGACCGATTTGATTAGTCTTTATGGTAAGCAGCATGTCGCTCTCCTGGTTCTCTACGAAGTAGCGCGTGAAACGCGAGCTGTCGCAAAACAAGCAGGTTGTGTTGCAGCCAAGCTAGGATTACGTTGACCGGCATCCATGCGCTCGTATCATGGGCGACCGGTTCTTCCCCTGGCAAATTGCCCTAAGACGCTGACCCTGGCAGCGCAATAGATGCACCGCCAGGGCCAGGAGGTCAATAAACGTGTGACACTAGTGCTTATGTAAATCTCTTGCTGGATTCATAAAATTGAATCATTGGCAGCTTGCAGAACCCCGATATCGGGCCCGGCTTCTTGCAAGGCGTACGATAAGTGACGCCAGCGACCAGCTGGTAAGGGATCGAGCAGTGCTTCGGGGTGATGAAGCCTGCCGGAACCTTGATCTCGTACCAATAATGGCCATTTCCGCAGGGCCTCAGCGGAATGAGTTTATGATAGGGGATCACAAGCTCAGGTCCCGGGCCGATGGACTCCATGAACAAATTGAGACACCAATATCCGCAGATACAGTCTTGCAGTGCACCCTTCAGATACCAATGAACTCGAACAGACCACTCCTTGTCTGCGCGGATGATGCAATTTGAGGGTTTACCATTCTCGTAGACTTCCGCTCTTATGGCACCCGTGAGGGGCGGGTAGTGGGGAAGCCCGACTTCAAACTTACACTTTCCAAATTTTCGGTACTTGCCAGGCCAGCCCCCGTGCCTTCCGTATTCTAATTCAGGAAACGTTCCATGTTCCTCAAAAAACTGTGGAGACTCGTCACCCTGTTCCCCATCCTCTACTTCAGGAACCTCTCCCTCGTGTTCCTGCTCGCGTAACGCTTCTACCTCATTAAGCTTTTCAAGCTCTTCAAACTTCTCAGACGTTGCTACCATTTTGACTCTCCTTTCTGAAGTATTTTCGCGGTTAACTCTAACTCGTAGATCCAGGTCGACGCCTGGCTTGCGGAGTGCCACCTGCATGAGCTACGACTCGGACTCTAGCTAGCGCGGATCTCCGCCAATACAAGTGCCTGTGTAAGGCCGTCTTGTAGCGTGCACTGTATCCAAGTCACCATCCGATCGCTGTGATCGGTTAGGCGCGGCGACTGTGAAGTATTCACACTAGTTGGGATATGAGGGCAGGGATATCGGTTGGCTGGTAGCCCGGTTCCATCCTGACACGCAAGGCCGGTAGCAGCTTGCTAATGTTCTTCGCGGATTGCTCGCCTATGAATTCGTAGGTAAGCGGTAGTTTGTTGCTGATGGCTTCGTGCGCCGTTTGGGAGAGACAAATGCCACCCGGCTCAGCCAGACTTTGAAAGCGCACTGTCACATTGACGCCGTCGCCATAAATGTGGTGTCGATCGACGATGACATCCCTCAGGTCGATGCCGATGCGAAACTGAAGTTTGCGTCAGTGCGTGCGCATCAATGCTGACCTTTGCTGCGATCGCCGGTCAACAGACGTTCTGGTACTCTTGCCTCGTGATGTATTCATAAGCGAGCCTGGCTTGTCTGTGGCCCTGTTCTGCCGCGTCCTTCAGCCAGTTTAACGCTTGACCTTTGTCGCCGGTTACACCGTCCCCCCTGATGTACATGATTCCCAGATTAAACTTCGCGTCAGGATCCCCCTGAGTCGCCGCTTTGCGGTACCAATGCGCCGCTTGATCGAGGTCCTTCGGCACCCCAAGACCTTTCTTGTACATGTTGCCAAGCGTCAGCTGCGCCAGTGCATCGCCCTTCTTAGCATACGGCCTTAGACTAGCTACTGCCGCGCTATAGTGCCCAGACTTATAGGCGGCCAATCCTTCCTTATAAGTTCGCATGTGGAGCGTTTGCCCACCTCTGACAAATAGCGAGGCTATGAGTTTGGTCAACCGCATTCGCGAATTCTCTCTTGCTATTTTTCGGGTTCTCGTTAAACCACGGACAACACAAGCAACCCGAGCAGAAATGTAGCGACTACAATCCATGCACAAAAAACGTCCCTACCAGTTACCCCAGGTATCGGGCGTTCGTACTCTTGTATCGTCTCGTCATTCCTTCTGTTCATAGTCACTGTGGGTGCCGCAGCGGATAAGCCTCGCGTCTGCAGCGCGAGCCCTCGCCCGGATAACCCGCTAAATGTTTGGATGCTTGTCACCTTACTAGACTCCTGGTTGCTCGCTCTATGTAGCGTTGCCATCAGAAATTGTGAGAAATTCACGCCCACGAGCCCGATGGCGATCCTCACTATATTGCGGTGAGCATCAGTACTCCAGGGAGGTTTTCACAAACAATTTGTGAAAAATTCACAACCCTATACAACAGCAGGCAACAGGCAAGATGCTGCTTCGAGCGGCCTCAAAGGGGTATTTGTGTGCGTTAGGTCAAAGAGAGCTCGCTGGGCAGCGGCTCACCTGGAGCACTATGGTATTTCCTGTCCCGCATCGCCGCCGCGGAGGGCGGATGGCCTAAGCGAGCGAGCGAGGACTGTCTTGCACGACTTTTTTAGGTCGGCCGTTATTAATGCCACAGAGACGTCTGTTCAGAATGGCAAGCTTAGAATCCGTTTGTTTAGACCAACCGCACTGGGGTTCATCCGTGCAGCGCCCAGAGGATTGCGCCCCGGCCCTGGGCGAGGGCCTCATCCAGATGCTCTCGCCCGTGTAACTCGATCTCTGGAGACCAGCCGCGGGGGCGATAATCGGCGAAGATCTGAAGGCGATCCAGGTAATGCGCCGCCGCGCGTTCGAGCTCCACGTCTTCCGGGCTGAGGGGTATGGCCCGACCGTCGCATGCGGTTCGAATTCGGTGGACAGCAGTCTCAGTCCTTTTCTTGTTCTTCCACAACTCTGCCTTGGTGAGCCTGCGGCAAACGCCGGACCAATGGCGTTCAGGTAAACCCCATGCACAGATCGCCAATATGAACAGCTTCAAAAGGTCCGAAAAGTCCTTTCGCACAACCCGCATCTTCGTTCCTCCTGTGAGTCATCAAAGGTATTAATCAGCGTTGCGACCGCCGTCTGCAGCTGCGCAATCAACAGTTGGACCGTGAGCGGAGCCGGTCCAGGAATCAACGCTTCCTTAGTCGCCTAATAAGAAGTATGGCGGCATTCTGTAAGACCAATGCGAAGTAGAAAAGCGCGACAGGCCAGTCACCCCGGTCGAATTCCGCAATCACTAACTTTTCAGCTTTGAGACTGTTCCACCAGGCCCGCGGCCCCATGAGCCAAGCAGGATAATCCCAGCGGTAGCGCAAGAACACGTTTGCGAAGTCCGACATGATCTGCACGTATTTGATCGATCCTGGGGAGCCATTTTGGATAACGCCGCCTAGTTTCGCGCCGGTCAAATCCTGAAAGGCGATCCAAGGAATGTCGGCCTTGGACACAGCGGTGGCACCGATCCAGCTCCAGCATCTCGGATTGATCTCGATAAGGCGAAAGTGGCCGGTCGTGGGTTCCCGCCTATATTCGAACTCAGCGATGCCGGTGTAGGCAAGTTCTCGGACGATGCGCGTCACTTCGTCCAACACATCGTTGGGAACGCGGTCGTTCTGTCCAAGTTTCGTGTTCCCGTACAAGGCAGGGTAACCGCGAAGCTTCCGACCAACGAAGAGCCCCTTGATGCAGGATTGCCGATCGGCGTAGACGCCGATCGAGTACATATCGGTGGTCGTACCCTCGATGAACTCCTGGACCAGAATATGCTCGAGATTGGGGCAGATTTCATCTTTGTAAACCTGCCATTCCTCCGCGCTGCGGATGAACTTGAAACGCAAGTCGCTCGCCTGTTGACCACGTGGGAGCTTGCGCGCAGTCACTTCGAAGGACGACTTGTTGATGGGCTTCGCAACAAAGGGCAGAGCAAGCGAGCCGAGGGCTTCGCTGACCCGGACAGCTTTTGGACAGCTGACATCGTTCGCTTGCCCCCATTCACAGAACCGCTGTTGATCGACAAGCAGCTCGACAGCTTCACTCGGTGCGACGCATGGGATCGCGGCCTCTTCCAATTCAACCCGATGGCGGGCAAGCACTTGCGCAAAATGATCGTCCGTGGGCACCAGGATCGGCTTACCTCCGACCGTGCGCGCGAGTGCAAGCAGCCGATCGATCATTCTCCGGTCGTCGAGTCGGGGATCGGGTATGCACCGGTAGTGCGCGTGACGGGACCAACCAGCAACGTTTCGGCGTGAATCGCAGATCCAGCATGTGGCGCCCTTGGGCGCCAAGGAGTGGACAACCCCAAGAGCTGGGAAGAAGGCACCCAGAACGAGGACGGGATGCTGTTGAAGGCTGCTTTGCACGGAATGATCCTTATGTGACGCGATCTCCTAGGCCGACCTACAAACCGACTGCCCCTCTTGTCTCAATTGGGCAAGGCTAACCGTGATTCAACGATGTGGAACATGGTCCTATGTGGATGAAGCCGATATAGTCTGGCACCTAGATGCCGTTGAGGTGAGGAGGAGTCCATCCCATTGCTTACGGCCGACCTAACTCACGTCGCTTGAGAACGGGTAGGTCAATACATGATATCTGTCTGTTATCCGCAAGGGCCGAATGCACGCGTCACCGCCTCCCGTCGCTCGACCCCGGAGACTGAGTTTCCTCGTGAGGAGATTCATCGGCCTTTATTGCGAGCACGTTATAGGCGGGTAAGGGCTTCTCGAATCCCTTGAGAGCGAGCTCTCCGACCGGTTCAGCCTCTGCCAGCCCCTCGAGTTCCGCGTAGACCCGCTGGGAGATCAGGATCTGCCCGCTTTGGGCCTTGTCGCAAAGGCGCGCCGCAAGGTTAGACACAGAGCCGACGGCGGCGTAGTGAAATTGGCCTTCGAAACCGATCTGTCCCAACGTGGCGTACCCCATGGCAATCCCCACGCCGAACCCCAAGTCGAAGCCGCGTTTCCGCCACCCCTCGAGCAACTCGCCGACCTCCCGTTGCATCGCCAATGCCATCCGGATGGCGCGCACCGCCGGAGAAGGACAGGGTATCGGGTCGTTGAAGAACGCCATGATCCCATCCCCGGCGTAGTGCTCCAGGGTTGCCTCGAAGCCGAATACCAAGGAACCGACGACCTTGTGGTACTCGTCCAGCAGCTGGATTTCCTCTTCGGGCTCGGCGCTCGTCGCGAATGTCGTGTACCCGCGGAGGTCACAGAAGAGCACGGTGATATCCTGTCGGTGGCTTTTGAGGAAGCTCTTGTCTCCGGAGGACACGATGAGCTTCGCGAGATGCGGAGAGAAGAATCGCTTCAGCTGGCTCATGCGCTCCAGCTCTGCGAGTTGCTCCTTGACGCGCTCCTCGAGCGTCCGGTTCCACTGCGAGAGCTGGGCCGCCTGCTCTTGGGTCGTATCGTGGAGGTCCTTAATCTTCAACATCGACTTGACCCTTGCCACGAGCGCCTGTTGGTCTACGGGCTTGGTCAGATACTCCTCGGCACCCGCCTCCAGACCGGCGACCACGTCCTTCGAATCCGACTTAGCTGTGACCAGGATAATCGGCATAAACGGCAGCGAGGGATCGCCTTTGAGGTGTCGACAGACCTCGATGCCATCCATTTTTGGCATCATGACATCCAACAAAATGAGATCTGGCTGCCTTTCTCTGGCGATGCTTACAGCTTGCTCGCCGTCGCTCGCCGTGAGAATGTCATAGCCGTGCACGGTGAGGCGTGCCTGAAGGATATCCACGTTCGTCGGGTTGTCGTCCACGATGAGGATCTGCGGTGGCGTTCTCACAATTTGCTCCTCGGGGCGCTTATCCGGTGTACTCGCGCACCTTGGCCAGGAGCGCGCGCGGGCTGACCGGTTTGCTGAAATAGGCGTCGCAGCCGGCCTCCCGGGCCTTTGCCTCGTCGCCGCTTAGCGCGTAGGAGGTGACTGCGATGATCGGAATGTGGTGGAGCGCGGGATTGGCTTTGATCTGGCGCGTCGCTTCGTATCCATCGAGCCCGGGGAGGTTTATGTCCATGAGGATGACGTCGGGAACGTGGGTTTGCGCCATGGCCACCCCCTCGTCGCCGGTCACCGCTTCGATCACTTCGTAGTCGGCGTTGGTCAGCAGGTCGCGCATGATCTTACGGTTATCCTCTTGATCCTCGACTACCAGAATCCGCCCGTTCATGTCGCCTCCGGCTGTGGCTCGACCCGGATGGGCAGTGAGAACGAAAAGGTCGAACCCTTGCCCCGGGTCGACTGAACCCACACGCGCCCCCCCTGTATTTCGATCATGCGCCTGGCGATGGCGAGACCGAGGCCTGTGCCCCCACGTTCGCGTGTGACGGAATTGTCCGCCTGCTGAAATTCTTTGAAAATCTCCGCTTGATCCGCTTCCGATATGCCGATCCCGGTGTCGGACACGGAAACGACAAAGTTTTCGTCGGATACCGTTACCTCTACTGAAACCTCCCCGACGTCAGTAAACTTGATTGCGTTCCCGATGAGATTCAGCAGGACCTGGGTGATGCGTTGTTCGTTCCCCCTTCCGATAGGCAGATCAGGTGGAAGCGAAACGTTCAGGGCCAGATTTTTTTCCGCCCCCAATGATTCGACTGTGCTAATGACGTTCCCGACCACCTCCTGCATGGAATAGTCGGCGAGGGGCAGCGTGAAGCGACCTGCCTCGATCTTGGAGAGGTCGAGAACGTCGTTGATGAGCCCAAGTAGGTGGCGGCCGCTCTGCTCCACGCGCTCGAGAACATCCCGGGTCTGGTCGGGCACCTCGCCGTATACCTGGTCCAGGATCAGCTCCGTATAACCCAAGATGGCGTTCAGAGGTGTGCGCAGCTCATGGCTCATGTTGGCGAGGAACTGGGTTTTGGCGTTGCTCGCTTGCATGGCCTCATCCTTGGCTTGGCGTAGCTCGATTTCAGCTTGCTTGCCCGCAGTGATATCGCCGACGGATCCGGCCATGCGATATACCCGGCCGCGTTCATCGCGCAGGCCGATGCCGCGCATCCGGACCCAGCGCTGGGCTCCATCGGGCAACAGCACGCGGCATTCGGATTGGTAGAACTCGGTGTCACCGCGCAAGTGCGCCTGAAATGCCTGGCGGTAGTGGGCACGGTCATCCGGATGGATGCAGGCCTCCCAGTCGGCTGGCGTGATTTTGAGGGCCTCCGTCTCCATCCCGAAGATCGTCTTGAAGCGCGGGGAGACGTAAATCTCATTGGCGCGCGAGTCCCAGTCCCACAGCCCTTCATTGGCGCCCATCATCGCCAGGGCGTAACGCTCCTCGCTCTCGCGCAGCGCCTGCTCGGCGCGCTTGATCTCGGTAATGTCGAAATACGTGAGCATCCGACCGCCGTCTGGAAGGGCGACGCACTGATACTGGATTATCTTGCCGTCGGCGCGGTGCAGCTCCGTCGGGGGAATACTCCCCTTTTGAATGGAGTCGATACGGCCTTCGACGTAGTTCTCCCACCCACCCTCGGGGACATCGTAGATCTCGTGTTCGCGGTTGTACTCCATTAACTCCCGCAGGTGGGGCTTCTGGGCGAGAAAGCTCTCGGGGATACCCCAGATTTCGCGGTAGGCGCGGTTATCGATGCGAATCTGCAAATTCGAATCCATGAACAGGATGCCGTATTCGATGGCATCGAGCACCTCGCGCAAGTCCTGTTCGATTGCCCTGCGTCGTGCGACGTTCTCCCGGAACAGGGTGAGCACCTGCACCATATCCCCGATCTCATCACGGCTCGCTGGCGGCAGAGGGACGTCCATCTCGCCAGCGCTCATAGCGCCTATCACCCCGCCCACTTGTCGCAGCGGCATGACCACCGAGCGCACGATTAGAAAGGTCAAGGTGGCGGCCACGAGGCTCACCAGCACGACGATCCATAAGGCGGTTTGAACATCCTGCGAAGTCTCCCGCAACGCTCTCGCGGCAGCACTCTGAGCTTTTTCTTGGAGGCTACCCACCACCGTTGAAAGCTTGGCATCAACCGCCAAAACATGCCCATGCCCCCTGCGGATCAGGCCCTTGGCAACGGCATAGTTATCACGCGCGAACGCTTCCGCGGCCGCGCTTGTCTCGCTCACCAGATCGGCCGCCTGCCCAGGCACATCGGCGACCACCTCCGGCAGATCCGGTTTGAGCTCGGATAGCTGTCCGTTTAGGAGGTCGCGGGCGTCCTTGGCACGCTTCTCGGCATGGGCGTCGACGTTAAGTGCCCAGGCAGTCAGCCAGTACTTAAGGTCGCCGAAGGTCTTGACCGCTGCATCGACTTTCACCATGCGATCGATGTTGTGCGCCTGTTGACGGATGGAGTGCTCGAGGTTTCTCGTCTGGTTGATCAGCAGGAGGTTGGTGAAGACGAGCGACGCGACGAGCAGCATCAGCAGAAGGAAGAGTCGGTCTCGGATCGAAAGCAATCGCAACATGATAGTGCTCTCCTGATATCGCCGCCGCTCCCGGTCGCGTGGCGGTCACTGCGCGCTGCGGCAACGTCCTCTAGGTGGTTCTAAGCGGGCGTCATGCACGCTGGAATGTGAGCTTCTTGAGCGCCCTGGTCCGCCTGCTTAAGATTCGATGGCCAACTCGTTACCAAAGATATAGAAGGTTGGGTGCATTTCGAAGCCCTTCACCCGCTTGTCCATAAAGGTCACCACAGTCCGCCAGAACGGCTGAACAATGGGGCCATCCTCCTGCATGATTTTTTCGAGCTTGGCCATCACCTCGCGCCGTTTGTCAACATCGGGCTCGCCCTCGGCCTCGGTCAGCAGCCGATCAAATTCGGGGTTTGAATACGAGGATTCGTTCCACGGTACGCCAGAGCGATAGGCGAGACCCAGCACCATGATGCCGAGCGGTCGGTGGGACCAGGCGGTGAAGCCCAACCGGGTCTTATCCCAGATTTCCCAGTACTTTGCGTCCGGCATCGTATTGACCCCACAGCGCACGCCAATATCCCTCCACTGCTCGACGATCGCTTGCGCGGCACTGGCCTCCCAGTCCGGTGATGCCCTGCAATCGATCCTCCCTAGGTCGATACCCCTGGAATAGCCCGCCTCGGCCAGGAGTCTCTTGGCAGCCTCGACGTTCCGTTTCTTGTCAACCCACATGGGAGGGAGCTTCGCGTATTCGGGGTGGATAGGCGAAACGTGATGATGCTCCGCCGGGGAGCCGAGCACGCCCCGCACCAGCTCTTGGGTGAGGCGGGGGTCGATCGCAAGCCGGAGCGCCTTGCGCACTCTGGCATCGTCGAATGGTTTCTCAGTCACCTTCCCGCGGGCCAGCCCCGTACCTGCCGTTACCGCGTCGTACCTCTTAAGGTGCGGCATGAGTTTCAGCGCTTCGAACTCGACCACGTCAATGGAGTCTGCGCCATCGACCTTTTTCGTGCGGAAGGCGGAAACCTCCGTTTGTGGGTCACCGCCCAGGTCGATGAATTCGAGGGTGTCCAGATGCGGTCCGTCGCCCCAGTAGTCCTTACGGGCTTTGAGCACCGAGAGCTTGCCGACCTCATGTTCGACCAGCTCGAACGCACCCGTGCCGCTGGAGCCGGGTCCGAAGACCCCGCCTTCTTCAGGGTCGAGAATGAGCAGCGGGTAGTGGAACAGATGCTCGGGCACCGCTAGCTGGGGTACTTTGCAGTTCAGCCGGATGGTGAACGAATCGACCTTCTCGATCGCGTTCGCATCCCACAGCCGGGTTTTTCCCTCGCCGTCTTCCTCGAGCATATAGCCCTTCATAAGGCCCAGGACCGATGAGCCTGTTTTGTCATCGAGCACGTGCTTGAGGTTCCAGATGACATCGTCAGCCGTGAAGTCGCGGCCATTGTGCCATTTGATGCCCCGGCGTAAGTGCAGCGTCCAGGTCTTTAGATCCTCGCTGGGCTTCCATGATTGCAGAAGGTACGGACGCGTAATGTTGTCGTGGCCGGTTTTGGTCAGATATTCGGTGACCTGTCGGACGACGTTGCTGTCCGAAAGCGAGCTGAAGGTGTGCGGGTCTTCGATTTTCCTAACGGGCATGCTTATCCGAAGGATGCCGCCCTTGGGCATAGCCGGCTTGGTCTCAGCTTTTGCCTTGCCGGCAAAAGCATAGGCGGCGCTCGCGGATAAGCCGAGAAGGGTTACGGTGCGCAGAAACTCGCGACGGTCGATCTTTCCTTCGGCAAGCTGTCTCCTGAGCACCCGAATATACGCGTGCTCTTTACGCTCGCTCATAGTTGTCTCCTCGCCAGAGGTCGCGGGGCGGTGCCCTCTGATTTGAACGGCACGGGACTCGTTGAGAGTAGCTCGTTTATGTCTTTATAGTGCGTTCTGAGTACGGCACCGTATATTACCTCTTACCTCGCCGTAAAGAACAAAGGATTCGACTAATTTGGTGAAATGTCAATTCGGGCTGGGACGGTCTTTCGGCGTATAATTTGACAATAGCCTCGTTGTTGTCTCTATGTTCGGCACAGGGGTCACTCAGAATTTCAAAACAGCTCTGAGGCCCGCCGACAGGCCTACCGCTCAGCGCGTCCTGAGTCGGGATGTGGCCGCCCCCTGGCAACTATTGCGGCCGGCTTCAGGATAAACTGGCGCCGTATGGCGCCGTGAACAATGGGAAATACGGTTCCCAATGTCACAACAAGGGGGTCCCATGTCCGTCGATGTCGCATTCAACACCGGTCCGGATGGCCTGGAGCTGACCGAGCTCCGGTGGCTCCTGGATCATCATGAAACAAAGCAACACGAGCGACGGCAACTGGTCGATGACCTCTATCTCACCCCCGGGGATGTGGTGTTGGACCTGGGATGTGGACCAGGTTTATGGAGTCCCCTGTTTGCAGAGAAGGTCAAGCCGGATGGGCGGATCATCGGCGTTGATATCTCTGTGGAGCTGTTGGCGTACGCCGAAAAGCAACGCCAGCATAACCCACTGAAGGACCTGATGAGCTTTCGCCAAGCCGATTTCTCAGCGATACCGCTCGACGATGACAGGGTCGACTTCGTGTTTTTCGGAGGTTGCTTCACTTATGTCGAGGATCATCTCAGGATTCTGGAGGAGCAGAAGCGCGTGACAAGAAAAGGCGGGAGGATTGCGGCCAAGGATTTCGACGGCGCCGACTTTATATTACATCCCATCGATCCTACCCTGACCCTGAAGGTCCTTCTGGGGGCCTCGCGCGCTCGTGATCGATCAGAAAAGTACTTTGACAATTTCGCTGGGAGAAAAACGCATGGGTCGTTTCTAAAAGCGGGGCTCAAGGACGTGTGGACGAAGAGTTATGCCATTCAGAAGCTCGCGCCGTTGACGCCTGCGGCCAAGCGATACATCGCCGGCAATAGTGAATGGCACGCGAGAATGGCAGAGCCATATCTATCAGTGGAAGACTATGCGCAGTGGAGAGCGCATTTTGACCCCGCCTCTGATGAGTATATCCTCGACCGAGACGAGCTCTACTTCAGCATGCTCGAAGTGCTCACGGTTGGAACTGTGTGACCTGACGACTTCGGGGCATGCCGGCACTCAGCAGGGGCGTGAGTTACTTGCGGGCCGACTAACCCAAGGAGTGCACTGCGACGGGTGTTGCGATCTTCCGTATCGTAATTCCCGCTTGCGCCGGGCGAAGGCGTACCAATACGGAGGGGAGATTGTGAAAATTTAAAAGCCTTGATCACAGCTCGACTACATGTTTGCTCGGTCTGCCTCTCCGACGCGGTTGAACAGCCGCCCCTGTGGTGACTCATTGGTGATTCGCCACGACCTGCTACCGCGAGGGTGAGTGTAACTCTTTGATTATTGGCACGCCCGGAGAGACTCGAACTCCCGACCAGCTCGTTCGCACTACAAATCTTCCCATCTCGTTGCTGGTGGGTACCGTAAACCGTGAATTTTTCACAGAATCCCTGTGAAATCTTACACACGAGCAGTTCCTAAATCTATGTATAGTAATAATTGGTGTAGTTTCAGCGCAGCCGCAGTATTAGCGCGTTCGTGAGAACGCAAGGAGGGTAGAACGGTGACTACCAGCAATCTGAGCGCAGCGCAAGCGACGGTGGGCTACAATTCAGTCCGGTATACGGGTCTCACCGCCGCGCAGACGGGGGGCGTCTTCGAGGGCATCCCGCTTTTTGCGAGCCTGGCACAAGCGGATCTCGCGACGGTATCCGGCCACGCAGTCACGAAGACATTCCCAAGAAATACCATCGTCATCAATGAGGGGGATACTACTGACTCGCTCTACGTTATTCTGACGGGCAAAGTGAAAGTGTTTCTGAGTGACGAGCAAGGAAGAGAAATCATCCTCGATATAGAAGGGCCAGGAGAGTACTTTGGCGAAATAGCGTTACTTGATGACGCCCCCAGGTCCGCATCTGTTATGACGTTGGAGCCCTCAAGGTTTTCGATCATCTCGAAGAGCGATTTCAAGGAGTGTCTGGCCAAGAATCCCGATATTGCGATTACCCTCATCAAGGAGTTAACGCATCGAATACGGATGCTGACTGATAACGTGAAAGGCCTCGCCCTAAGGGACGTCTACGGACGGGTTGCGAGAACATTATCAAACCTCGCTACAGCGGAAAACGGCAATTTCGTAATCTCCGAAAAGTTAACTCAGCAGGATATTGCTAACATGGTGGGGGCATCAAGGGAGATGGTAAGCCGCATCTTGAAAGATCTTGCGACGGGTGGATATATAAGAGTCGAAGACAAGAGGATTACTATCAAGAAAAAGCTGCCAGCAGGCTGGTAGCTCTGTCGTCACCGCCGCATCTTTAGCATTGAGGTGGTATTGAATTATCGCCTGGGGCGCTGGCCACAGCTTGCGGTGGCGCCCAGCCGGTCGTCATCGGTGAGGACTGCGATAGCGTTTACGCGCCTTTTATTTCGGTATCACGATAAGGCGAAGCTTGTTCAATGCATTCTTGGCGGCCAAAGAAACCGTGGAATCTCTGGGCCCGCACTTTCGGTATCGGCAACTGCCGCGCACCTAGGTCAAGGGGAAGATAGAGCGTCGAGGCTCGCGAGAGAGTGATCAAGAGGGTCAATCGAAACCGGCAGGGCCAAGCTTCGGTGCCTAGCGTATCTGGATGCGGGGTCGGGACGGCCGGCAGCTGGCGCCAAAAAATTTGCCGCCTGGTCAGTTGATTACTGGCGTTACATGGCGCGCTGTCGCCAGCGGTTTTGTTCTTCGATGATGTGGACGTAATCCTCGAAGTACTGTCTGAGCGGTAGGACGTCTTTGAGCAGCTCTTCGAAGTTTGCGGCCTTCATGCGGAACAGACGCGTGCGAGGCTGTGCTCGTGCAGTCATGGTACGGTTGATGCCTTTCATCACACCAAGCTCCCCGAAGTGCTTGCCTTCTCCGAGAGACCCGATCACAACATCCGTGTTACCGGACCGGTCCATGATCTCCACGATTCCCTCACTGATGAAGTACACGCTATCCGAGGCATCGCCCGTCTCGAATAACACTTGTTCCTTGTCGATAACGACGAGAGTAAGCTGTTCGGCGAGTGATCGGATCTGCTCGGGTGTGCAGTTTGCGAACGGTACGAGCTCGTGGATTACATCGTCGACATTTTCCGCGCGGTAGCCTTCGTACGGGGCGCCATACCAGTCCTGCTGCAGCGGGAAGTGAAAGTCAAACGAGTACACCGTTCGATCGAATCGCTGGGCGAGTGGCTTGACAAACTCGTAGGCCACGCGATCCGGGTGTTCGCCATGCAGAAGTACCCGTGCGATCCCTTGGGCGATCACCTGCATTTCGGGCTCGCGCATCCCGCGCCGTGTTAGGACCTGAGTCCCGAGCCGCAGACCCGTCTCGGTACGTGGGGGATCCCATGGAAGTGGGCACGTGTTGCACAGAATACCGGTCCGGTCCAGCAGGGCCACGGCAACGCTCGAGGCGACGTATTCCACGAGCACGGTATGGCTCTCGCTATAGTCTAGATGCGCATAAAGGACTTTGAGCCCCTCCTCTTCGAGCGCACGGCCCAGGGCCTTGGAGTTGCGCACGACCTGTAAGGCGTAGTCTCGGCCGAACTCTACCATCTCGGCAAAGGCAACGCCGAGTGCCGCCATCTCGTGTGGGTGCGTATTGGAAGTAAGCAGGGGCATCACGGCGTCAAGGACACCCGTCTCTAGCGACTTGTCGTTGAAAAAGACCATGCCGTGGTCGGGCGCGTGCAGCGACTTGCCGGTTGAGCTGGTGGCGATGTCGGCATACTTGGTCGCATCGGGCTGGAAGACTTTCCCAGCGATCAGCCCGGCAACGTGCGACATGTCGTACATCAAGCGAACGCCGTGCTTGTCGCACAGCGCGCGGATCTCAGGGAGCGGATGGGGGAACAGAAACTCGCTCCAGCCCACGATAAGAAGCTTTGGCTTCTGCGTTGCGAGCGACTTGGCGAGCTCATCGACGTCGATGTTGTAACAGGAGTCGTCGAAGGGCACCGGCACGAGTTTTGCCGAAAAAAGGCGCAATGGGCCTTGCGGGTTGTGACTGTAGTGGCCCCCGTGCTTCAACTGGGCAGCCATTACAGTATTACCCCGTTTGAGTACGGCGTTGTAGGCACCGATGTTGGCCTGCATGCCTGAGAGGAACTGCAACACCACGTGCTCCATCGGGAACAGTTCGCGGGCGAGTCGACAAATCTCCCGTTCGATCATGTCGATGTAGGTGCATCCGCCGTAGAGGCGGTTACCCGGCAGACCGATGCAGTAGCTGTTCGGCAGCGAGGAGGTCATGGCGAGCCGTGCGAACTGGCTAATCCACGAGTTTGACGCGATCAGATCAACGCTCTGGCTGGCGAAACGATTGTGGTTGCGCGTGAGGTTCAGCACTATTTGGAGGTTTTTCATGTTGGACCCTCCCTCAGGTGGATGCGTCTATTTGCGTCAGAGGCGGACCAAAGCCCCGTAGCTTCTTGTCGGAGCCGTTGTGGCTGTGCATGCTGGGGATCCCTTCCCCGGAGACGTTTGGCGCTGGAAAACGCGCTATTGCTATTATTGTTGCTAGTCGTTGGTCCTATGAAATCAACGCCGATTTCGGGCTCCGCGTCAATCAAGGATTCCGTGACCCTCTATATTAGGGAATCCCTGATTCCGTGTCATCGGTGAGGACTGCGATAGCGTCTGCGCGCCTTTTATTTCGGTATCACGATAAGGCGAAGCTTGTTCAAGGCATTCTTGGCGCGTTCAAATCCCTGGCTTGCTGCCAGATACCACCACTTCGCCGCTTCGTTGAGGTTCTGGGTAACGCCATCGCCCCTGGCAAACATGAGACCGAGGGCATACTGCGCAGCGGCATCGCCATGCGTCGCTGCCTCGTACCACCATCGGGCTGCCTGCATCATATTCTGGGTCACGCCGTCACCCTGGGCGTACATCAGACCGAGATTAAACTGTGCCTCGGTGCTGCCTTGAAGGGCGGCTTTGCGCCACCAGTCGGCAGCTTTAACGGCGTCTAGGTCGACGCCTGTCCCCGTTGAATAGGCGATGCCCATGTTGTATTGCGCGGCTATGTGCCCCTGTTCGGCCGCCATACGGTTCCATCGCATGGCCTCGGCCTTGTCTTGCTTAACGCCAAGCCCATGGTAATACATGACCCCTAGATCATACTGGGACTTCATGGCTCCCTGTTTCGCTAGCAACTGGAGGATATGGATAGCCTGCTCATAATTTCCGCGCTCTATTGCCTTGTCGGCTTCACTGTAGCGATACGCGAGGAGGCCTGTTTCGTGTAGCGAAGGTAGCGCCTTGTCCGCCACCTGATGATGGTACGTGACTGTGGCCTGGCTTATGCACGGAGTAAAAAAATAGAGCGTGCCCAGGAGGAGACCGCTGAACAGCAGAGTTCTCCCTGATTCTTCACCCTTCACCTCACCTTCCGCTATGGTTGATGCTGTTCTTCTCTGCAATCTGCACATAGTGTCCTCGCTTGCGGTCAGGCACGGAACTACCCGGTTTACCTTGTTCTCGACGACCAGTTAGCTCCTCGAAGGTATGCCAAGACCGCCTTTGTATATGCTCAATACATTAGTCCAAAGACGCGTGTAGCTTCTGTGAAATATGCTGTTAAAAAGCTGTGAAAAATTAACAAGCCTTCTTCGCGGTGGGGGTCGGCCGAAAGCTCAGGACATCCAACAAACGAGCTGACACACGTAAGACGCGGTTGCTAAAGGCTTGATAAAAAGTTGGCTTCTTGATCGGACCCCTACCGTAAATATTTCACGAACGCTCGACGTATTACTTAACAGATCACGCTGCTCTATCTCTGTACTGTTGGACCCAACTGCACTACAGCGCCCCAGGACAAGCGGCGCAGCTAGCAGATCCGTATAGCAATTGCTTTTAACAAGGTCGGTAGGCGGACAAGCGGGCAGTGAGATTTGCGGGGCGCATGTGTGAGGGCAAGGAGGTAGAGCTATGGACCATATTAATCCAAGACTTGCACGTGCGTGCCAATTTGCGGCTGCGATGATCGCCCGGGAAGTCGCGAAACGTCGCCGCTTTAACCATGGCTTTAACCCCGATGAAGTGTGGGCGAGCGTCACGCGTGACGCGACGATCCACGTTGGTACGCCTTTGCTGCATCCCGGGGAGGGCTACTACGTAAATCATTGTGGTGACCGGTGGGAGGTATAAGACATGGCCCCGATTTTCGACGAAATCGATCACCTGTGGACGGACGGCGACCCGTTCGGCAACGACGTTATTCCTGATGTTCTCGATATCTGGCCGCCGGAAGATGTTCCGGAGCCTCCTGAGGCGTGGACACTGCAAGACCTCACGGACCTCCTGCCCGATGGGTTGATTGAAGATTGATACGAATCCTCTCGTTCAGTTACGGCAGCGCGATGAAAGAACTCACGGTTGCGATGTTGATGTGGATCAGCGGCCATTCGCCTCTGGCGTATGATGGCTCCCATGTGCCTGACGTAATAAGCGTTCCGCAGGGAACGCTGGTGCAAATTTTCTACCAGGGTAACGTTCCCCGCGGGCCAGATATCAACAATATCAGTGTGGCCGGCGTTTACAATCCCAGAGATGGCACGATTTACCTGTTAGACGACGTGGACCTCACCACGATAGAAGGTCGGGCTGTGCTTGTGCACGAGCTTGTGCATTATCTTCAATATCGTCACGGATTCGATAAGGCAGTTTCATGTGTGCGCAAACTAGAGCCGACAGCATACGCGGCGCAGGCCGAATACCTGGCCCAACATGGGAGGGCACCCGCGTTCAACGACATCCACATATTATTAGTCAGCACCTGCTGGCGGATGTGACGCGGTGCCTCGAATGCTCTGCCGCAGGCACCTCACGGCTGGGTTCAGAAACTTCCGAGGACGTAGCGCCCACGGCCAACAACTGACGGACCGCTATCCACCATTTTTTTTCTAACGATTTTTGCGCGAGCAACAAGCTTTGCCGCCTGCTTCGGTTTTTTCATGTCTGTCAAAAGGTGGGCGTAGTTATCCAAGACGTTGGCCACCTTTGCGTGGTTTCTTCCTTTTGCTTTCTCCAGAATCTTCAAGGCGCGCTTGTATAGGCGCTCGGCCTCACCGTGTCGACCCAGGGTTCGATAGAGCTGCGCCAGATTGTTGAGACTGGTGGCCACGCGCGGATGCCGCGGTCCGAGAGTCTTCTCGCGGATCTTCAAAGCCTGCTTCAGCAGCGGCTCGGCTTTGGCGTCGTTACCCTCGGCACGGTAACAAAGCGCGAGATTGTTGAGCGTAGTGGCGACGCGCGGATGTCTTGATCCCAGCGACTTCTTCCGAATCGCTAAGGCGTCTTTCAGCAATGACTTTGCTTTAGCATGCTCGCCTTGATCACGGTAGCAGAGCGCCAGAGTGTTGAGGGTTGTGGCAACATCAGGGTGTTCCGTGTCCACGATCTTCTGATAAATGGATACGGCACGCTTGAGAAGCGATTTGGCCTCGTCGTGTTTGCTCTGAGCTCGGAAGAGCTCCGCTAGGTTGTTGAGGCTAGCCGCCACGTCAGCATGGACAGGTCCGAACGTGTTCTCGCGGAGTGCCAAGGCTTGCTTAATGAGCGATTCCGCGTCGGTATACTTAGCTTGCGCGCGATGGACTTCGGCAAGGCTGTTGAGGCTAGTGACGACGCGCAGATCCGCAAGCCCAAAGGTCTCGGCGCGTTTGAGCGCGGCCCATAGCTGCTCCTCGGCTTTTGCGTAGCGACCTTGCTCGTAGGCTATGGTACCGGCGTCCATCAACGTCTCCCACGTGCTATCGCGCGAAGTGCGGGGCGATAAGCCAGGACTGAATAACGCCGCTACCGGAAGCCAGATGCTCTTGTCGATGCCCATCTACGTTGGCGTGAACTGATCGAGTTAGAGCCAAGCAAAAAGCAGGCCAAGAACGCCAAGCGCCTCGTCGCTTGGTGTTGGAGTTACTGAGCGAATGGCTTGGCGTTACTGGATGGTCTTGCTGCCGACGTTCGAGTAGTGGCTCTCGGCGCCGGCGCGGTTGTACGCTATTATCACGAAGTAGTATGTATATGGCGGTAGGTGGTTGATCGTGTATTGCGTTATGGTTGGGTCCTTTATGTCGATTACCCGTTGGTAATATTCTTTGGACGTTCCGTAGTAAATCTTGTAGCCAGCCAAGTCGGTCAGCTTTGATCCATCGGTATTTCGAGTGGGTGGTTGCCACCTGAGCGTAACCGAGCCTTTTGCCACTGGGGTCACCAGCTGTTCGCCACTGGTAGGCGCTGTCTTACTTTCGCCCTGTTTGCAGGCTGCCATAGTAAGAGCAAAGATCAAAATGATTACCTTCGGCAGAGACCGATTGAGCATTCGCGCAGTCTCAAGAAATGTGTTGCCGTAGCGGCGACCGCGTCGCGCGCCGCCGTTGACAAGACCAAGCCTACCTGACTCGTGCTACATATTATTCTTTGGCGCCATGCCGTCGTAGCAACTTCACGATGTGCTCATGGCCCATACCAGCGGCGGTTTGCAACGGGGTGATGCCTTCGGCCGTTTCTGCATTAATGTTGGCGCCCTCAGTAATCAGCAGCTCGACCGTGGCTAGGTGGCCGCCGGCTGCAGCCCAGTGTAACGGCCTGACACCGTTTTGGGTGTTGTCGTTAATGTGGGCGGTCTGATGATCAAGCCACGCCGTTAACGCATCGTCACTTAAGGTCGCAGCAACTTGCGGAGGTGTGGGGCAAAACGGTGTTTCGTTCGCGTAGACATCCGCGCCCTGCGCAATTAGCCATCGCGCGAGCGCCGTGTGACCCCCGTAGACTGCCCAATGGAGCGGTGTGGCGGCATTTGTGTCCCGCGCGTTGACATTGGCACCCTGGGCAATAAGCGTTCTTGCCCGGTCTAGGTCTCCCCGTTCTGCGGCATCGTGCAGCGGTCCTGCCTGCGCTATAGGTAGTAGGAGACTCAACAAGGTCGATATTCGTAACCAGGAGTTGCTTGATATCATAAGCTCGCCCCTTTCAACTTACGCTGTACCCCTTGTTTACCATAAATTAGCCGCTGCCCGCGATCGGTGTGCTCCTCGCAGCCCCAAGCCCGACGCCCTCTCGTTATTGCGGTCGCGTGTATCACTCAGGTAGGCTCTAGGTCTGTTAGTCCGATGCCAGGTTCCGTGCACACTAAACTGCCCGTGGATCACACGCGCTTAATGCAAGAGACCGTTTTTCGTCTGAGAGCCTCGACATTCGTTGCACTTGTCGTGCTTTCTTTCGTTTGGTTTCCCAATCCAACCTGCGCCGACACATTTCGCATTATAGATGCAGACCAAGAGGCGGCACAGGTGCGTGTGGATATGATTCAGCAGGCTCGGGAGGAAATCCTTATCGAGCTTTACAGGGCCTCAGAGGACCGGATGGTGCTGTCCTATCTCGCTCTGCTGCGGGATGCGGCCCGTCGAGGAGTAAAAGTCAGATTCCTTATTGACGGGTACTTTAACGAGATCTCTAAGCCGGTCCTTGCGCATTTAATACAAGAAGGCGTAGCGATCAAGGAGTACCACCCCTTGCGTATCACAAAACTCGGCTGGTTCAATCGGCGGCTACACGACAAGCTAATTCTTGTCGATGGTCGCGAAATGTTGATTGGCGGGCGCAATCTTGAGAATCCGTGGTTTGGTGTTACCGAAAAGAGTTACGTCGAAAGGGCTTACGTCGACCGCGACGTGTATGTTGCCGGCAAGGTAGTCGAAGCGACCTCCCGTTACTTCATGCGGTTGTGGAATAGCCAAGAAGTTAGCGACGCCGCGCTTGGACCGCATGATCCGGAATTCTTGCCTCAACAATGTGACGAATCGAGGAATGGGCATTCATACGAACGCTGTGAGCAGTCACAGATTCGCGCTGCCAAAGCACTGCAAGAAGCAGCGGCGCTGTTGGACTGGCACCGGGCAGATCTCAGCCAGAATACGCTTGTTCATCTCAATCCGGCCACTGATTGGTCTGCGGGACAGCGAGACGTAACCGATATACGTTTTTTCCACGATCCAGTGGGCCGTAAAGGCAAGGACCCTGGAACCTTCGATGCGTTTCTGCGCTATGTAGACTCCGCGAAATCATCCATTATTATTGAATCGCCTTATCTTGTTCTTTCTAAGAGCGCTAAGGCGGCGTTCATGCGGGCGATCGATCGCGGTGTTCAAGTACGTGTGCTGACCAACTCATTGGCATCGACCCAGAATTTCTTCGCCCAAGGAGGTTACGAAGGGAAGAAAGCAGATTTAGTGCGGCTGGGTTTGGAGATTTGGGAGTACAAAGGCCCAAAGATGCTCCATGCAAAATCGGTAGTCATCGATAACACAATCGCCATTATCGGAAATTTTAATATCGATCCACGTTCACAATTCTTGAATACCGAGCTGGCGGTTGCCGCCCATGATGAAGTGCTCGCGCGCCAATTGCGCGTGTCGATGGACATGCACCTGGCGAATGCGTGGTTAATAGGTCCTGATGGTAAAGCCATTGGCGAGGACAGTCGCTTTCCGCGCGCCAAGTCTGGCAGGATTGTCAAGCTGCGCTTTTATCAGTTATTCGCACTGCTGTTCAAGAACCAGCTGTAGTATCACGCTGCTTGCAACCTTATCCGTCGATTCGACGAACCTCGCACGATCCCTCCCATCTGGCCTAAGCTATGGCCATGCGTTGGAGATAGATATAATGCAGCCGGAGTAGAGCTAGCCGCATAGCAAATGATCACAAGTATCTCGCAACCAATATTTCCCACACCAACGATCACGGGGACGACCGATAGGCGGCCGCTGTGGACGGTGGTTTTCCTCGTTTTTGTCCTGGTTATGACTTCGGGGTGCTCGGTAAGGAAGTTCGCGGCCAACCGGGTGGGCAACGTGTTAGCAGAAACCGGAACCGTATACGCATCTGACGACGACATCGAGCTTATTGGCGATGCCCTGCCCTTCGGTTTGAAGACCATGGAAGGTTTGCTTACTGAAGTCCCTGATCATCACGGGTTGCTGGTTGCGGCGGCAAGCGGCTTTACGCAATACGCCTATGCCTACGTGGATTTCCAGGCTTTCGAATTGGAGGAAACGGATCGTCGCCGTGCGCGCGAGCTTCGCCAACGGGCGAAACGGCTCTATCTCAGAGGCCGTGACTACGCCTTACGCGCGTTGGATTTGCGTGAGCCAGACCTTGTGGAAAAGCTGAGGCAGGATCCGACATCCGCGCTTGCGCGCTTTAAGCCAAAACATGTTCCAGAGCTTTATTGGGCGGCGGTATCGTGGAGCGCGGCGATATCTGCAGATAAACAAGATATGGATTTAGTCGCTGATCTGAATTTAATCGGGCCGTTGATTCAGCGCTGCTTGGAGTTGGACGAAAGCTTTAATCAAGGGGCAATCCATCAATTTCTGATTGCCTTTGAGGGTGGACGCTCTAGCGCACAGGGCGGCAGTGTGGAAAAAGCGCGCGAACACTTTCAGCGTGCCATGGAACTCGCCAATGACCAACAGGTAAGTCCATTGGTGTCGCTAGCAGAGTCCGTTTCGGTACAGATGCAGAATCGCCGGGAATTCAAAACGCTTTTGCAGCAGGCCCTGGGCTTCAACGCCGATAAAGCCCCTGAGTATCGGCTGGCAAACCTGATCGCGCAGAGGCGGGCGCAAGTGTTAATGTTTCGAATCGACGATTTTTTCATTGGGGAGTGAGTATGAGACTTAAACGGATAGTCTTTGCGGCCATGTGTATGGCGCTTTTTGTCGCTGAGGCGAGTGCACGGACAGTGGTGGTCAAACTTGCGACGGTTGTACCCAAGGACTCGACTTGGTACGAGTATCTGACCGAGATCGATGAGAAGTGGACGGAAGCATCAGATGGCAAAGTCCGGCTGAAGATTTATGCGGGCACCCTCGGCGATGAAAGCGACATTATGCGCCGGATCCGCATTGGGCAACTCGATGCCGCCACCGTCTCGACCGTGGGTCTTAGCATCGTGGATCCGTCGGCTAAGGCCCTGCATATCCCGTTGGCTTTTGCTTCGTACGAAGAGTTGGACTACGTGCAGGCCGGGTTAGCGAAAACCATGGAAAAGGCCCTGCGAGAAAAAGGCTTCGTCGTGCTCAATTGGGGAGATGCGGGGTGGGTGCACTTTTTTACGAAGTCCCCAGTGCAGCGCCCAGATGATCTTAAGAAGCAAAAACTGTTTGTGTGGGCCGCGGCTGAAACCACCGAGACGGAGGAGCTTTGGAAGAAACTCGGATTCAAACCTGTGCCGCTGGCGTCGCACGACATTTTGCCAGCGCTTCAGACCGGCATGATTACGGCATATCAGGCTCCGCCGCTTGCGGCATTGGCGAATCAGTGGTTTGCGTTTACGGGTTCAATGACGGATATGAGGTGGGCCCCACTGACCGGTGGAACCGTTATCAGCACAAGGGCCTGGTCTAAAATTCCGTCGGACCTAAGACCCAAGTTGGCGCAAATAGCGCGCGAAGCCGGGTTGCGGCTGCGCGACAGGGTTCGGCAGTTAGAACAAGACGCGATTCGAGCGATGGTCAAACGCGGTCTGCAGGTGGTCTCGGTTCCGCCCGACGCTTACGAGGAATGGCAGGAGTTAACGACATCGGTCTATCCCGACATTCGGGGCAAGATCGTCCCGGCCGGATCTTTCGACGAAGTGCTTAGACTGCGTGACGAGTTTCGCGCGAAGCGTCTAGGCGCTACAAAGTCCTCGAATTGAAAGACCTGATCTCGTGAGCTGGGTGCGCAAGGCAAGCCTGGCTACCCAGTCCTTGTGGTACGAGGCAGAGAATACGGCCACAGCCCTGGCGTTACTGGGTATCGTCCTGCTTCCCATCATCGAAGTCGTCGGACGTGCCCTGGTTGGCATCGGAGTCCCGGGTTCGATCGACTATGTTCGTCACTTAACGCTTTGGGTCGCGTTCCTAGGCGCCATGGTAGCGGCAAAGCGGGGAAAGCATCTGGCGCTGGGATTCGCATCCTTTCTGCGGGGACGGTGGCGGACCGCCGCTAGCGTTATCGCGGGATCCATGGCAACGGCAGTTGCGCTGCTGCTGGCTTGGGCCTCGTTGGACATGGTGAGGGTCGATCGCGCGGTGGCCACTACCCTAGGTGGTCTGATTCCGCAGTGGGTCGCCGAGGTTATTATGCCTGTCGGGTTTGCAGTCATCGGCCTGCGTTTCCTATGGCAGACGCCGGGCAGGTATTGGGGGCGAATTGTTGCGGTGGCGATGACGCTGTTGGTCGTCGGTTTTGCCTTTTGGCCGGAGGAAAGCCGAGGGTTGTTACTGCTACCGGGCGTATGCGTAATTTTGATGGCAGCGCTCGCCGGTGCGCCGATATTTGTCATCTTGGGGGCCGCCGCGAGCCTACTGTTTTTTGTCGATGCGGTGCCACTCGCCTCGATCCCGGTGGAGGCGTATCGCATTGCATCCAATCCGATATTACCCACCATACCGTTGTTTACCCTGGCAGGCACCATATTGGCCGAGGGAAAGTCGTCTGATCGTCTGGCGCATCTGTTCCATGCGCTGTTCGGCTGGATCCCCGGGGGTACAGCCATCGCCAGCATTGGTGTGTGTGCCTTCTTTACCACGTTCACCGGTGGCTCCGGTGTCACCATCCTGGCGCTTGGAGGACTGCTCCTGCCCGTGCTCATACGCGAGGGCTACCGCGAGCGCTTTTCGATGGGAGCGCTAACTGCCTCGGGGAGCCTCGGCATCCTGTTGCCGCCGAGTCTGCTGATAATTCTCTACGGTGTATCGTCGCACACCCCGATCGATCGATTGTTTCTCGCCGGACTGCTGCCGGGATTCTTATTGATCGTCATGTTTGCGGTTTACGCTGTTCACGCAGGTTGGCTTATCCCGGGGGGTCGTAGTCGATTTAACGGGCGTGCGGCGTTAGCGGCGATCCGGGAGGCGAAGTACGAGGTGCTGTTACCGGTCGCAATCTTGTTTGGCATTTTTTCGGGTTATGCGACGCTGGTGGAGGTGGCTGGTCTGACCGCCGTTTATACACTGCTCTTGGAATTCCTGGTCCACCGTGAACTCAGTGTGCGGCACGATCTACCTCGGCTACTGGTGGACGCCGCGGTCATGATTGGTGGCATCATGATTATCCTGGCGACTGCCATGGGACTCACCAACTACCTTATTTTCGCGGATGTGCCGACATTGGCGACGGAGTGGGTTCAGTCGGCGATCGAGTCACCATGGCTGTTCTTGCTTGCGCTTAATGGTTTCCTTCTGATAGCAGGATGCCTGCTAGACATTTTCTCAGCGCTCGTCGTGATCGTGCCTTTAATCCTTCCGGTCGCCATGGCCTTTGGTGTCGATCCGGTACATCTGGGAATCGTATTTCTTGCCAACATGCAACTTGGATACTTGACACCGCCGGTCGGCATGAACCTCTTTCTGGCTGCTTTCCGTTTTGAACGACCGCTTCTGGAGATCTGCTGGGCGTCTGCCCCCTTCTTTCTGCTGTCGCTGGTTGGCGTCTTGATTATCACGTTTGTGCCGGCCCTCAGCGTAGGCGTGGTGAAGCTTTTTGGATTCTGACGTTTCCGCCCACTACGGATTTTCAATAATTTTCAGTAACTTAGCGGGGTGACAGGCAGCGCGTATCGACCACGAGCTGCCAGGCGAGTGCGGTTCCATCGCGCTTTCCTATGGTCTACGCTTACCTAAGTGGGTGCTGAGTTATTCCGCTCTCTGGCCTCCGATTAAACTCATCATAGAGTCGGGCCCGACGGCCCGGAGGAGACCACTGCTCGCCGACCTCGGCCTAGACAATCGGGCGAATCGAATCTAAATAAGCGAGGGAGTTACAGGGCAGTTCGCGGTATCGGTCGAGCCATGCCATTGGCCGGGCGCCCTGATAGTTTAGGTATTAGTGGAGAATTTACGAGTGGCGCTGACAGCGAGCCAAAGTTTATCTAGCAACGTCCAGCTGCTCAAAGGCAAGGCGAACAAGTATGCCGTTTATGGCGTGACGATCGCGTGCGCGGCGATCGTCATTGCCACTGCGCTCGTGAGCTATTACCAAACAGGCGGCGTCACTCTCACCGGGATCATCGAGGCTCAGAGGACGAACGGGGCACTGTGGCTATTGGACGGCATGCCGTTTTTCTTCGCGATCTGGGGCCAATACATCGGGTCGGTTATGGCCTTTGAGGCCAGTGCCCTGGTCGTTGACCAGACGAGCGAGCTGCGGGCGCAGACAACGGCGATCGAGCAGCAGGCGATGCACGATGTCACCCATGATCACCTGACTGACCTGCCTAATCGTGTGCTATTGCTGGACCGCCTGGAACAGGCGTTAAACGCCGCCCAGCATGACAAAACCCACCTGGCGATTCTCGTCATGGACTTGGATCGGTTCAAGGAGATCAACGACACGCTTGGCCATTTCAGTGGTGACCGCGTGCTGAAGCAGGTGGCGGCACGCCTGCAAGGAACAATCCAGGATACTTTTACCGTTGCACGGCTTGGTGGTGATGAGTTTGCGATCTTGTTGCCAAAAATATCGGTAGTTAAGGAGGCTATGCAGGTAGCGCGTAACATCGGCAAGGCGTTGCAAACACCGTTTGCGCTGGAAGGGCTAAAGCTGGATGTACAGGCCAGTATCGGTATTGCGGTCTTCCCTGAGCATGGTCCGGATCCCGACACCCTGCTGCAGCGGGCGGACGTCGCTATGTATATGGCGAAGCAGGAAAAAAGCGGTTACGTCGTCTACGATCCGCGGCTTGATAAACACAGCCCCCATCGACTGACGCTCATGGGAGAGCTACGCCACGCGATCGAGACTGACGAACTGGTCTTGCACTATCAACCGAAGGTCACCATAAAGACCAAGCAAGTTACGGAAGTCGAGGCGTTGGTGCGCTGGCAGCATCCCCAACATGATCTCATGCCGCCCGATGACTTTATTCCTTTGGCGGAACGCACCGGCCTGATAAAGCCGTTGACCATGTGGGTACTCAACCATGGCCTTCAGCAGCAGTGCAGCTGGGCCCGGGCGGGCTTGGATATCGGTGTCGCCTTCAACATGTCACCCCAGGGGCTGCTTGATCTTGAGCTCCCCGATCTCATCGCGGGGTTGCTCGCCGCGCAAGGCGTCCCCGCTGAGCGGCTGATCCTCGAAATCACCGAGACCAGCATCATGGTAGACCAAGATCGCGCGTTACAGATCCTGACAAGGCTGGCCGACATGGGCGTGCGGCTTTCGATCGATGATTTTGGCACCGGTTACTCATCGTTGTCATATCTCAGTAAACTGCCGGTGCAGGAGATAAAGATCGACAAGTCCTTTGTCATGGACATGATCCAAAACGCCAAGCATGCCAAGATTGTGCGTGCCACCATCGATCTCGCCCATAACCTCGGCCTGGAGGTCATCGGTGAGGGCACGTCAAGCGAGCAGGCGTTTGCGCAACTGGAAAAACAGGGTTGTGAAGCCGCGCAAGGTGAATACATAAGCCGGCCTTTGAGTGCCCAAGATTTCTCGCGTTGGCTAGAGGATTCACCCTGGCGTCCGCGACTGAACCCGAACGCCGAACAATCGCCAGCTAAGCCCGTGGTGAACCCGGGGCCCGCGGAAACGAACACGAAGGAACTGACGATCGCCGAGGGGCTTGTCAAACCCGAGCAGGAATCGCAGGAATCCGGGCAATCCGAGGTAGGTGCCATTGAGTCGACCATCAAGGAGCTCGAGGATTTCATCGGCGAGACGGACCTCCACGATAGCGAGAGCACTCCTGATTCCCGACCGCGCAAGCGCGTTGGCCGTTAAGTCCTATAGAATTCTCTGCTCACCCCGCGCTACAACCCCGTCCCAGCCGCAAACCCACTGGTGGCTGCGTGTGTCGGCTGCGCCTAACTGAGACCGGCAAAGGCGGGGGTGACGCTCCCCGAACCCGGAGTGACCCAATCTGAGTGCATGACGGGCCGCTTTTCCTGACATTCGGGCCCTCCGGCACGTCTCGCTGGCCCCCCTGATGGGCCGTCACCGCCAGCACCTAGGGCATCGCCCAGGCCGCGCGCAGACGCACTCCCTCTCCTAAGCTACTGATCTTTAGAATATTTCTTCTGTTGTCGGAAAGGGGCCAACTCGTGCAACTCCGCAAGTGGCGACGACTGCGCCTCGAAAGCGAGTTAGTCACGTTCCTTGGCATGGAACTTGAAGATGCCTTGGCATGGTGCATAAGAGACATTCTGTACGTGAAATCAACGATCCTGCTGTTGGATGACGAAAGGGATAATCTCACTATTCTTGAAAACTTGATTAAGGGACTCGATTACGCCGTTGACATGGTCAGCTTCACTTCCAGCCGTGCGGCGCTGGCGTGGTGCTGGTGCTGCCGGCGTGTACCCGACCTGTGTCTGATCGACTATATGATGCCGGACCTGGATGGCCTCGACTTCTTGACTGCGGCCCGCAAACTTTCCGGCTTCGACCGCATTCCTATCATCATGATCACGGGAGTGCCCGATAGTGCTATCCGGCAGCACGCTTTATCGCAGGGCGCGACGGAATTTTGGGCCAAGCCAATTGATGCAGATACGGTAAGGGCGAGGTTGTGTGAGTTCCTTGATGAGGCGCAGCGCCCCGTGCACGAGGGCGGGTTCTCGAGTGCCGGATTGGGTCAGCACGCCTAAGATAGCGACGGCGCCGATTTTCGAGAGGGGCATTCGCCAACTGTTTGATGCATTGGCTGGCGGGTATCCGTGAAAGCACACTTCGGCTGGCGCTGGGCATCCCAACCTAGCCAGCTTCGGCAACGCGTTCCGACTCCCCTGAGCGATACGTCATTAAGTACCACCAATAACCCAGCCATTCGCGCAGCGCCTCGCTACTCCGGTACAACCCACGGGCCGAGGGCAGGTAGCCATAGATACCACGCTCGCGCTTACTCAGTGTCGTGAAACCAGTGGGTGCAGCGGTCACTCGTAGACCCGTAGTTTCAAACGCCCACACCGCGCGCCGCATGTGCCACGCATGGGTTACCAAGAGCACATGGTCAATGCCGCCAACCCGCAACAGTTCGCTGCTGAGCACCGCGTTTTCGAACGTGTTGCGCGATCTCGATTCTTTCCATTCGGGAATGATCTGGTAGTCTCGTTCCAGTACCGCCTGCATGAGTTCGGCCTCGGGGACTCGTTCGCCGTGCCGGGCACCGCCGGTAACCAGGATGGGTAGCCCCGTTTGTCTGTGCAGGTGCGCGCCATAGCGTAAACGCTCGAGCGCAAGACGGCTCACTGTGTCCGCCCCGTATTCCGGCGCGTCCGGGTAACGGCCAGCACCGAGAACAACGATGGCTTTCGTTTGCTTCCCTGCCTCGTCGAGTGTTTCTGGGTAAAGTGGTTCGGTGAAAGTTTCCAGCGAGGAAGCCAACTGTTGGCCTGTGAGCGGCAGGCTCAACGCGATGAGCAATGCCAGGCTTAACATAATGATTATGGTGCCGCCCCATATCCATTTGCTGTACACGAAAAAGCCAAGAATCGCGATCAAGATAAACAATCCTGGCGGCAGCAGAAAAAGGGCGACGATTTCTTGCCACCCTTCCATGTTTAATATACCCCGCGTACGGCCTGTCGCTCGATGTTGTTCGACATACTCACTACGCGCACACCAACACCGCGCATACTCGGCGCCAGTCGGGCAACCAACAAGTGTGCTTTCTGCGTGCCGTCAGCTGAGATGCGGTGCATGTTTTGGCTAGTAGCCCGATGCAGGTTTGGGTGTTGGTTGCTCACTATCAACGTCGAACGCATTGTAACCTAAACTCGTGATCAGATGCGACATAAGTAATTGATTTGTTTGCTCTATATTGAGGTGTGGGGCAAGCGCGAGCAGCTGCGTCACGTCCATTCCGGGATAACCGCAGGGATCGATGGCAGCAAATGGCGTAAGGTCCATGTCTACGTTGAGTGCGAGTCCATGGTAGCTACGCCCGCGACGCACGCGCAGTCCAAGTGCGGCGATCTTCTTGTCCTCAACATAGACACCTGGCGCCCCGCAGCGCCGATGGCCCTCTATGCCCTGTTCCACCAACAACTCGATGACCGCTTGCTCGAGGCCGTGGACGAGCTGTCTCACCCCCCAGCGACGCCGCTGCAAGTCCATCAACACATACGCTACTATCTGACCTGGTCCGTGGTAGGTCATGTCACCACCTCGATCCGTGCGCACAAAGGAAATTCCGTCCCGACTTACAAATTCGTGATCCCTGCCCTTGAGGCCAATGGTATAAACGCGTGGGTGCATGAGAAGCCAAATCTCATCGTTAGTCGATGGATCACGCCGTTCTGTAAATTCGCGCATTGCGCGCCAGGTCGCTAGGTAGTCCACGCGACCAAGATCACGCACAATGACGCCGTCGAGTGCTTGCATAGCCTTTATGGCAGTAGCCTGGTGAAACCAGGATGGGCCGTGAACACAAGCTTGCTTTGCATTACATAAGCGATTTGGTTAATAGGTAGCGGGTTACTGGCGTCATTCAACTTTGCCCTGCCGAAATGCTTCCTTATATTCCTGGTAGAGCGTGTATAGGCGCGTGTACAACGGTCCCGGTATACCGCTTCCCACGGGCGTACCGTCGAGCTGTGTGACAGCTTTGATCTCCTGAGTCGAGCTCGTTATCCATATCTCGTCGGCGGCGGTGAGTTCGCTTTGTTTCACGTCACGCTCGTCATAGACGATGCCACGCGCTCTCGCGAGCTCAAGGACCAAATCGCGCGTAATGCCGCCGAGAATGAACGGGCCTTTGGGCGGCGTCATTAGCTTGCCGTTGTGCACGATGAAGACATTACTGGCAGCGCCTTCAGTAACGAGACCCCCGCGAACGAGAATCGCCTCCACCGATCCTTCCCGGGCTGCCTGTTCGCGCAGCATCACCGCGGCTAGCAGCGAGGTGGACTTGATGTCACATCGTTGCCAGCGGATCTCCTGAGCGGTAATCACGGACACCCCACTGACCGGCGCCATCGGGTCCGTGTATGTCATCTGCTGGGCGTAGGCAAACACGGTCGCTTGGGCGTCGTTCGGGAATGCATGATTCCTTAGCGCTACACCGCGGGTAACTTGCAAATACACCGACTGATCGCCGGCGCCGTTATCATCGATCAAGCGCTGCAACACCTGCTGCCATTGCGCGTGCGTTAGCGGATTCACGAGCCCAATTGCGGTCAGGCTATTCTCAAGACGTTGCAGATGATGATGTAGCCGAAAGAGGCGGCCGTTGAAAACCGGAATCACTTCGTAGACGCCGTCACCGAAGATAAAACCTCGGTCAAACGGGGAAATAAGCGCTTCATGCGCGGAAACAAACTTTCCGGCGACATAAACGCTATTGATGCTCGCGATGTCGCCTGTGGATTCCTGGGTTAGTGCTCGCATAACCTGTGGGACTTTAACGTGCCGTTGAGCGACAGCCAAACCAAACGTACGGTCGTTATACTGTCAAACTATTGTCGTGCAGGACGTTTGAACGGGTCAACCTCTCCATACGGGCCGTCCAATTGCTCGTGCACGCCATCAGTGGCGCCAGCCGCTATTCGACGATCACATGGGCGTCGGGAACGCCATACTCGGCCGCGCGTTGCGCTAATCGATCACTCTCCGCGATGCTCGCGAGTGGGCCGACGCGCACGCGGTAGAAGCGCACATTGTCCTGCAGTTCGCTTTGAATGTGTATTAGTCCAAGCTGTGCTCGGTTGAGGCGGGCGCGCAGTCTTACCGCGTTTTCCCAGCTCGTAAAGGCACCTACTTGCAAATACAGGCGCGGTGCCGACGGCTGACCGCTGCTGGAGTGCTCGGTGGCTGCTTGTACGCCGGCGGTTTGCAGTGTGGTCGGGTAAGGCTCGACTCCATCGATCGCTCTCACCTCGACCAAGGCGGTACCTGTCCTGAGCATGTCGAGCTTGGCGGCAGCGGCATAGGATAGATCGATTACACGGTTTCGCAGGAACGGGCCACGATCATTGACGCGCACAACGACAACGCGCCCGTTGTGGAGGTTTCGCACCTGCACGTATGTCGGCAACGGAAGTACCTTATGCGCCGCTGTCATCGCATACATGTCGTAGCGTTCACGGCTGGATGTTTGTTTGCCGTGAAATTTCTTTCCATACCAGGAAGCGATGCCGCGTTCTCGGTAGTCTTTAGCGCTACTTAGTGGAAAGTACATCTTGCCGCTTACGGTATAAGGATTGTTGCCGTGCTGACTGAGCGGTTCGACGCGCGGAAGGGCACTGGGGATTTTGGAGAGGTCGACACGGGTGCGTTTGGGCGGGCCATCATCCTCATAATAACCACCCTTTCGATGCAGACCACCGCACGCGGTGAGCAAGACTGCTACCAATATGAGAGGCAGAATCTTCCTCATGGTGCATTCGCCTTGTGCAGCCGGCGGATCCATTCGCTCAACTCGTACACCGCCATAGCATAGTTTTGACTGCGATTGTAGCGCGTGATGACATAAAAGTTGTTGTACCCAAGGTAATAGACCGGTCCTTCCTGGTCTTCTAGCCTGATTAGTGCCGCACGTTGGTCTACATCGTTGTACCGCATCGGCAGGATACCATAACTCACCAGGTATCTTAGTGATGGCATCGGTTTGCCGTCGAGCTTATCGAGCCAAGCTGCGAATTCGCCCTGCAATCGAATCTGTTCAATGACACCCCCACCCTTTTGCCAGCCGTGCCTTTTTAGGAAATTGGCCACGCTACCGATGGAATCAGCGACGCTGCGCACGATGTTGCGCTGACCGTCGCCGTCGAAGTCGATGGCATATTGACGGTAACTGCTGGGAATGAACTGCGGAATCCCTATGGCGCCCGCATAAGATCCGGGCAGTTCGAATGGGTCCATGTTCAATTCTTGCAGCAACAGCAAATATTCTTCCAGTTCCCGCCGGAAAAATTCGCTGCGCTTGGGGTATTCAAGCATCAACGTGGTGAGCGCATCCATCACGCGAAAGCCCCCAGGATTGCGGCCATACTGGGTTTCGATGCCGACAATGGCGACGATCGTTGCCGGATCTACGCCATAATCTTGCCAGGCCCGCGACAGCGCGTCGGCGTTCGATAGCCAGAACCGCTGGCCACGACTGGCGCTTTGTTTGGTAACGAACAGTTTGCGGTACTCGTACCAGGGCAGCGCCTCTTTTGGTGTGTTGATGGCGTGGAGAATATCCTGTCGGATCGTGGCGCGCTCGAACCATTGGCTGAGTTGCTGTTGCGCCATGGCGTGTTTGTTCGCCATGTCTTCGACGAATGTTCGCAGCTGCGGATAATCGCTCAGGCTGACAGCCGCGGTCGGACCGGGCAGGAGCCAGGGGACAAAGAGGGTCAGAGATAAGACACGCAACCAGAAGCGCATGCAGTGTTTAAGTTATATTTGTACGATCTTCCGGTGGGTCTGGATGCTCATAAGGATACCAAATGCCGCCATCAAGGTGACGAGGGAACTGCCACCGTAACTGATAATAGGTAGCGGCACCCCGACAACGGGCAAGATCCCGGTGACCATGCCAATGTTCACAAAGAAATAGAGAAAGAAAGTCAGGGTCAGGCTGGCTGCAAGCAGGCGTGCGTAGGAGTCCTGCGCGTAAAAGGCGATCGCTAGACCCCGCAATACGACAAACACGTACGCGGCAAAGATTACCAAAATCCCGACCAAACCGAATTCCTCTGCGAATACGGCGAATACAAAGTCTGTGGAACTTTCCGGCAGAAACTGCAGTTGCGTCTGGGTGCTGTTAAACCATCCCTTTCCATACAGCCCACCCGAGCCGACCGCAATCATGGATTGAATGATGTGATATCCCGTCCCGAGGGGATCTGACTCAGGGGTGAAGAGCGTAATGATACGTTGTTTTTGGTAGTCGTGTAGGTAAAGCCATACCAACGGCACGGATGCTGCGAGCACAGCCAGCAGCGCGGCGATCGAACGCCAGCGTATGCCTGCAAGAAACAACACTAGTATTCCAGATGTCATCACGAGTAACGCGGTGCCGAGGTCCGGCTGGCGAGCGATCAGCAGCGTGGGAATCAGCACCAGGATGATTGCTACCGCAATGCAAGACAACGGCGGTGGTAGTGGCCGGCGAGAGAGGTAGAACGCTAACACCATCGGGACACCGATTTTCATGATCTCGGAGGGTTGGAAGTTCAGCGCCCCGAGGCTCAACCACCGTTGTGCACCCTTGCCAGTGGCGCCGACTACCAGCACGCCAATCAACAGTACGAGCCCCGTGATGTAAACATGTGGCGACCACCGTGCGAGCTGATTGGGGGGTACCTGCGCGATCGCCAACATAATCGCGAAGCCGAGAGCCAAGCGAAATGCCTGCCCAAGCGCGACCGTCGCCGTGCCCGCGCTCGCGCTATACAAAATCACCACGCTGAGGGACGCAAGCACTAAGAGTCCATATAAGAAGGGTCTATCGAGATGCAGGCGTTCGAGAAAGGTCATATTCCAAGGTTAGGACAAGACACCCTAAACGCAAATATATACATTGCTCGTTCATTGGCTGGCGCGCTCCAGGCTTACGCTTAAAGAAACGTCATTCTTTTTATTGCCGTCCAGCAGATACTGATCCATCACCTTGCGGGCAATGGGGGCCGCGGTCGAACTGCCCGCGCCGCCATTTTCAACGACTACCGCCACGGCGATCCGGGGGTCCTCGGCCGGGGCAAAGGCGATGAACAAAGCATGATCGCGGAGGTGCTCAGGCGTGCTTTCTTCATCATACTCCTCCGTTTGGCCAAGAGCCTTGACTTGCGCCGTGCCCGTCTTGCCTGCGATCTGATAGGGCGCATTCCAGCCGATCCGGCGTGCCGTGCCTTTTTCTCCATGCACCACGTCGACTAGGCTTGCGACCACTGCATGCCAATGATCGTATTGCGTCACAGCCACCTCTCCAACGGGTTCCGGCGCTGATTCTGTCAATGCCTTGGTCTTGGGGTCTTCGATCGCTCGTAACAAGCGGGGCTGGACCCGGCTACCGTGGTTGGCCAATGCGCTAAGCGCCGACGCGAGCTGCAGCGGTGTAATAAGCAACGGGCCTTGGCCGATGCCGGTTACCACGGTCTCACCGGGATACCAGGCTTCGCCGCGGGCCTGTCTCCATCCCGGTGAAGGCAGCAACCCCTGTGCTTCCCCCATGAGGTCGATACCCGTAGCGGTACCGAAGCCGAAATTCGCGAGAAAGTCTTGCATCCGGTCAATGCCGAGCTTTACGGCTAGCCTGTAAAAATATACATCGCACGACTGGACAATCGCGTCGTGAAGATTGACATCTTTGTGTCCATACTTCTTCCAGTCCCGGAAACGACGCGTGGATCTCGGCAGTCTAAACCAGCCGCGACAGAAAACTGTTTCGGCTGGATTGAAGTCGTCTGTTTCTAATGCGGCCATCGCTAAGAACGGTTTAATCGTCGATCCGGGCGCGTACTGGCCATTAATGGCGCGGTTGATGAGCGGTTTGTTCGGATCCTCGAGCAGCACGCGATAGGCCTCAGGATCGATGCCGTTTACAAACGGATTGGGGTCATAGACGGGCGTGCTTGCGAACACAAGCACTTCACCGGTTCTGGGAACTAAGGCAATTACGGCACCGCGACGCCCCTTGAGTTCGTGCTCGGCGATAGCCTGCAGTTTGGCATCAAGGTTGAGGTATATATTCTTCCCGGCCCTTGGTGCAATGCGCTCTACCACGCGCAACGCCCGACCATAGGCGTTGGTCTCCACCTTCTCGATACCGACCTCCCCTAACAACAGCTGCTCGTAACGCTGCTCGACGCCGAGCTTACCGATATGCTGAGTACCGCGATACGCAGACCGATCGATGCCTTCGAGTTCCTGCTCATCGATGCGGCCGACGTAACCAATGGCGTGCACGCCCAGCCCGCCTAATGGATAGTGGCGTTGTAGTCGTGCCTCTAGTTCAACCCCATCCAGATGCGGGCGGTTAACCGCGATACGTGCTGCTTCTTCGTCGCTTAGGCGCGTGCGCAGGGTAAGGCTCTCAAATCGGGGACGCTTACGAAGTTCCTTTTTGAAAGTCTTTAAGTCCCGAGGGTGCAGCTCGACAATATCGGCAAGCTGCGCCAGAAGCGCGTCCATATCCTCGACCTGCTCAGGCACGATCTCCAGCGTGAATACCGGCAAGCTCTGCGCGAGCACAACGCCGTTACGATCGAAGATGCGCCCCCGAACCGGTGGTATAGGTCGCGGGTGGATGCGATTCTCCTGGGAGAGCGTAGCGTAGTGCCGGTGGCTGATGATTTGCAGATAGGCAAGCCGTGCGAGCAGGGCTATTGTCAGCAATGACACTACGACCACGGCGACGGAAAGACGTGAATTGAACAGCCGGGTCTCGCGAAAATAGTCCTTGATCGGTATGTCAAGCATGGTCTAGCTTAGATTTATCCGACGGCGCACATCTCGCAAGATGACAAACACCAGCGGCCAGATCACCATACCGACGATACTTGAGGTCCAGTAGGGCCAGAGCGTAGAGGCCTGACCAAGAACCCCCTTCACCCAAAGAACCAGCAGCTGATTGATGACAAGCAGGATCAGCACCGTTACCGCCTGTTGCCATAGCGGGAACATGCGAAGCTGTAGGTGCAGCTTATGTGCGATGTAGGCGATGACCGCCATCGCCAGCGCGTGCTGCCCCAATAGCGAGCCGAAGAGTAGATCCAGTACCAGACCAACCAACCAACCAATACCGACACCTACGCGTGTCGGCGTAGCAATGCACCAATAGATTAGAACCAGCCCCACCCAATTTGGACGAAATTGCTGAGCCCATTCTGGCCCGGGAAGCATCGACAACAGGAACGCCACTAGAAAGCTGATGGCAATAACCAGTGCACCGCGCATGGTGTGCTAGTCCTCATCGTCACCGGGCCAGATCAACAGCACCTCCTTCCCGTAATTTAGTCGGGCCATCGGCCTCGCGCTGATTCGCAAAAACGCCTCGTTCGGGTCCTTTATGAGCTCGGTTACTTGTGCTACCGGATAACCAGGTGGGAAGTGCCCGCCCATACCCGAGCTTACGACCAGGTCGCCTTCCTTAATATCCGCCGAGGCTGTCATGTAGGGTATGCGCACGCGATCGGGTGCACCCGTACCGAACACAACCGCCCGCAAGCTATTGCGGTTCACGATGACCGGAATTGCATGTCCGGGGTCCGTAATGAGGGTGGCCTTACTCGTTAGCACGCCCACTTCTGTGATCTGGCCCATGATACCGTGGGCGTCAATCACCGGCTGACCCAGACGAACGCCGTCACGGCTTCCCTTGGCAACCACGATCTTGCGGGTAAACGGCTCAAGGCTGACTTCTACCAGTTCGGCCACTACCGCTCGGTCGGCAACGCGCTGGGCTGATCCCAGCAAATCGCGCAAGCGTTTGTTTTCCGCCTCGAGGGCGTCAACCTTTTGCAGCCTCGCAAAGTGCGCCAAGTTCTCGTTGCGCAGCTCGGCGATGCGGTCGCGCAGCGTTTTCTCGGTCGTGACGACTTCCGTCACCCACGCGCTCACTCGCACCGGTAGCGCAGCCACGACCTGGATGGGGTAGATCAGCACCGACAGCGCGGCGCGGATTTCTGGAAGATACTGGCTGCGGTGATCCAGTGCCATCAAGAACGCAGACAAGACCACCACGAACACCAGTCGTGTCAAGCTCGAGGGGCGTTCGCTCGTCCGGGCGAAGAGATGCGTCATACGAAACAGCGCGTCGGACTACTCTTGCAGGAAAACGTCGCCCAGAGTCTCCGCCTGTTGCAGTGCCCGCCCGCAACCCTGGACCACGCACGTAAGCGGATCATCGGTAATAACAATCGGCAGGCCGGTTTCGGCGCCGAGCATGCGATCGATGTCCCGTAACAGCGCCCCACCGCCGGCTACCACGATGCCCTTCTCGGCGACGTCCGCGCCCAGCTCCGGTGGGGTCTTTTCCAGGGCCGCCTTGATCGCGCTGACAATCGCGTTGAGGCATTCAGTCAGCGCGCTATGGATCTCTTGACTGTCGACTTCCTGGCTGCGGGGGACGCCGTCCGCGATGTGCCGGCCCTTGAACTCGATGCGGCGGACCTCGCTTTGATGCCAGGCAGTGCCGATTTCGCGTTTGATCCGCTCCGCCGTTGCTTCGCCAACCAACAGGCCGTAGCTACGACGAATGTAGTTAATGATGGCCTCGTCCATCTTGTCACCAGCCATCCGCAGAGACTGGGAATACACGATGCCACCGAGCGAAATCACCCCCACCTCTGTCGTGCCGCCGCCGATGTCAAGGACCATGGAGCCCGTCGGGTCGACAATCGGCAGGTCAGCGCCGATGGCAGCGGCCATCGGTTCTTCAATCAAGTAGACCTCACGAGCGCCCGCTGCCATCGCCGATTCGCGTATGGCCCGCCGTTCCACCTGGGTCGAGCCGCAAGGCACGCAAACAACGATCCGCGGGCTTGGCTGGAACAGGCGATTTTCGTGAACGCGCCGAATGAAGTATTTGAGCATCTCCCCGGTGACGGTAAAGTCGGCGATTACGCCGTCCTTCATCGGTCGGATGGCCTGTATGTTGCCCGGGGTCCGCCCCAGCATGCGTTTGGCCTGGTCGCCTATCGCCAGTATGCTGCGATTGTTGCGCGGGCCGGGGTCGTGCCGGATGGCGACGACGGAGGGTTCGTCCAGCACGATGCCCCTGTCCCGCACGTACACCAGCGTGTTGGCGGTGCCAAGGTCGATGGCAAGATCACTGGAAAAAAAACCGCGTAAACTCCTAAACATATTCCCTGCTCAGGCCTCAATGCCAGCGAAAGCTTTAATTTAACTGTATCAACGGGACGTTGCGGGTTCAACCGGATTGGTGAATATGATAATTTGCCGCATCTTTCAATGGGGCCATTGAGCCATGTCGCTGAGTCGAGCCGACGTAGAGCGAATAGCACACCTCGCACGACTTGAGATCGATGAGCGTGAGGCGAAGTCGTTTACAGACAGCCTGTCGAGCATACTCGACCTGATTGAACAGATGAACGCAGTCGATACCACCGGGGTGACACCGATGGCGCATCCGCAGGATGTCGGGCTGCGGCTGCGGGAAGACAACGTTACGGAGGCTGACCGACGCGACAAGTTCCAGCAGCTCGCCCCTGCCACCGAGGTCGGGTTATATCTGGTGCCCAAGGTCGTCGATTAGGCCGCTGCCGACGCGGGTATGGCGATTTCGAGCAGGGATCGAGCATCAGTCTATCCGTTGGCACAGATCAGACCTTGGCCACTGCCGCGGTTGCCTTGATCCGGCTCAGACCGCAGCGAGCGCGCCGCTGTGTTACATAATAAGCCGATCACGGACCTATCTGCAGGCCTGCAGGCCAAGTCGTTTTCCAGCAGCGAGCTCACCGAGGCATTTCTCGGGCGGATCAGCACCTATAAGCACCTGAACGCGTTTATCACGGTTGATGGCGAGCGCGTGCTTGCGCAGGCACGGGCCGCCGATGCGCGTATTGCCCGTGGGGATGCCAGTCCGCTGACAGGGATACCGCTAGCGCATAAGGACATCTTCTGCACGGACGGTATGCTGACGACATGCGGCTCGAAGATCCTGGCCAACTTTGTCGCCCCCTATGACGCCACTGTCATCCGTAAATTTAAGCAGGCGGGCGCGCTGATCCTCGGCAAGACCAATATGGACGAGTTTGCCATGGGTTCGTCCAATGAAAACTCCTACTTCGGGCCGGTCAAGAACCCTTGGGACCAGGAGGCTGTACCCGGTGGCAGCTCTGGTGGTTCCGCCGCCGCGGTTGCGGCTGCGCTGGCACCGGCGGCAACGGGGACCGATACCGGCGGTTCGATCCGGCAGCCGGCGGCCTTTTGTGGGATCACCGGCTTGAAGCCGAGCTATGGCCGCGTCTCACGATACGGCATGGTGGCATTCGCCTCGTCGCTAGATCAGGGTGGCGTAGTGGCGCGCAGCGTCGAGGATGCTGCCTGGCTCCTGAACGTGATGGCCGGTTTTGATCCGCGCGACTCCACGTCCGTGGATGAGCCGGTGCCGGACTTCACAAAGGAGCTCGACCACGACATCAAGGGCTTAACAATCGGACTGCCGCAAGAGTTCTTTGGGGAAGGCGTCAGCAATGAGGTGGCGCAAGCCGTAGAGGCCGGACTTGGTGAATACAAGCGGCTTGGCGCCGAGATCGTCGATGTCAGCATGCCCAACTGCAGCCTTGCCGTCCCTTGTTATTACGTGTTGGCCCCGGCGGAGGCCTCATCGAACCTGGCCCGCTATGACGGTGTGCGCTACGGCTACCGGGCGCCGGAGTACACGGATCTAATCGACATGTACAAAAAGACCCGGTCGCAGGGATTCGGCGCCGAAGTCAAACGGCGCGTCCTGATTGGCACCTATGCCCTGTCTGCGGGTTACTACGATGCGTATTATTTGCAAGCCCTAAAACTCAGGCGTCTGATTGCGGAGGATTTCAAACGTGCTTTCGACATCTGTGATGTAATTATGGGACCGACTACACCCACGACGGCATTCAAGATCGGCGCCAAAATTGATGATCCTGTGGCCATGTATTTGAACGACATCTATACGATCCCGGCAAATCTCGCTGGATTGCCCGGTCTATCGATCCCTGTGGGTTTCGACAAGGCTGGGCATCCGATTGGCCTTCACGTCATCGGCCGGTATTTTGACGAAGCGCGCATCCTAAACGTCGCTCACTGCTACCAGCAGGTGACGGATTGGCATAGACAAATCCCGAAGGGATTTGAGTAGCAAGTAGCAAGTGAAGATCGAAGCAGCTGGACGCTGCTAAAATCCTTGCTACCTGGTACTTGAGACTTGGAACTCGTATGTTAAGAGACACGGACTGGGAACCGGTTATTGGACTTGAGGTCCACACTCAATTGTTGACGCAGAGCAAGATTTTCTCTGGCGCGTCGACCAAGTACGGTACCGAGCCGAACACGCAGGCGTGCGCCGTCGATATAGCGCTGCCCGGTGTGCTTCCCGTGATGAATAAGGAGACCACCCGAATGGCGATAAAGTTTGGTCTTGCCATCGGGGCGAAGATTAATCGCCATTCGGTATTTGCCCGCAAGAACTACTTTTACCCCGATCTGCCGAAGGGTTATCAGATCAGCCAGTACGAGTTGCCCATCGTGCAGCACGGCCACATCGACATCGAAGTCGATGGCTCGACAAAGGCTATCCGCATTACCCGCGCTCACCTAGAAGAAGACGCGGGTAAATCCCTGCACGAAGACTTCCAGGGCCTGAGCGGGATCGATCTCAACCGTGCGGGCACGCCGCTGCTGGAGATCGTTTCGGAGCCCGACATGCGTTCTGCCCAAGAGGCCGTCGCTTATCTGAAGAGACTCCACGAACTGGTCCGGTATTTGGAGATCTGCGACGGCAATATGCAAGAGGGTTCGTTCCGTTGTGACGCCAATGTCTCGGTACGTCGCAAGGGCCAGAAGGAATTTGGCATCCGCACCGAGTTGAAAAACATCAACTCGTTCAAGTTCATAGAGAAGGGAATCGAATACGAGATCGAGCGGCAGATCGATGTCCTCGAGGGCGGCGGGGAGGTTGTGCAGGAAACGCGGCTCTACGATCCCGGCAAGGATGAGACCCGATCAATGCGTGGCAAAGAGGAGGCCCACGATTACCGTTATTTTCCTGATCCGGATCTACCGCCGCTTGAGCTGGACGAGACATTTATTGAGGAGGTAAAACAGACATTGCCCGAGCTCCCGGATGCTAAACGCAAGCGGTTTATGCACGAGTATGCCGTCAACGCTTACGATGCAGGGGTTCTGACGGCAACGCGTGAAATGGCTGACTACTTCGAGGAGACAGCGACGGCGTCATCGGCTGACCCTCAACTGATAGCCAACTGGGTAACGGGCGAGTTGTCCAGTTACTTAAACAAAGAAAACTGCTCGATCGAGGACTCCGCTGTTTCCTCAACTATGCTCGCAGGGCTCACGGATCGCATTGCAGATAATACGATCTCAGGAAAGATCGCCAAGGAAGTATTCGATACCATGTGGAAGGGTGAGGGCGACGCCGACGCGATTATCGAGAAACGCGGACTGAAACAGATTACGGATGCCGGCCTGATTGAAAAGGCAGTTGAGGAAGTTCTGACAGCGAACCCGAAACAGGTAGAACAATATCGGAGCGGTCAAGAAAAAGTATTTGGTTATTTTGTCGGACAGGTTATGAAGGCCACCCGCGGCAAGGCGAACCCCAAACAAGTTAATGAAGTGTTGAAGAAGAAGCTTAGCGGTTGATCGCCTATAGGGTCGTTCTTAAGGTGCCTCAGTGTTTAGGCCGCTGTCTCTTGGGTGCGCAGTAGTTCCAGTATCCCTATCGCCTCGCGCACAATCGCGTTGCGCCTGAACAGCAACTGCCAGCGAGTGCCACCAAGCTGGCGCCAGAGGAAGGCGGAGCGGATGCCTGCAAGCAGGAGCGCCCGCACCTTGTCGGCAATAGCCGGATTAGCCAGGTAGGCCCGCTCACCGCTGACGACAATCCGTGGCGTAAGCGTGCTGAGTGTCATGCTATAGAGCTGCGAAAGCTTTGCCGCTAGGTTCGGGTGGACCTGTTCGTCGTCAGCGGTTTCACTCGCGAAGAATCGCATTTGTGCAAGCACCGACTCTATGCCCCGGCGAATGGTTTCCAACATCGCCGTGTTGCGTTTGAGACGTTGTTCTAGTTGGAGCACACTCACTACGTAGTGAGTCATTTCTACATCGCTAGGGTCGGCGCGGCCACTAAGCTTATCTCTAAGAAGCTGTAGGCCAAGCGCGACTCCACCTACACCGCCGTAGACATCCTCGGTCGTCGGCGCATCGAGCTCGAGTACACTATTGATGCTGGCAGCGAGCGCCCCTTTGTCTGAACGGCCATGGCGGGCCAGCTGTTGTACTAGCCGTGCGGCTTGGAACACGCCCGCAAGTGCCAGAGTTCTATCTGTGTAGCGGTTGTTCAAATGGTAACCCCAGCGCGTCCTCACGGTGAAACCATGATCGGCTGTAGACGCTGATTACTGCGCAAACACATAGCCTACCGCTATCGACTCTAACCATCTAGATCCGTCGCTCGCCGATATGCCTGCGTCCGGCGCGCGCACACACCTAGGCAGCCGTCACAACAGGTGTTAGTTATACTTAAAAAGGTCTTGTAAAAGGTTCGATCTAGCGCCTAACCGTGGCCGGTTTAAATACCCGGAAGGCCTACCAATAGAGCACGAAGATGGACTGGGAAAAAACGCAAGCATCTGCTGACCCGAAGATCGGATTAATCCTTTGGGGTGGTGGCGCTCGCGCGGCCTATCAGGTCGGCGTGCTCAAGGCAATTAGTCAAATGCTGCCGCGAGATGCGAGCAACCCTTTTTCGATTATTTGCGGGACATCGGCCGGCGCGATCAACGCGGCAGCACTCGCAATCTATTCAGCCCGTTTCCGCGAAGGGGTAAAACGATTGAGCCTTGTGTGGAAGCTCTTTCGGGTGCACTACGTGTTCCGAGCTGATACCTGGGGGATATTGAAGAGCGGCGCGCATTGGTTCACGGCTATGCTTTTAGGCGGTCTCGGCAAATATAATCCCACTTCGTTACTGGATTGCACGCCGCTGCGGCAGTTACTCGTACGCTCCGTGCCCTGCGAAAAGATACAGGACGCGATCGATGACGGGTTGTTACAAGCCTTGAGCATCACCGCTTCCGGGTACACTTCCGGCCAGTCGGTAAGTTTCTACCAGGGCGTGCAATCGCTGACACCCTGGCAACGCGCACGCCGCGTAGGCAGGCCGGCCAAGATCACCATTGATCACTTGATGGCGTCGTCTGCGATACCCTTTATTCTTCCTGCTGTAAAGCTCGATCGCGAGTATTTCGGTGACGGCTCAATGGGACAAATAGCACCCATTAGTCCCGCGCTGCATCTGGGCGCTGATCGGGTGCTGGTGATCGGTGTACGCCAAACGGACGATGGGAGTGTAAGCAGTGAGGAGCAAATATCCTATCCGTCGCTTGCAGAGGTTGCGGGTCACGTGCTCAATAGTATTTTTCTGGAAAGTTTGGATGCAGATATCGAGCGCCTGCAACGCATAAACAGAACCATAAGCCTGATTCCTGCGGAGCGAGTGGAAGAAGGGGCCGTTACGCTGCGTGAAGTGGAGGTATTGGTGATCTCGCCAAGTGAAGATCTCGGCGAGATCGCAGAACGCTACGAACGCTATCTACCTCGTCCAATGCGATTCCTTCTGCGGGGGATCGGCGTGCAACATCAAAGCGGAACCAGCCTCGTAAGCTACCTGCTGTTCGAAAAGGCGTATTGCCGAAAATTGATTGCACTGGGCTATGCAGATACCATGCAACGCAAAGAGGAAGTGATGAAATTTTTGCGCGTGGGCCAGTAACAAATGTCAAGCGTATCGCGCGTCCGACGTCCATTCTAATCAGCCTTGTGTTGTCTTGGTTTTCTGGTTTTTGCGAAAATAGACTGCGATTTGGACCTTTCGTTTAAGCTGTCCGTTAATTTCGAACGACAAGTTGGGCATAATACGAAACAACATCAAAAAGAGGCGCTAACGATGGAATCCTTGATTAGGGAAATGCCGAAGGCGGAGCTGCATATCCACATAGAAGGTTCACTAGAGCCCGAGCTTATGTTCGCGCTCGCAGCGCGCAACGATGTCGCGCTACCGTTCAATTCCGTCGAAGAAGTGCGTCGGGCTTATCAGTTCACAGATCTTCAGTCTTTTCTGGATATTTATTACGAAGGTGCGCGAGTGCTCCTAAAGAAGCAGGATTTCTACGACATGACGTGGGCATATCTGGATAAGGCGCATTCACAGAACGTGCGCCACACCGAGATCTTTTTCGACCCCCAGACGCACACGGACAGAGGTGTGCCTTTCGACACGGTGATCACGGGCATATATCGCGCCCTCGTGGATGCCGAGCAACAACTTGGCATTACGTCGAAACTGATCATGTGTTTTTTACGTCACCTCAGTGCCGAGGCGGCTATGGAGACATTAAATCAGGCGCTGCCGTATAAGGACTGGATCATCGCCGTAGGCTTGGATTCGTCAGAAGTGGGTCACCCACCGGAAAAATTTACGGCCGTATTTGATAGGGCACGAGAGGAAGGGTTCTTGACTGTTGCTCATGCGGGTGAGGAAGGCCCGCCGGACTATATCTGGCAGGCATTAGACCTACTTAAAGTATCGCGCATCGATCACGGCGTGCGCTGTGTCGAAGATAGCAAGCTGGTTGAACGGTTGGCGAAAGAACAGATCCCCCTAACCGTGTGTCCGTTGTCAAATGTCAAGCTCTGCGTGTTCGATTCAATAGAAAAGCACAATCTGAAACGATTGCTCGATCTGGGGTTGTGCGCGATGGTTAACTCCGACGACCCGGCCTACTTTGGCGGCTATGTAACCGAAAACTTCCTGGCGGTGCAAAACGCGTTGAATCTAGACTGCGATGACATCAAACGCCTGGGCAAAAACGCTTTCCGCGCAACCTTTCTCAGTCAACAAGACAAACAGAAACTAGTGGCTGAACTAGAGGTCTGCATGTCGAGCGCTAATGCGTCTAGTGCCGGACAGTGAAAAACTGAGTGGGTGTTGCCCCGCTAGTTTGAGGCAACAGTTGTCGGTCACTGTTTAAGTGTCGCCGCCCCCGTCGCGTTTGCGAGGGCGACCGTCGCCTGAACGCTAACATGCAACGCTTACCGTGGATCTCGCTGCCGCGAAGCATATCTCCCTGGTACCATATGTGATCGACACTTGTAACCCGCCTAGTGCGGATAACTAAGGATATTGCCGCGAGCAGATAATTCTTTGCACTTGGCTACGCAGGGCCTTTACAGTCTATTGTGGATACTGGTATACGACGCAGAGGCCGCGGAGGCGCAAAGACGCAGAGAAGATCAGGCAACTAAACCCTTTGCGACCTCTGCGCCTCTGCGTTCTCTGCGTTTGTTCCAGAGTCTTCCCAGGTCGATACTGGAGACTAATTTGTGCTCCCCTCAGTAGCTAAATCACTCTGACATGATGACCCTAGAGCAGGCTCGTGCCGCGATCATCGCTGACGTCGGTGCAGCGACTGAAACCGAGATGTTGTCCCTTAATCTTGCACATGGGCGTTTCCTCGCCGAAGACGTATGTGCGCGGCTGGATCACCCGGTGTTTGATAACTCGGCGATGGACGGTTACGCCGTGGACGCTGCTGATCTGCACGCCCACGACTTGACGTTATCCGTAGTTGGTGAGTCGCGCTGCGGCGATTGTCCGCAGCCGCTGGTGCCGCATAGCACGACGCGCATATTTACCGGCGCGCCGGTACCGACCGGGGCGAACGCAGTGGTCATCCAAGAAGAGGTTAAACTAGTGGGGCCGAAGGCAGTTTTTCCCACCGACGTGGAGTCGGGCCAAAATATCCGCTACCGCGGCGAAGATTTTCACGCAGGCGACATGCTTTACCGTGCGGGTCGGCGCCTGTCGGCTTATGACCTAGCGTTAATATCGACCGCTGGCGTTGCTGAGATCAGCACATTTCAGCGACCGCGGGCGCTTGTCATCGCCACCGGTGATGAGTTGGTCACACCGGGTACACCACTCAAGCCCGGTCAGGTTTATGAGTCCAATCGTCTGGCAACTTTGCTGCAATTGCAGGAGCTCGGCGTCGTCGCTGACGACGGCGGTATCGTTGAGGATGATCCGCAGGTACTTAAGCGCGTGCTCAAGGACAGTGCCGACTATGATTTTGTGATTACCAGCGGGGGCGCCTCTGTCGGCGATCATGATTTGGTGAAGCAGGTGTTCTCGCAGATTGGTGAAATCAATTTCTGGAAAGTCAATATTAAGCCTGGTAAACCAATCGCGTTCGGACGCATGGGCAGCCGGACACATTTCTTCGCGCTTCCCGGCAATCCGGTCTCGAGTCTGGTGACGTTCAAGCTCTTTGTCGAACCCGCCCTCATAGCATGGCATCATGCCGTGCCTGTCTGGGTGGAGCTTGAAGCGATCGCCGCCAACGGTTCTGATCGTGCCCCCGGGCGCACCGAGTTCTTACGAGCCAGCCTTTTTACAGAGCATGGCCGCTTGTTCGCCCGTGCGCTAGCTGGTCAAGGATCACATATGATGGGAGCGCTTCGCGAAACCAACGGCTTTATCAAAGTGGATGCTGGCAGCGCGGGCTTCGGTCAAGGTGATCGGATCGTCGTTATCCCACTGAGCCTAGACTGGTCGTAGCTGCACGTCGTGGCAGTGGAGTTGGTCCGCGACGCAGCTCGTGGTTTATAAAGATTGCAACGGTAAGCAGTAGCAGCGCGCCTCCTTGATGGGCGGCGGCCAGCGGCATTGGTACGATCAGTAATAAAGTTGTAATCCCAAGCCCCACCTGGATGGCTAGCACCGCGAGTAAGGCATGCGAAGCGGCGTGGGCACGTCCCTGCAAGTCAGCAGCGGTCGCCTTGTACCAGAACCCCGCAATCGTGATACATAAGAGGTAGGCAATCAGCCGGTGGTCGAACTGTACGGTGGCGATGTTTTCGAAGAAGTTGCGCCACAGCGGGTTAAGCCCTAGCATCCCTTGCGGGACGAGTCGGCCGTTCATCAGCGGGAAGGTGTTAAAGGCGAAACCGGCTTTCGTACCGGCGACGAACCCGCCGGAAAGGATCGTCAGGCCGATGATACCGGTAACAGCAAGGCCGAACCGCCTTATAGGTTTGAACGCCAATGCGCTGTGTTCCGCCTTGGGAAACAACAGTCCCAACGCGACCCAGAGGATATAACCGTATATGATCACAGCCAGAACAAGATGCGCTGTCAAGCGGTAAGGGCTGACGTGTGGCTCGTCGAACAAGCCGCTTTTAACCATAAACCATCCGAGCAAGCCCTGTAGACCACCGAGTGCAAACATGCCTATCAATTTCGGTATCAACGGACGGTCTATACGACGCCGAGTTAGGAAATAGAGAAACGGTAGAAGAAACACGAGCGCAATCACACGGCCCAATAGTCTGTGAGCGTATTCCATCCAGAAGATGAACTTAAATTCGGTCAAGCTTATGTTACGATTGATCTGCTGGTACTCTGGAAATTGCTGATATCTGCTAAATACCTGTTCCCATTGTGCCTGATTTAGAGGCGGCACCACGCCCATGATCGGATCCCAATCCACCATAGAAAGACCAGATCGAGTCAGACGCGTGACGCCGCCCAGCACCACCATGGCGAGGACAAACGCGCAACATATAAGCAGCCAGATGGCGACCTGGGTTCGATATCGTTCACTCTGTGGCCCTTTCATTTCTGTTGCCAAAGGTTTGGTGTCAATAGTTTTTGATGCGAAGTTTTGTTTGTATAAGGTTGGCGTATCGCCGAGCCCGGCAAGTCGTGTGCACTATCTCAAATCTGACTAAAATTGATCACCGAACATTGTACCAGGGCTGGCCAGAGTTGATGTCATGCACCGCGATAGTTCAAGCCCGACTTATCGGAGAATCGGTATGCGTAAACCGTCAACCGTTCGGAGGAAAGGTTGTTGACAACCAAGCAGCGTTCGCCTAGTTTGGCGTACACCTTTTGTCGTGGAGGGTTTATGAAGACGGGTATTACGGAGATCGAGGCGCTGTTCGAATTACCGTTCAATGACTTGATCTATCGAGCACAGACGGCGCATCGTCGACACCTCGATGCCAATGCCTCGGTGCTGAAGAATTAAACGAACATCTGATGCGCGATTCCGAAGCAAAGTTTCATGTCGGACAGCTTGTGCATCACAAGTTGTTTGATTATCGAGGTGTGATCGCGGATGTCGACCCCACGTTCCAAGGCACGGAGGAGTGGTATGAGCAGATGGCGCGGAGCCGACCGCCGAAGGATAAGCCCTGGTATCGCGTTCTCGTTGACAATGCCGAACACGAGACCTACGTTGCTGAGCGCAACCTCGAGCCCGATAAGGCGGGTGGATCGATCAACCACCCGCTCGTGGATCAAGTATTCGACGAATTCCGCGACGGGCGATATATCGCTCGTCGATCGATTAATTGAAGCACTGCACGAAAAACGAAAAGCCCTCTTTGTTTTTCTAGCTTGTCTCGGCGGCTATAAGAACGGCACGATCAGCAGCGCAACGATATTGATGATTTTAATCAGCGGATTGATCGCCGGCCCAGCCGTGTCCTTATAAGGGTCGCCTACAGTGTCGCCGGTGACGGCTGCCTTGTGCGCTTCCGACCCCTTGCCGCCGAGGTTGCCATCCTCGATGTACTTCTTGGCGTTGTCCCAGGCTCCGCCGCCGGTGGTCATGGATATCGCTACGAAGATCCCGGTAACGATAGACCCTAGCAGCATCCCGCCCAACGCCTCGCGCCCGAGGATAACGCCAACGAGTATCGGCGCCAGCACCGGCAGCAGGGACGGAATAATCATCTCCTTGATCGCTGCTTTGGTCAGCAAGTCCACCGCCCGCGAGTAGTCGGGCTTCGCTTTCCCCCTCATGATGCCCTTTATCTCTTTGAATTGACGCCGTACCTCGAGAACGACCGAGCCGGCTGCACGTCCTACGGCCTCCATCGCCAGTGCGCCGAAGAGATAGGGTATCAGTCCACCAATAAAGAGCCCGATGATGACGTTGGGGTCAGACAGTCGGAATATAAGGTCCTCGACGGGTATACCGAGATGCTCCGACAGCGCATGCGAGTAGTCCGCGAACAACACCAGGGCGGCGAGGCCTGCCGAGCCGATGGCATAGCCCTTGGTCACGGCCTTGGTCGTGTTGCCTACAGCGTCTAGCGGATCGGTGATGTTGCGCACCTTCTTCGGCATGTTTGCCATTTCGGCGATGCCGCCGGCGTTGTCCGTAACCGGCCCATAGGCGTCGAGCGCGACGATCATGCCGGTCATCGACAGCATGGCCGTGGCGGCAATGGCGATACCGTAGAGCCCGGCGAGTTCAAAGGCGCCCCAAATACTGAGGCACACGGCTATCACGGGCGCGGTGGTCGCCTTCATCGACGTGCCGAGTCCAGCGATGATATTCGTGGCATGGCCGGTGGTGGAGGCCATGGCGATATGATGCACCGGGCTGAATTGCGTCCCTGTGTAATACTCGGTGATAACCACCATGGCGGTGGTCAGTGCAAGCCCAATCAGTGAGGCCCCGTATATGCCGGCGACACTGTAACTGCCATTACCCTCCATAAGATTTTGGGTGACGAACCAGAACGCGACGGCCGCGAGTACACCTGAGAGAATCACGCCGCGATACAGCGCATTCATAATCTTGCTGCCTTGACGGGCTTTCACGACAAACGTGCCGATGATAGAGGCGATGATGGACACACCGCCGAGCGCCAGGGGGTAAATCACAGCGTTGCCAAACTCCGGCAGCAGCAGGTGACCTAGCAGCATGGTGGCGATAATGGTTACGGCGTAGGTCTCGAACAGATCGGCTGCCATGCCGGCACAATCGCCAACATTATCGCCCACGTTATCGGCGATCACGGCTGGATTGCGCGGGTCATCTTCGGGTATACCTTTTTCGACTTTACCCACGAGATCCGCGCCGACGTCAGCACCCTTGGTAAAGATGCCGCCGCCGAGTCGCGCGAAGATAGATATCAGCGAGCCGCCGAAGCCAAGACCCACTAGCGGCGCGAGAACTTCCTTTATGCCACCGTCGGGAGCGATTGCGGCCAGGATGGCATAGTAGCCGGCAACGCCGAGCAAACCGAGTCCAACGACAAGCAGCCCTGTGATCGCACCGCCCCGGAAGGCGACGGTCAACGCCTCGTTGAGCCCCTTACGTGCTGCCTGCGCGGTACGGACATTGGCGCGAACGGAAATGGTCATGCCGATATAACCCGCAGCCCCCGAGAAGACCGCGCCGATGGCAAATCCCAAGGCAGTCTTAAAGCCCAGTGCGACCCAAATGATAACGAAGAGAATGGCTCCCACGATCGCAATCGCTCGGTACTGACGGTTCAAGTAGGCCATGGCGCCTTCCTGGACGGCCGCCGCGATTTCACGCATGCGCGGGCTTCCGGAAGGTTGGTCCAGCACCCACCTAATAGAAACGCCGCCGTATACGATTGCCGCAACAGCGCACAAGAGAGCGAAGATTATTGTGGTAGACATAGAGCTTTTCTCCCCTATCGTTAGCTATATTTCTGAATCGGACCGTTTCTCAAGGCGGGTTCCAGCCGTGTTTATCATCGTTCCCGACGTTATTCCCGTGCCCTGCCAAAGGTTAGCTAAAGCAGCTTGTGATGAGGAACGTTATTTCACATTTGTTTTTAAACGGTGAAACGTGTTTTGAGTTTCTTTTTTACGGGCACGTTCTTTAGCATTACGTATTGCGGGAGGCCGTTCTTGAACTTCGGGTAATCCTCGCCATTAATAAGCGGTTCCAAGTAGTTACGGCACTTGCGCGTAATGCCAAAACCATCCTTTGTTATGAAGTCCGGCGGCATCTTCTTTTCGACATTGGCTACATTGGCGAGCTTCGCCACCCCGATCTTCCACTTATAGGGTTTGTTCGAAGTACGCACAATAGTCGGCATTACCGCATTGTGGCCCTTCAGGGCGAGCTTTACTGCCGCCTTGCCGAGCGCATAAGCCTGTTCGACATCGGTTTTGGAGGCGATATGACGGGCAGACCGCTGGAGGTAGTCGGCGACCGCCCAGTGGTATTTATACCCAAGTCTGTCCTTCACCAGTTGCGCGACAGCGGGTGCCACGCCACCGAGCTGGGCATGACCAAAGGCGTCCCGCGTGCCAGCCTCGGCCACGAACTTGCCGTCTTTGTTCTTAATTCCCTCGGAGACGACGATGGCGCAGTAACCGTATTTGTTGACGGTGCTGTCGACCTTCGCGAGAAATTTCTCTTCGTCAAAGACTATCTCCGGGAACAAAATCATATGTGGCGCGTCACCGGCTTTTTCCGCCGCCAGCCCGCCGGCGGCAGCGATCCAACCTGCATGACGTCCCATTGCTTCAAGCACGAAGACCTTGGTCGACGTTTTGGCCATGCTGGCTACATCGAATCCGGCCTCGCGAATCGAGGTGGCGATGTACTTGGCGACAGATCCGAAACCCGGACAGTTGTCAGTAATAGGTAGATCGTTGTCGACAGTCTTAGGTATACCGATGCATATCATCGGATAACCGAGTTTTTCGCCGATCCGCGACACTTTATGCGAGGTGTCTTGGGAGTCGCCCCCGCCATTGTAGAAAAAGTAACCGATGTTATGGGCTTTGAATACTTCGATCAGCCGCTCATATTCAGCCTTATTCTCGTCCAGGCCCTTTAGTTTGTAGCGCGCTGACCCAAACGCCCCGCCGGGCGTATAGCGCAAGCCGCGAATGGCCGATGATGACTCCTTGCTCGTATCGATCAAGTCTTCGGTGAGGGCGCCGATAATGCCGTTGCGTCCGGCTAGGACTTTTCCAAGTTTGTTTTTGTGCTTACGTGCAGTCTCGATAACACCGCAGGCAGTCGCGTTAATAACGGCCGTCACACCTCCAGACTGAGCATAAAACACGTTTTTTGGTTTCGCTTTAGCCATGGGATGAGTTTCCAAAAAGTACCGTAATCACCGCATTCCGAGCATTTTTTTCAATGATAAATGGGGTATCCGCCTTATGTTTAATGTTGGGGCTGCGGTGCCAAATCGCACGTGACGGTTCGCCCTTTAGGTAGCGACCAAGATCTAGCTTCAAAGTCGGGGCGTAGGTTAACGCAATTTCTGTAATCGATCACGGTTACGGCGAAAATAGGAGAATTGCGTGTACTTAAGGCCGCCAAAACCATTGACGGTCGGGGGACAAGAAGGTAGTTTAGCCCCGCCGCGGCTCCAAGGGGGCAAAAGCAGGGACCGCAAATCCGACAGACCTAAGCGAGAAGAAAGATGAGAATCGTACTTCTGGGAGCGCCAGGTTCCGGTAAGGGGACACAAGCTAAGCTATTGATCGAAAAGTTTAAAATCCCCCACATCGCGACGGGCGATATCTTGCGCGATGAGGTTGCAGCGGGTACGGAGCTAGGCAAAAGGGCGAAGGCGGCAATGGATGCGGGGGCGCTCGTATCCGACGACGTCATGTTTGGTGTCGTGCAAAACCGCTTGTCGAGACCCGATGCGAGATCGGGATTTATCCTCGACGGGTTCCCGCGCAATATCCCGCAGGCCCAGGAGTTGGACGCGATGTTAGCGCGGCTGGGTAAGCCGTTGCAGCTCGCTCTTCTTGTGGATGTCGACAAAGAGGTGTTGATGAAACGGCTGACGGGACGGCGCATCGCCCCGTCGACCGGCAGGATCTACAACATCTACTTTCATCCCCCTAAGGTTCCTGGCAGGGACGACGAGACCGGTCAGGTGTTGCATCATCGGGCGGACGATAACGAAGACGCGGTGCGCAAGCGCCTCGAAGTCTACGAGGAACAGACCGCACCGTTGGTTTCCTATTATAAAGCGCAAGGAAAGCTGCGGACGGTGCGCGGGATTGGGAGCGTTAGTGACATCTTTAAGAATATCTGTGATGTCGTCGAAGCACAGATTCGTCCGCTGGCGGCTGCGATGAGCCGAGTCGAAGCGGCGTCGGCGCGCCCGCCGACGGTTAAGCCAAAGGCTGCAAAGCCCAAGAAAAAGAAAGCGAAAAAGAAAGTGGCTAAGAAGAAGATAGCGAAAAAGAAGGCCGCCAAGAAGGTTAAAAAGAAGGTGAGGGCGAAAAAGAAAGTGAAAGTAGTGAAGAAGGCCAAGGCCAAGAAGAAAGCAGCCAAGAAGGCCAGAAAGGTCAAAAAGAAAGCCAAAGCCAAGAAGAAGGCCGCCAAGAAGGCAAAGAAAAAGAAGGCAAAGAAGGCCAAATAGGCCATAGTTCTACCTCCACCCACCGCTCAGGGGTCACCGATGGGCGCCGTTGCTAGCGCTACATCTGCGGGCCACGTGTCCTACACCATGTGCGCGCAACTGCTGCGGGGCAGGGAAGTTCGTTGCTGTCGGTAGGGGTTTTTATATACCCTAGGCCATGTCCCCGCAGTTGGAGATCTAAAGAACCATGTCCACTGGCGATTCAGCAAACACGCGATTCCCACGATTACGTATGCGGCGTATGCGACGGGATCCGTTTAGCCGCCGGCTCATGCGCGAAGCGCGCCTCACTGCCGATGACTTGATCCAGCCGGTATTTGTTGTTGACGGGAACGACCACGTTGAGCCTGTGGAATCAATGCCGGGCATTAATCGCTTGAGCATTGACCACCTGCTAAAACACGCCGAGGAACTGGTCAACCTGGGGGTACCCGCGATTGCGCTTTTTCCCGTTGTTCCCGCCGATAGGAAATCGGCTTCAGCTGAGGAGGCCTACAATCCTGAAGCGCTTGTGCAACGTGCGGTGCGCGCGCTCAAGGCCGAGTTACCGGGCCTCGGTGTCATCACCGATGTCGCGCTGGATCCTTTCACCTCCCATGGGCAGGACGGGTTGGTGGATGAGAGCGGCTATGTCATGAACGACGAGACCATAGAGGTGTTGATACGCCAGGCCTTGTCGCTGGCCGAGGCCGGTAGCGACATGGTAGCACCCTCGGACATGATGGATGGTCGTATTGGGGCCGTCCGTGATGCCCTGGAAAGTGCGGGCTTTATCCACACCCGCATCCTGGCGTACTCGGCGAAGTACGCGTCCAGTTTTTACGGACCGTTTCGCGACGCCGTCGACTCCGCCGCCAGTCTTGGCGGTGGCGACAAATACAGCTATCAGATGGATCCTGCTAACAGTGACGAGGCGCTGCGCGAAGTCGCCCTCGATTTAGAAGAGGGCGCCGACATGGTGATGGTTAAGCCGGGCATGCCGTACCTGGACATTGTGCGACGAGTGAAGGAACGCTTCGGTGTGCCCACCTTCGTCTACCAGGTAAGTGGCGAATACGCCATGCTCATGGCGGCGGCGCGGAACGGATGGCTCGACGAACGTGCGGTGGTACTAGAGTCTTTGTTGTCCATAAAGCGCGCCGGTGCCGATGCGATCCTTAGTTATTTTAGCGCTCGCGTTGCCGCCTGGTTGCAACAGTAAATAGAGGGGCCGCCCCGGGCGCGGTAGCAGTAATTACCGAAATCTAAACGGCTAAGGAAAGGCGTGTAGTGTAACCAAACTTTGCGACGACAACATCGTTGCAGCGCCTCAGCGTTGTGCCTATATTGCGTACCTAACTCATGCCTTTACAACAATAAAGGGCGTTTTTTGACTGGAGAGGAAAGCTGAATGCCCACCGGTTATTTCACCAAGCTTTTCGGAAAATCACCTATTCGCCCCTTGCAGGAACACATGACCAAGGTACATTCGTGTGTGAGCCTGTTAAAACCCTTTTTTGCCGCCGTGCTTACCGGGAGTGAGGCCGAAGTCGCGCGTATACAAGAGCAGGTTACGCAGTTGGAACATGAAGCCGACACGCGAAAGAAAGAACTACGGCATAATCTTCACATAGGCCTGTTCATGCCGGTTGACCGGCGCGATCTGCTCGATGTCTTGATGATGCAGGACAACATGGCGAATCAGGCGAAGGATATCGCTGGCCTTGTGCGCGGTCGCCAAATGCGTTTGCCGCCACAGATGCATGAGCTTTTTAGCGAATACGTAGATCGGGTGATCGATGCCTCCGCGCAGGCCTTGGAGATCATCAATGAGTTGGACGAGCTGTTGGAGACTGGCTTTCGCGGCATCGAGGTCGAACGTGTGGAAAGTATGATCGTCGAGCTCAACACCATCGAGAGCGAGACGGATCGCATACAAGTGCGTCTGCGCGCCATTCTCTACGGGCTCGAGGACGATCTACGTCCCACGGATGTGATGTTTACGTACCAGCTAATCGAGGGGGTCGGGCAGGTAGCGGATTACGCCCAGCGAGTCGGCAGTCGCTTGCAACTGTTGCTAGCGAGATAGCCGGGCGTGTCCATAGATTCGACCCTCGTTTTCCTGTCACTTGCTACCGCCTTCGGCCTGTTTATGGCTTGGGGGATTGGTGCCAACGATGTCGCCAACGCGATGGCGACGTCGGTCGGCTCGCGCGCGCTCACGGTGATACAGGCGGTGATTATCGCCGCCATATTCGAGTTCGCCGGGGCCTATCTCGCCGGTGGCGAGGTGACCTCCACCATACGTAAAGGGATTATCGATGCCTCTGTCTTCGCCGATGCGCCGGATCTACTGATATACGGGATGCTCGCCGCCCTGCTCGCCTCGGGGGTGTGGCTATTGATCGCGTCGCGACGGGGTTGGCCCGTCTCCACTACCCATACGATTGTCGGGGCGGTGGTAGGCTTTGCCGCCGTCGGCATAGGCGTGGACGCGGTACAGTGGAAAAAAGTGGGAACCATTGCCATGAGCTGGGTGGTGTCACCCGTGCTCGCGGGCGCCGTCGCCTTTGCTGTGTTCAACAGTATCCAGACGCTAATCATCAATACGGAGGAACCCCTAAAGAACGCCAAGAAATACGGGCCGATCTATATCTTCGCCGTCAGCTTTGTCATCGTCATGCTCACCCTCACAAAGGGGCTCAAGCACGTCGGCTTGAACCTCACGTCGGCAGAAAGCTTCGGCATCGCACTACTACTGGCTGTTGTGGCTACGTTGCTCGGCGTCTCTTTGGTTAAACGCATCAAGATCGATCCGGAGGCCGACCGCGAGTTCCATTTCGCCAGTGTAGAAAAAGTATTCGGGGTATTGATGATCTTCACGGCCGCCGCCGTTGCGTTTGCGCACGGCTCCAATGATGTCGCCAACGCGGTGGGTCCCATGGCGGCGGTCATAAGCACAGTCACCACCGGCCAGGTACTACAGAAATCGCCGCTGCCTCCGTGGGTGTTGTTGGCCGGTGGGGGTGGCATCGTGATCGGCCTACTCACGTTTGGTTACCGGGTCATGCTGACCGTCGGTAAGAGAATTACGGAACTCACCCCCAGCCGCGGGTTTGCCGCCAATCTGTCTGCGGCGAGTACAGTCGTGTTGGCGTCGTTTACGGGGCTGCCCATTTCTACCACCCATACACTGGTGGGCGCCGTACTGGGCGTTGGCTTCGCCCGCGGCATTGCCGCGATCAATATTCGCGTGGTGGCCAACATCTTCATGTCCTGGATTGTTACCCTGCCCGCGGGCGCACTGCTAGCGATCATGTTCTTCTTCATGTTCAAAGGGATGTTCATCGATTCGTTCGGCCGCTAGCGCGAGCCTAGTAGCGTTTTGCCTGCTTTTTTAGGCACTTATCTATCGTGAAACCGGTATAATCGCATGGTTTCCCATGCGGGAAACGTCTGAGGTTTCACTATGGAAAAACGCAAGGTCAGGCCGACTGACATTAGGCTGCACCAGAAGTCGCGTATCCTCGAAGTCGCGTTCGATGACCACACGCGCTTCAAGTTCCCTTGTGAGTACTTACGGGTGTATTCGCCGTCGGCGGAGGTGCAAGGTCATGGGCCCGGCCAGGACGTACTCCAGGTCGGCAAGGAGAACGTAAACATCACCAACATCGAGCCGGTGGGAACCTACGCCGTTTGTCTGCACTTCGACGATGGCCATAACACCGGCTTGTATTCTTGGGAATGGTTATATCATCTCGGCGTCAATCAGAAACAGCTATGGCAGCAATATGTCGACCGCCTTCAAAAGGCCGGACACAAACGTGACCCGAAGCCGGTAGCGTGAGCACACACCGTGACACAAGCAGCTAAAGGCCACGACAAGACGACCCATTTTGGTTCTCACGAGGTCCCGGAGTCCGCGAAAGAGAACCTCGTGGCGGACGTTTTTCATTCGGTCGCCGAAAGATATGATCTGATGAACGACTTAATGTCCTTGGGCATTCACCGCCTGTGGAAGCAGTTCACCGCGCGGCAAAGTGGCGTTCGCGAGGGACAGCGGGTACTTGACGTCGCCGGCGGCACCGGTGATCTCGCGTGTTTGTTTGCAAAACGCGTGGGCACGCGCGGTCGCGTTGTGCTCACCGATGTAAACGAGTCCATGCTCAAAGTCGGCCGCCAGCGACTTGTCGATCGTGGGATAGTCGGTAACGTCGAGTTTGTGCAGGCGGACGCGGAAAACCTGCCGTTCCCTGACGATCACTTCGATTGCATCAGTATCGGGTTCGGCCTCCGTAATATGACTCATATGGATCAGGCGCTGGAGTCCATGTACCGTGTGCTGAGACCGGCTGGACGAATGCTTGTACTGGAATTCTCACGTCCGGTACGGCCTGGTCTGGCAACACTCTATAGTGCCTATTCGTTCGGTGTCATACCGCTATTGGGTCGGCTGGTGGCTCGCGACGAGCCGAGCTACCGTTACCTGGTCGAGTCCATTCGTAAGCATCCCGATCAGGAGGAACTAAAGGGGATGATGCAAGCGGCTGGGTTTGCGCGTGTCGATTATTTCAATCTGAGCGGCGGCATCGTAGCGTTGCACAAGGCCTATAAGATCTAGTACGCGAGTGTCGACAGCGCGAATCGGTTCATTCACCCTCTTTTCAGTGCACGCATACCTATTTGTGTGAAAACTACCAATTGGCATGAGCTGTGTGACATGATCGATTGAGGTACACGTGTGAATGAACCAGGATTCTTGGTCAACGTCCTGGAACAGGTAGTCAATCGCCTGGTGCGGCTGGATGGTGAGAGCCTGGACAGGCTTGCCCCTTTCGAGGGAAAGGTGATCCGCCTGTGCATCGCAGGGGGCGTCCCTTTCGCTTCAGCCTCAGAGATCTATGTGTTACCCACGGCGGCAGGACTAAGACTGCTTTCCAATTATGACGACGAGGTCGATGTCACCTTGCGTGGCACGTTGCCGACGTTTCTCCGGCTGCTGCGAGGTGGTGCGAGACTGGAGCTGTTCGCCGCCGGCGAACTGGAGACGAGTGGCGATGTGGAGCTTGGTAGGCGCTTTCAACGAGTCATGGAAAATCTGGATATCGATTGGGAGGAGCAGGTGTCGCACGTGGTCGGAGATGTCGCGGCACACAAGCTCGGCAATTTTGTGCGGGACGCGCGGGCGTGGCAGCGGCAATCCGCGCAAACGCTGGGCGCGGATCTCGCCGAGTATTTGCAAGAAGAAAGTCGTGTGTTGGCTACTCGTGCCCGGGTAGAGGCTTTTCTGGAAGCGGTCGATGTCCTGCGAGCCGATACGGATCGTTTGGAGGCACGGCTGCGCCGCTTACGGGAGCACAAGCGATGATGAAGCCTGCCCAGTTTGGGCGCCTCCTTCGCATCACTCGTATCCTTGTGAAGCACGACCTCGACGAGTTTGTTACGGCGATCCACCTGTTTCGTCCCTACCGGTTGCTGTTACGGGTGATGCCCTGGCGTTGGCGACGCCGCCGACCGGTGCCGAGGGGTGTGCGGCTGCGCGAGGCGCTCGAGGAGCTGGGCCCCATCTTTGTCAAGTTCGGTCAGATCATCTCCACGCGGCCGGATCTGCTGCCAGAAGATGTCGCGATGGAGCTCAGCAAGCTCCAAGACCGCGTGCCCCCGTTTCCGGCAGAGCAGGCGGTCGCGATCATCGAACGCGGCTATGGTGGGAAGCTAAGCGACTACTTCCATGAGTTCGATCGTTCACCTGGTGCCTCGGCTTCGGTTGCGCAGGTCCATTTCGCGCGGTTCTCGGATGGAACAGAGGTGGCGGTCAAAGTCCTGAGGCCGGGCGTGGAACGAGTGGTGGCGCGTGATATCGCGGTTCTCCATGTAGTGGCGCGTCTAGCCAGACGCTATTCCACGGACGTCAGGCGGTTGCGCCCGGTAGAGGTGGTCGGTGAGTTCAACAAAACCCTAGGAGATGAGCTCGACCTGCGACGCGAAGCAGCCAACGCCAGCCAACTCCGCGCGAACTTCGCGGACTCCGACATGCTGTATGTTCCGCAAGTGTACTGGGACCTCACCCGGCGCGAGGTCATGGTCATGGAGCGCATCAGTGGTATTCCCATCAGTGATGTGGAGGCACTGAAGGCGGCCGGCATTAATATGCGGCGGTTAGCCCACAACGGCGTGAAGATATTCTTTACCCAGGCGTTCCGCGACGGGTTTTTCCACGCTGACATGCATCCCGGCAATATCTTTGTTACACCGGAAGGACAATATCGTGCGGTTGATTTCGGCATCATGGGGTCCTTGGGCGAGCAGGACAAACGTTATTTGGCAGAAAACTTTCTCGCCTTCTTCAATCGCGATTACCGCGCCGTCTCGGAGGCGCACGTGCGTGCCGGTTGGGTCCCGCCGGGAACCCGAGTCGATGAATTCGAAGCGGCCATTCGCGCCGTATGCGAACCTATTTTTGCCAAACCCATCAAAGACATATCGTTCGGCAGGCTCCTATTGCACCTCTTTCAGACCGCACGCCGTTTCGATATGGAAGTGCAACCGCAGCTGGTTCTACTTCAGAAAACCCTGTTCAACATCGAAGGTCTCGGGCGCCGTTTGTATCCCGAACTCGATCTTTGGGAGACCGCCAAACCGTTTCTGGAGGACTGGACGCGTGAACACCTCGGGCCGCGGGCGCTGCTACGCACGTTGCGCCAGGAGCTTCCCAGATGGTGGGAAATCGCGCCGAAATTCCCGGGCGTTGCGCATGAGGTGCTCGAGCGTGTGCGCTCCGGAGATCTAGAAATTGGGTGGAGATCGAAGGAGCTACAAGGACTGCGGGTGCAGATGGGGGTCAATTACAGGCGGTTGTTTTTTGCTATACTTGGTGTAGGGCTCATCTTTTCAAGCGTTGTCGCGCTCGGTATCAACGCTTACGCGCTGCCCGGATGGATGGTGGTACCGATACTCGGTTGGATCCTAGCGGGCGTAGGTATTGTCTTTCTCGTTCGCGCGTGGCCCAGACGAAATTCTTAGACGAACGGTACGGCTTTTGGGTTTGAAAGGGCGAACTTCCGATTTAATATAGGGCCAAGGAATGGATGCCGTGTTGCAGTGCGTTATGAACGCGAGCTTGAAAATACGTTTTTGCCTGGGGCTGTTGCTCAGCGTTGCGCTCCCGAGTCTGGTCTTTGGCGACACGACGTTTCGGCCCTACCCGGAACGCGGCTGGGAGCAGGGACTCGAGCCGCCATCGCTTTTTTATCAACACCCGACCGTACTCAACGGGCGCAACCGTGGCCAGGGCCTGCTGGCGCTCAACTGGCAACATCGGTTAAACGAAGATAATACGTTTATGCTGTCGGCCGGCTACGGTGATGACGTATATCTAGAGGAAACTCCGTACGATTCAGTCAGTACGATGGCGTCGCTGGCGTGGACCCGGCAGTGGGCAGGCAGAATGCAACTGACCGGTAGTTTATTTGTGGGGGATGAGGACGCACGGGATGAGGTTTTCCAGCATTTGGAGCGAAGGTACTTTGGGTTTACGCTCGGCGGTCGCTTGAAGCTCTTCGAAAAACACAGCCCATTTGTGTCGTTCAAGATGTTACGCAGTGACTACGACAACGATGTCACCGCGGATCCCCTTGCCGCGTCGACCGAATATTCGCGCGTGACCGCGGGATGGGACTGGCGCGTACGCCCCAACTGGCGCCTGAGTGCCGGTGCAGATTACACGCTTGAAAATTTCAGCCTTGATTTAGAACGTTACGACCGCAGCCGCATCTTTTTCAACACGCGGTTCGATTTCCGATAAATCCCTTGTTCGTGTCGGCCGCTCCTCGACCGCTGTTCCCGACGCGGTTCTACCTCCTCCCTCCATGGAGTCGTGCGCGTCTGACCTCCAGGGATGGAGGAAATGCGAGCGGATTGTAGGAACAATCCCCGCCCTGCGCTCGCGGCACTTGTGCATCCCTGCACATCACCTGCGGCGACGGTTCTATTAACGGGGTTCCGCCCCCGTACGACGGGTCCCCTTTCTTTGCTCGTCCAAAGAAAGGGGACGCAAAGAAAGGACGCCCTGGGTCTGCGGCCGCAAACTTCGCGGCTACTCTCACGCCTTCAGTCGCCTCAGAGGGTGCGCCCAAAGCACATCCCTGTGCTTGGGGCGAACGAGTGGTGTCCTTCCCACTCCCCTTCGGGCCTGCCCTTCGGCTTCCCTTGGCGTTCGGCTTGACCAAGGGGCCAAAAAAACAATACACCCTCCCCCTTTTATGGGGGAGGGATGGAGAGGGGGCGGCTCGGCTTGACCAAAGGGAGGTTAGCCGAAGCAGTCTATGACTGCAGTCTACGACTAACGACTCACGACTAACGGTTCACGAGGGTGACTATCCCCAATCGGCGAGCTGGGAAAGCGCTTGTTCGGCGGGTCTTTGCAGAGCCGCCTCGACTTCGTCGCGCTTTTGCTTGCCTACGAGCAAACGGATGAGCTCTAGGGCGAAATCCATGGCGGTGCCGGGACCCTTGGACGTCACCACTTGGCCGTCGGTGACATAGCTCTGCGCGGCAAGCGTGACCTGCGGGTACTGATCCGCATCGATAGCATCGGGGTAGCTGGTGGCGCGCTTGCCGTTTAGGATCCCGGCGGCCGCAAGCACTTTCGGGGCGGCACAGATGGCCGCGGTATAACGTTGCTCCGTCGCCATCTTTCTTAGTAGGGCCATAATCCGCTCATCTTGTTCGAGATGAGTAGCGCCGGGCTGCCCCCCAGGCAGCACGACCATGTCGTATTCTCGGCCCAACGCCGCATCCAGGCTTAGATCCGGAACGATAACGGTACTGCGGCTCCCCTTTACCGGTCCCGATGCGAGGCCAGCAACGCTGACATCGATTTGTGCGCGTCGCAACAGGTCGATGACGGTAACCGCTTCTAGCTCTTCAAAGCCCTCTGCTAGAGGGACAAGGACGTTTGCCATCGTTTTTGCTCCTCGTTACGCAATACTAATAGTTTGGACAGGGGCACAAGCTCGATATCGGAGCCCGCCAGCATCGGCAGGTGACGTTCCAGGAACTCCAGTGTCTCCGCGTAAGGGTGGCCAATTGCGAGCGCAGTGCCGTGTTCGCGGGCGGCATTTATGAGCCTTTTGAATTGGGTGTTAATCGCATCCGAATTGCGTTCGCGATCCAAGAACACATTCCTCACCAGGTACGGAACTCCGACTTCTTCGGCGACCCTGGGCACGATGCTGTCGGCCGTGGTGCGAGAGTCGACGAAGAATAGGTGACCCTCGTCCAAGACAGCTTGCATCAACCAGCGCATCAGCTTCGGTTGCGTGGTGAATAGACTTCCCATGTGGTTACTCACCCCCACCGCGTGCGGTACAGCCTGCAAGTCGTCACGCAGGGTCATCGCCATCGTAAGGTGCGTCATGTCTGTGTGCACGCTACCGGGCCCCAAGTCGACGCCGTCGGCGGACTCCATGGGTAGGTGCAGAATGACTTCTTTACCGCTGGCGTGCGCCGCATGTGCGAGGTGTACCGCATGGGGTCTATGCGGCAACACCGCACAGGCGACCGCCCCCGGCAACCGTATTGCGCGCATCCCAGCGCGCAGGCTGTTGCCTAGGTCATCGATGATAATACTTATAGAGGCAACTGGTGTTTCAGTGGTATCGGCCGCGTGGGCTACTTGGCTCAGCGACAGCCATACACATATGAGCAACGCCGCATAGCGCATCAGCCACTTTTCTTGCTATAGATATTGATCCCCTTCAGAAGGTTTAGCGCCTCATTCAGTTGATAATCAGCGCGCGCCGGTTCGGAAGCGGTATTTTCGGTGGGCCTGTCTGTCCCCAGCGGCAGCGCTTCTGGGATACTGTTGCCCAGCGCACCCGAAAGGTCGGCTTCTTTAAGCCTGTCCTTATCGGTCTCGCTTTTGGTCAGCGTCGCCTCCTCAGTGATGATGTCCGGGTCAATACCCGTGGCCTGGATCGACCGACCGCTGGGCGTGTAGTATCGGGCCGTGGTCAGCTTCAATGCCGCGCCGTTACTCATCGGCATAATGGTCTGCACCGAGCCTTTGCCGAAGGTCTTTGTTCCCATGACAATCGCGCGCTTGTGATCCTGCAACGCGCCGGCCACGATCTCCGATGCTGATGCTGATCCGCCATTCACCAGGACGACCATTGGTGCGTCCTCTAGCGCCTCACTGGGAGTGGCGCTAAATTTCAGTTTCGAATCTGCCACGCGACCTTCCGTGTAGACGATAACGCCGTCGTCGAGAAAGGCGTCGCTAACTGCCACCGCTGCATTGAGGACGCCGCCCGGATTGTTGCGCAGATCCAACACCACGCCTCTCAGTTTCCCTTTGTTTTCCTCTTCGAGTTTGCGCACGGCAGTTTTGAGATTCCTACCGGTATTGGCCTGGAACTGGGTGATTCGCAGATAACCGTAGCCGGGTTCTAACATACGGCTTTTCACGCTGCGGATCTTTATGACCGCCCGGGTGATCGTGAACTTTAGCGGTTTAGTCTCGCCTTCTCGGACCACGGTGAGCGTAATGTCGGAGCCCGGCTTACCTCGCATGAGTTTGACCGCCTCCGTGAGTGTCAAGCCCTTGACTGCTTTATCGTCTAAGCGAACGATCAAGTCCCCGGGCTTTAGCCCGGCACGCGCCGCCGGGGTATCTTCGATGGGTGACACCACTTTGACGAAACCATTTTCCATTGTGACCTCGATACCGAGGCCGCCGAACTGTCCCTCCGTACCGATCCGTACCTCTTTGTAACCTTGCGGGTCAAGGTAGGTAGAGTGCGGGTCGAGACCTGCTAGCATGCCGTCGATCGCGTCCTCGAGCAGTTTTTTGTCCGCGACGTCCTCGACGTAGTCGGATTTGATCTTGCTAAACACCTCGGTAAAGGTCCGCAGTTCATCCAGCGGCAGTGCGCCGGCACCCGCCTTCGCTGCATCGCGTTCAGCAAGTACAGCCCCGTCGAGGGTGACTCCCGCGCCGATGAAAATCCCCAGTAACAGAATCAGGGTGTAACGTGTGATATACGTCATTGCTTTATCTCCATTGTGGTTCGCTGAACGCGAGACCAAAAAACAAATCGCTAGGTTCCCCCTCAGGGTAACCGGCACCACTTCAGTGGATCCTGCGGGTGTCCCTTTTTCCGGATTTCGAAGTATACGCCAGGTTGGCGTGCGTCGCCGGTATTTCCCATACTGGCGATTACTTGTCCAGCCTCAACCCAGTCACCCACCTGTGCATAAAGGCTCTGGTTGTGGCCATATAACGTCATATAGCCATCACCATGCTCCAGAATCAATAGTAGTCCAAATCCGCGCAGCCAGTCGGCGAAAGCGACCCGACCGCGAGCCACCGAGATCACATCCTGGCCGAGGCGTCCACTCAGAAACACCCCTTTCCAGCGCAACCTACCGCTGTTCTTAGCCGTGCCGAAGCGAGCCAGAACCCTGCCGTGGGCGGGTAACGGGAGCTTGCCCTTGTGGTCCTGAAAGCGTGTCGCTTGCCCAGGCGTGCGTGGTACGTCAGCGAGGTAGTCTTGCAGTTGGTCGAGCAGGCGCTCTAGTCGCTGCTCGTCTTGGCGCAGCCGTGTGATCTCCGCCGTCTGATCGTCGACTTGACGCTCCAGCAGGGCGAGGACCTCGGCACGCCGTGCGCGCTTTGCCTGCAGCCGTCGCTTTCTCTCTAATTGGGCGGCCCGCAGCGTCTCAAGTTCCCGGCGTTGTGTATGGATGTCGTGCTCCACCGTTCGCAGGGTTACTAACGCCGACTTGATCCGGCCAATCTGCGCTAGACGTTCCTGGTTCAGGTAGCGATAGTAAACGAGGATACGGCTGACAGCAGCGGGGTCGTCCTGATTGAGCAACATCTTGGCATAGCCTTGTCGACCCATGGCATAGACTGCTCGCACCTGCTGTTCTAGCCCCGCCTTCTGGCTGCGCAAGTTCGCCTGCGCCCGGGTCCGACGTCTCTCAAGCCCACGAAGCTCGTCGGTTTGCGACTCAAGGCGGGTACCGAGTTGCCGGAGATTGCTGATGAGCTTGCCGATTTGGCTCTCGAGCTCGCGGCGCTCTACACGGTGGGCGTCACGTTTGTCGACCGTCTCGTCGAGCTGCGCCTTCAGTGCGCGGATGCGCGCCCGCAACTGTTCGAGCCGGGCTTCCTGTTTCGCCGTCGGCGGCTGCCCAGGGTTGTTGCTGCCCTCCACGTCAGCGAGCAACAGTACCGTCGACGACACTAGCAAGGCCGCTAGTGTCCTGATGTGATTTCCGTTGAGACGCATTTATGCTGCGAAGTAGATTGATGCCACTGGTGACGCCAGCGAGGAGCAGTCACGAGCGAGTCACATGCTGAGCCCTTTGATTCTTTCGGAAAAGGTATATTATTGTATAATGTTTTAATAATATACCTCCCGACGACTTGTCGAGCGCTTAGCCGGGCCACTTCCGTTTTTGACTGCATAGCCAATGAAGTGAGAAGCAAGTAGATGCGTGCAGGTGCGGAGAATTTTCGCGAAGCCCTGATCAACGATGAGGACGATATCTACATCGCGTCTCGTTCGCTGAAGGCTATGGCCCACCCCTTGCGCCTGAAGATACTATGCATTCTCGGCGGTTGCACAGAGGTAAGTGTCCAGGATATCGTCGAGCGCGTCGGCACCTCACAAAGCAACATCTCGCAACATCTTTCGATTCTACGCGACAAGGGAATACTTGCTTTTCGTAAAGATGCCAACAAGGTGTATTACCGTATCGAGGATAACCGGATCGTAAAACTAATCGATTCGTTGCGCGAAGCCTTCTGTAGCCGGCAGCGCTAGGACACCTTCATGTGGATGCGGTATGCGCTCGAGTGTGAAAAGTCTTTCGTTGCGTTTTCCTTGAGCTCGAACTAATCGCTTGGTGCCTTATGGAGTACGTCGACTTCGCCATCAAATACTGGTATCTGTTTGTTGCCCTGATCGTAGTGCTGGCTTTGTTCGCCCTGGGGCCGCTGACCAACCTGTTTCACGGGATCAAGGATGTCAATGTATGGGATGCGGTGCGGCTGATTAATCACGAATCGGCAGTGATCGTAGACGTAGGTGAGCCTCATGAGTTCAAAACGGGCCATATTCCGCAGGCGATCAACATCCCGTTGGCGGGGCTGCCTGGGCGCGCCAAAGAGCTTGAGAAGCACAAAAACAAGCCGATCTTGCTCAGTTGTCGAAGCGGCAACCGCTCCGGCCGTGGTGCCGTCATACTGCGTAAGCACGGCTTCGAGAAAGTCTATACGCTCGCCGGCGGTCTGCCGGCCTGGGAGAAGGATAATCTGCCGGTCGAGAAGTAAATGTGCTCAGCAAGCAGGATGAAGTTGCGGGCGCGCCTTGAAAGACATCGATAGAAGGGGGAACGCATGGCAGTTACTGAGCCTGCGCAAGACAGTATTTTTAAGTTTGAGAAGGCGTATCTAAAAGATGTCTCCTATGAGAGTCCTAACTCACCTAGGGTGTTTGGCAATACCGACGCGTCGTCGGAGGTCAGCATCAAGTGCAACATCCACCATCAGCCGATTGACGACAAGAAGCGGTTTTACGAAGTCGTGATAACCGTGAAAGTTGCCGTTAGTCAAGATAACATGGCCAGTTTTCTCATAGAGGTCCGCCAGGGCGGGGTGTTTCAAATCTGGGGTGTACCGCCTGAAGATCTGCCAAGGATACTGGAAGTCAATTGCCCGAATATTCTTATGCCCTTCGCGCGTGAGGCAGTTTGCGACGTGGTGGTTAAGGGTGGCTTCCCGCAACTGCTGATCGACCTGATCGATTTTCAGGCGTTGTACGAGGACAAACAGAAAAATAAGGCACAGGTCTAGGCGCCGATATCCGCACTCAACCCAAGACGTTGGTCCACATCACCTCGGCACATCAATCGGCAACCAGGGTTGCCGTTGGCATATGTGCTAATAGACCTTGCTCCTTGCGCTGCTGGGTCTTTTAGACCACCCCGAGAACGATGAGCAGCAAAAGCGATCTCGCCGTTGCGGTGCTAGGGGCCGGGTCGTGGGGCACGGCGCTTGCGATCCTGGTGGCACGCAACGGGTTTATGGTTCACCTTTGGGGCCATGATCGGCAAGCACTCGAACGCCTGGGCCGAGAGCGCGCGAACGCCAAGTATCTCCCCGGCATTCGTTTCCCTGAACGCCTTGTCGTTGATGACAAGCTCACGGCCCTCGCGAGTCACGGCCGCTTTCTTGTCGCCGTGCCCAGCCACGCGTTCCGCAGCGTGTTGCAGGTACTCCAACCCCACCTGGCGGCGGATGCCTTGGTCGCTTGGGCGACCAAGGGCCTAGAGCCAGGCACGGGTAAACTGTTGCACCAGATAGCCTATGAGGTGTTCGGGGATGGTGCAACGGTCGGTGTCGTCTCTGGTCCTACTTTTGCACGCGAGGTAGCGCAGGGGCTACCCACAGCCTTTACGGTCGCCGCCGAGCGCGATGACGCCGCCCAGACGATCGCCGGCTGGTTGCGTAACGAGCGTGTGCGCGTTTACACCAGCCGCGACGTGCCCGGCGTGCAACTTGGCGGCGCGATAAAGAATGTCATGGCCATCGCCGCTGGGATCAGCGACGGTTTGGGTTTTGGCGCGAACGCACGCGCGGGGCTCATCACCCGCGGACTGGCCGAACTGGCACGTCTGGGCGTGGCCATGGGCGGGGCCATGGAGACCTTTATGGGTCTCGCCGGTGCCGGTGATCTCATCCTTAGCTGTACCGATAACCTGTCGCGTAACCGCCGGGTAGGCCTCGGCTTGGGTCAGGGCCGCAAGCTACCGGATATCCTCAAGGAGCTTGGCCAAGAAGCCGAAGGCGTAGCCACCGCCAAGGAGCTCTATGCGCTCGCAAAGCGTATGAACGTCGAGATGCCGATCACCGAGCAAGTCTACCGCGTACTCTATGAAAATAGGTTGCCGCAGGACGCGGTGGAAGCGCTGTTAAGTCGCGAGCCACGAGCCGAATAGTCCCCCTCCTGACCTCCCCCAACGAGTGGGGGAGGTAATTCCCCCTCCCACACCCTCCCCCAGTGGGGGAGGGCTAGCGTGGGGGTGGCTTGACCAAGGGGCGAAAAAACACTCAACGCTATTTCGTGTCACCTCGACACATCCCCACGCATGAACCCTGTACCCCCTCCCCTTGTGGGAGGGGGATAGGGGGAGGGGGTTTTACGAACTTCGGCAATACACTGCTAGCAGATCTTCGTCCCCGAGCTTTTTGAGCATCTCGCACAAGGACTTTGCCCGATTACACACAGGGTCGTTGTCGGTTTTGCATTTGTGTGTCTTATATCGTTTGATGCGATCATTGCTGTCGAACTCTATGATGAGTTGAACCTCATACATCTTGCGTGAGACCAGTTCGAAATCTGAAGTAGACCACTTGACCTTCTTCCGCCCTCGTTCCCAATACTGATACAAAAGAAATCTTCCATCGGCCGACCTTTCCTTCGGCTCCCCAAGCCTTTCAAGGACCTTGTCTTTGGTGGTTTTAACATGGATTAGGCGCGTGGCACTTAGCTCACGCGCCACTAAGGGTTCAGTCGACGACCTGCAGCTACCGATAAACATCAAGGCTATCAACGTGAGGACTAAGGCGTCGCCTCTCAACGGCGGTCGGCGTTTTATGATTCTTCCTTCCCTAATCCGAGACATCCCATCGGTGGAGGCTCTATTCCTTCGTACGCTCGACCACCCTGATGTAGCAGAGCAGGTCAAGTTTCAAAGGAATGCGATTTGTGATGCACTCACAGAGCTCGGCTTCGCCAAGCCTCCTAAGGCATTTCGAGTAAGCCTTTTCCCCTGCGCGCTCGAGCAAATCCCTTATCGTGGGAATGTCACGCAAAAGCTCACCGGGTCGTTTGAACTCTTGTTTTGCGTCCAGGGTCGGCGTCAACGTCCCGTTCGCGTGAGGTTGCTGTTCCGCTCCCGCCGGTAACGCGTACGCTAGTATCAGCAGTAAAGCGAGCCACGTTCGCCAAAACATGCCAAGGATCTCTATAAGTGGGTGCACACCTTCGTTGACGGTTATTGTACGGTCAAATCGGTGATTAGCGTCAGCGAAGCAGTGTCGGCGCAATGCACGCAAACGGCTAGTCAGCCCGAGAATCTGGCCTGATCTTTGCATCTTCTTCCCTTGGGTGGGGGTGCACCCTCAGTCTTTCGGGGTGCCATCCTGGGCTTTTCCACACCGATTGCCGGCGACGCCAGAACGGCGTTATGGCATGCATTTCTTGGACGTGTGCTAATAGCAAGGAGGTGAAAGGATGCAAGACAAGGTAAGCACAACGGAGTATCAGGGAGTAGAACGGCGCAAGCGTGTGCGGCGCGTTAATGTAGACCGCCGCGGTGAAGTGCGTTTTGAACCGAAAAAACCCGATCGGCGTCAAGAAAACGGGCGCCGCAAAGAAGATAAGCTCTGGGCCGCCATCAGATCTAATTATTAGTCGGCTTTTGCTGCATTCATAAGGCCCAGGTTTACCGGGTTTTATCACTCCGGGGCTGCGTACGGCTGGCCCTGATGTCACCGGGTGCCCAGCAGGTAGCCTAGCCGCCGCCCTTAAACGCCGCCTGACGCCAGGCTTCATACACGACCACCGCGACGGCGTTGGACAGATTGAGGCTGCGAACGTCAGGGAGCATCGGCAACCGGAGACACCGCTCCGGCGGCAGGTCCTCGAGAAGCCTTCGTGGCAGACCGCGGGTCTCTGGGCCGAAGACCAATGCGTCGTGCTCGCGATAGTCAACGGCGGTGTAAAGGCGGTCGGCCTTAGTTGAGAAGGCAAACAGGCGTGCAGGCTTGACGCGCTCGATGAAGTCGTCGATATGGGCGTAGGTGCTCACGTTTGCCCATTCATGGTAATCGAGACCAGCTCGCTTCAGCTGCTTGTCGTCAAGTGCAAAACCCAAGGGCTCGATCAGATGCAATGTCGTGCCGGTGTTAGCACACAGGCGGATCACATTCCCTGTGTTCGGCGGTATCTCGGGTTGGTACAGCACAACGTGGAACATCTTTTGGCAATCCTCTTCCTTAACATGCCCCTTGCTGAAAACCAGAGAGTTCTGTCGTGGTGGGGCATTTTAATCCTAAACGTGGTCCGCAGCCGGCGCACGAGCCCCTGACTTTACACAAGGGGTTGCCATCAAGGGAGCAGGCCCTGGATTATGCCAAGGATGATCCCGAATTCTTGGATTTTCTCGCCACGCTTTATCGGCGGGCAGGGCGACATCCGGGACGATCCAAATCTACAGCCGCGCGGTCAAATTGCAACCGCATCATACTCAGTGGTGACTAGGTTTCGTTATGTCGCTCGACACGCGAGCCAAATGGGGCGCGGCGCGCAAGGCGTACGCACGTGCGATCAGCGCGCGTGGGCTCGACAAGAAGCTCGCCCAATACGTGCACCAGCGCCCGGCGTTTACGAAAACCGAAATAAAGTAGCTGGTAGCGTGTAGCTAGTAGCGAGGAAAAACTCTGAACCACTAGTCGCTAGCTCGTCTCACTAGCTACGAGCCACTAGCAACTCGCTATTGTGTTTAAGGCCGTCTTTGATCGGCGTTTTCGTCGGAGAGAAACCCGTCTATCGCCGATTCCACCTGCGTCCACCACTGGCGTGTCTGGCTCAGCAATGTGTCGGAATGGCGGTTCTGGTTGGGTCGTGGGATAGCTGGCGGCCGGTCGTAGGCCATCGCGATTAGCCGTGTATAACCCGTCTTATTCAACCTGAAGCCGTTCGCCCTAGGCGCCTCAAACGGCGTATTGAGCAGGAACACGGCATCGATGTCTTTGACGCGGAACGTTTGCCAGAAAGGCGGTGTCTTTCCTGACACCGAGTAACCGTTGACCTGGTAGCATTCAGCAACAGCACTACTATCGTCGCCCATGTAGATGACATGGGGCTCGACGATTCTGAGGTGGTGTTGACCCTTGTAGCGAATGGCCGCGCGGCGTCTCTCTTTTGCAGCCTTCGTCAGAAGCTTCAGTACAACTGGTAACATCCCTGCGCCCCCCTGTGTAATCTGGTGAACACCTGCGGCACATATATATATGGCACATGAAATTCGATAAACGGGGCGACGAAAGGCGAGAGCCGATAGTCGTGCAGAAACGCCGGATAAGCGGTCGATCTGTTCCGGCCCCATTTTTGCACGCGCCGGCAAGGCGGCCGATTTCCCTTTGCTACGCTTGATGATATTGACCCTGTGGTGGTCAATGGCCAGTTTTGGGTTTTTCCCTTCACACTTGCTACTTGTTACTCGGGCTATGCCCTTGCTACCACCCAGACCTCGATATTCTTGGCCCCAGCTTGGCGCAGACAGCGTGCGAGGGCATTGACCGTGTGGCCGGTCGTCATGACATCATCGATCACCGCCACTCGGCGGCCTTTAACGCTATTGGTAGCGGCGAAGGCGCCCCGTACGTTCCGCTGCCGTTCCTTCGGTGGCAGGTGGGTCTGTGGCGGTGTGGAGCGAACGCGCTGGACACATCGAGCGTCCAGACTTATCCCCAGGTGTTTCGCTACCGGTCGTGCGAGCTCAAGTGATTGGTTGTAGCCGCGGCTGCGCAATCTTGTCGGGTGCAGAGGCACCGGGACGATGAGTTCGCTATCCAGCCCCTCCTGCACGGCAAGAAAACGGGCTAAGCGGATGCCAAGTAGCCGCGCGATGTCCAACTTGCCGTGATACTTAAGTCCTTGCATGAGCTGATCGATCGGCGGCTCGTAGCGAAACAACGCGCGGGTGCGGCTAAAAACCGGCGGCCGCTTCTGACATTGGCCGCATCGATGAATCGCTGCATCGCTCAGCGCGGTTGGCGCCGCACATTGCAGGCAGCCGGCTGTCAAACGCGGCAAAGAGGCTTCACATTCCGAGCAAAAGTCTTTGTCCGACGGTATGCGCGCGTCACAAAGAAGGCAGATGCCGGGGAACAGCCACTCCTGTATACTTTTTAGCTTGTTGTAGATCATCTGGTGTTCTTGCATCCTCGCGCATCGCTGGTGACGACAAGCGCTAATGTGAACGACATTGTTCATCCCCGGTGCACGTGCAAGCTAGCCATGTCCATGACCCCAACGTGCAGCCACCGGAATCATAATCTAAATGTTTGTACGCGACCTTGCAGCCCGACTTGCTACTCGGCGTGCTGAAGGTTTCTACCGCGAACGCCGTGTACTAAACAGTCCCCAAGGTATTCAGATAGAGGTCGGTAACGAGACCTTACTGTCGTTCTGTAGTCAACTGCCGTATGCTCGTTTGACGGTCATTCCGAGCGGTGGTCACGCGCATTTTTGTCGCATCCGCAAGTGTTCAAGCAGATGTTAGAGGCGTTTAATCATGAGTGATTCAATCCCACCCGCCATAATGCTCGACAAGAGGCAAGCGCGGGCCGCTTTCGAGCGTGCAGCGGATACATACGACGATAGCGCCGTGCTACAGCGCGAGATCGCCAACCGGATGTTGGAGCGCTTGGATCTTATTAGATGCAGCCCGCAGCGCGTGCTCGACGTGGGTTGTCGCACCGGGCATTGCAGCCGTGCCCTGCAGAAACGCTACAAAGGAGCGGTGATCGTTGGCGTTGACCTCGCGTACGGTATGGCGAGGGCGGCGCAAACCCAGACGCACTGGCGTACTCGTCAACGTTTCGTCTGTGGTGATGCCGAGACCCTGCCGGTGGCTGACGCGGCGGTGGACATGATCGTGTCTAATCTGACACTCCAGTGGTGTACCCCTGACACGGTATTTCAAGAGTTCGCGCGGGTACTGCGGCCAGGTGGGGTCCTGATGTTCACGAGCTTCGGGCCGGATACATTGCACGAGCTGCGTGCGGCCTGGCGTGCGGTAGATGAGCGTCCGCATGTTCACACGTTTCTTGATATGCACGACGTCGGTGACGCGCTCGTGCGGGCCGGGTTTGCCGAACCGGTGATGGATGTGGAGCACTTCACCCTGACCTATCCCGACGTCATGGCCCTGCTCCGCGATCTCAAGCGACTCGGTGCGCATAATGTCGACCGTGATCGCCTCCGTGGCCTCACTGGCAAGGCCAGCTTCGCCTCATTTAAATCCGCGTACGAGGCGCACGCGCGCGACGGCTTGATTCCAGCCAGCTATGAGGCGGTATACGGTCATGCGTGGGCGGCGGAGTCACGCTCGCGAGTACGTAGCGCACGCTCGGTTTCGATTCCACTCGACCAGCTCAAACGATGAAGGCCATGTCCCGCGAACGCGGCCGCCAAGCACCCGGATTGCGTGCACACAGGCCTCGCGGTGGAGGCTGGTTTGTAACCGGCACTGACACCGAGATCGGCAAACGGTGAGGGCTGTGTGCAGTACGGGCCTGGCACTCATAGGTTTGGTGGCCAATCAGATCGAACCCGCCCTCGATCTGTTTGAGGAGAATGTCGATACGCTAAAAGCGCGCATCGATGCGCCGCCGCTCGGCGTAGCCGCACATGCGGACTGTGAGCTGACGCCGGCGTCAGTCGCGGAGCACCTGGACGTGAACGCACTGCTCACCGTAACCGAACGGGTTGGTGACAAAAGTGTTTGACTTGCCTTGTTTTTTTAAGTGGGTGGGATGCTATCGTCTGTTGCAGGCCTATAATCCATGTGGTAGCGTCCGCGATGCGCTGACTGGCCGAATGCCAGCAACGAGGGAGGACTGAACACAAAGCAACATCCAGTAAGCTTCGGCTGAGATCTGCAACAGGACAGGCAGTGAAAAACTGCAAGAGGTCTGAAAGTCTCGTAGAACCCGTGCAGCACGTTATTATCCGGCCCAACCGCTCGCTTTCCTTGCGTGGTATGATTTGGTTGTTCATCGCCTATCTGGGGTTGCTGCTCATCATCGCGCTGGGATTTCTCGGGGTGGGAGCGTGGATGGTTTTACCCTTTGCCGGTTTAGAGGCGGTGGTCATCGGTGCCGTCTTTTATTTCTTTGTATACCGACACACGAATGATCACGAAGTGGTGATAGTTGACGGCGACAGACTAAGCGTCATAAAGCAAGATGGGCAGTCACAGTCTCGACACGAGTTTCAGCGTCACTGGACTCAAGTCAATCTGGAGTCTAGTGGGCACCGTTGGTATCCGCCGCGCTTATTGCTGGGGTCCCACGGGCGTTTCGTAGAACTCGGCGCCGGCATTAAGGAGGAGGATAAACTAACCCTGGCCAAGGAGTTGATAACCATCCTGGGCCGAATGGCATATAAATAAAGCGAACGTTGGCAAGAGTTGAATTGCTGTGGAGAAAGGCATGCCGATATTCCGTCTCGTTAAAGCAAAGCGTAGATTCCTAAGCCTGATTTCGGGTGTGGGTCTGCTCGTCGCCTCGAAGCTCGCGGGGGCGGCGTACGAGTATGACTTTCCAACACCCGTCACGCCGATTGCCCGCGATATTCTCGATCTGCATCATCTCATCTTTTTCATTTGCGTCATTATTTTCATCGGGGTTTTCGGCGTTATGTTTTACTCGGTCTATGCTCATCGCAAGAGCCTTGGCCATAAAGCAGCAAAGTTCCATGAAAACTCAAAGCTCGAGGTCGTGTGGACCATCATCCCGTTCTTGATCCTGGTAGCTATGGCGATCCCCTCGACCGCCGTGTTGCTCGACATGGATGATGTAAGTGAATCCGATATGACGGTAAAGATCACGGCCTATCAGTGGAAATGGCGATACGACTATTTGGATCATGATGTTGGCTTCTTCAGTGTGCTCGCCACCCCTAGGGCGCAAATCGGCAATGAGGAAGCAAAAGGTCCGCATTATCTCTTAGAGGTCGATAATCCGCTGGTACTCCCGGTCGACAAAAAGGTTCGTTTGTTGGTGACGACTGCCGATGTGCTCCATGCCTGGTGGGTGCCACAGCTCGGGATTAAAAAGGACGGTATCCCCGGGTTCATCAATGAAATGTGGGCCCGTATCGAAAAGCCCGGGACCTACCGGGGTCAGTGCGCGGAGCTGTGCGGCAAAGATCATGGGTTCATGCCGATCGTGGTAGAAGCGGTGAGCGAGGACGCCTTTAACAAATGGGTCGGCGAGCAGAAGCAGTTAGCAATGGCCGCCGCCGCAGGTGCGGATAAAGAATGGGCCATGGACGAGCTTATGGAACGTGGCAAAGGCGCGTACGACAAGCTGTGTGCCGCGTGCCACCAGCCGAACGGCCAGGGCATCCCTGGCGTATTCCCGGCGATCGCTGGAAGCAAGATCGCGACGGGACCGGTCGATGGGCATCTGCAGATTGTTCTGAGTGGAAAACCGGGAACTGCCATGCAGGCGTTTGCCCCTCAGCTCAATGACGTGGACATCGCCGCCGTCATCACCTACCAACGTAATGCGTTCGGCAACAAGACCGGCGACGTCGTTCAGCCTGCGCAGGTCAAGGCCGCACGCAAGTAAGGTTTAGCTATTCTAGGTTTATAGGAGACCGAAAGATGGCAACAGCAGCAACGGCACATCATGACGAGCATCCGACGGGTATTACCCGCTGGTTGTTCACGACGAACCACAAAGACATCGGAACGCTGTACCTGGTGTTCGCCTTAATCATGTTTTTCGTGGGCGGGGCCATGGCTCTGATCATTCGCGCCGAGCTGTTCCAGCCCGGACTGCAGGTGGTGGAACCCTTTTTCTTTAATCAGATGACCACCATGCACGCGCTGGTGATGATCTTCGGCGTTATCATGCCGGCGTTCGTGGGCTTGGCCAACTGGCAGGTCCCGATGATGGTCGGGGCCCCGGACATGGCCCTGCCGCGACTGAACAACTGGAGCTTTTGGCTGCTACCCCCAGCCATAACCTTGCTGTTGATGTCGCTGTTCGTCCCTGGGGGTGCTCCGCAGGCCGGGTGGACCATCTACCCGCCGCTGACCCTCCAGACCGGCATGGGCATGGACCTCACCATCTTGTCGATCCATATGCTCGGTATCTCCTCCGTACTTGGCGCGCTCAACATCATCGCCACCATTCTCAACATGCGCGCGCCGGACATGACGTTAATGAAAATGCCGCTCTTTGTCTGGACCTGGCTTGTCACCGCCTACCTGCTGCTGGCGGTGATGCCGGTGCTCGCGGGTGCGGTGACCATGCTATTGACCGACCGTCATTTCGGTACGCACTTTTTTGATGCCGCGGGCGGTGGCGATCCGGTGATGTTCCAGCACGTGTTCTGGTTCTTTGGCCATCCCGAGGTGTATGTCTTGATCCTCCCCGCCTTCGGCATTGTCTCGCAGATCATCCCTGCTTTCGCCCGCAAGCCGTTGTTCGGCTATGACTCGATGGTGTATGCAACCATGTCCATCGCTTTTCTATCATTCGTCGTGTGGGCGCATCATATGTTCACAGTGGGCATGCCCACGGCGGGTGAGTTGTTCTTTATGTACACCACAATGTTGATCGCGGTGCCCACGGGGGTAAAAGTCTTTAACTGGGTGTCCACCATGTGGCGCGGCTCTATGACGTTCGAAACCCCGATGTTGTTCGCCGTCGGGTTTGTTTTCCTGTTCACCATCGGTGGCTTGTCGGGCCTCATGCTCGCCATCGTACCGGCGGACTTCCAGTATCATGACACGTACTTCGTCGTGGCGCATTTCCATTATGTGCTCTTCTCCGGTTCCATCATGGCGATTATGGGGGCGGTCTACTTCTGGCTGCCCAAGTGGACCGGCCACATGTACAACGAGACCCTAGGCAAGTGGCATTTTTGGTTAACCACCATATTTTTCAACATCACCTTCTTCCCGCAACACTTCTTAGGTCTGGCGGGCATGCCCCGGCGCATACCTGACTACGCCTTGCAGTTCACGGAATTCAACATGTGGTCAAGCGTTGGCGCCTTCGGACTGGGTCTGTCACAACTGCTGTTTCTGTACATCGTTATCCAGACTGTCCGTGGTGGTGCGAAGGCCACGAGCCAGGTGTGGGAGGGTGCCCATGGGCTCGAGTGGACGCTTTCCTCGCCGCCGCCGTATCACACCTTCTCGACGCCGCCGAAGGTGCGGACCACTGACTTGATAAGTCCATGACAGTCGACACGGAGAAAACACCCGAGCAAAGACGCGCAGTGGTGCGCACGGCGCTGATCCTGGGGGTCATTGCGCTCGGATTCTATCTCTTTACCATCTTCGGGGGCTGGTGGTGAGCGCAGCGGATCGCTTAGCCCGCGAAAACAAACGCCTGGTAAGCAAACTCGTGGTGCTGACACTCGCGATGTTTGGTTTCGGCTTCGCGCTCGTACCGCTCTATGACGTGTTTTGTCAGATAACCGGTCTCAACGGCAAGACCGGTCGGGCCAATGCCGAGGCGGTTGCGGCAAGCGAGGCCGACACGAGCCGGTGGGTGACCGTGGAATTTACGAGTCAGGTGATGACCGGTCTCCCGTGGGAATTTCGGCCCTTGCAAAAGAAGGTACGCATCCACCCGGGGGAGACATTCACCGTCAAGTACTATGCGCGAAACGCGAGCGGTCAAACGGTGGCCGCCCAGGCGGTCCCGAGCGTGAGTCCGGGACGCGCGGCCGCCCACTTCAAGAAGGTGGAGTGCTTTTGTTTCGAACGGCAGGAGCTAAAGGGCGGGGAAAGCCGGGAGATGCCGGTGAGGTTCCTGGTGGAACGTGATTTGCCGAAAGATGTAACAACATTGACCCTCTCTTATGCGTTTCACTACTTGGACAAGGCGCCGGCTAAACAAAACGAAGGCAATGCGCATGTGGCAAGTGAACGTGGCAGTACTCTCGTTCAGAATAGGTGGTCTGGCGGATAAGATTTGCTATCGGAGACTAGAGCTCTAGAACTAAAGGGGAACATGCATGGCCGCAGCACACGGTGACTACTATCTTCCCGACCCGAGCCCCTGGCCGGTGATCACCTCCGCGGGCCTGTTTTCACTGGCCTTGGGTTTCGTTTTGTTCATTAACGATGTCGGCATCGGCCCGTGGCTAATGTTGCTCGGCGCCGCCATCATCATTTACATGATGTTCCGCTGGTTCGGTCAGGTCATCGGCGAAAGCGAGAGTGGTGTTTACAACCAACAGGTCGATCACTCCTTCCGCTGGGGTATGGCGTGGTTTATTTTCTCCGAAGTGATGTTCTTCGGCGCCTTCTTCGGAGCGCTCTTTTATGTCCGCATGTTCGCGGTGCCGTGGCTTGGGGAGACCGAGCTGCTGTGGCCCGGCTTCGACGCTGACTGGCCAACGGCAGGACCAAAGGGTCTCGAACCCTTCTTCCCGGTAGAACACGAGCTACCTGGCCCGGGTCAGTTCACGCCGATGGCCGCTTGGGGTATCCCGGCGGTGAATACTTTGATCCTGTTAAGCTCCGGGGTAACGGTCACCATCGCGCACTGGGGTCTGCTGAAGGATAACCGCGGACAGCTCATCACGTTTCAGTTTTTGACCATCGTGCTCGGCATCTGCTTCCTGGCGCTCCAGGTCGGCGAGTACGTCGAGGCGTATACCGAGCTCGGGCTTACCCTAGGTACCGGTGTCTACGGGGCCACCTTTTTTATGCTCACCGGTTTCCACGGTTTCCACGTGACCATGGGAACGATCATGTTGATCGCCGTCCTGGGCCGAGCCATCAAAGGACACTTCACACCGGACCGCCATTTTGCCTTTGAAGCTGTCGCCTGGTACTGGCACTTCGTGGATGTGGTCTGGTTATTCCTGTTCGTGTTGGTCTATTGGCTCGCTTGAAGCAAGTGACACTGTGGGATCGAGAGGCGCTGCTTGAGGTTTAGGCAGCGCCTTTTTGTCGTGAACGGTTAGTCGTGA